>NZ_JBWPVO010000004.1:0-214078 GCF_056590155.1 Isoptericola sp. GX10416 | reverse complement strand
GACGGTGATGATCCGCGTGCGTTCGGGACGCGGGAACCTCCGTCCGTCCAGCTCGAGCCGGCGTCGCGCATCCAGCGCCAGCTGTGCGGCCAAGGGCGTGTCTTCGTCCACCTCCGGCACGGAGGAGATCAGCGCCTCCCGGTGCAGATCCCCCGCGTGCGAGGCTCCCGCGTGCGGAGCTCCCGGGTGCGAGGTGGATCCACCGCCGATCTCCGGCGAGGGGGATGTTTCACGTGAAACACCGGCGTCGCGCGCGTCAGGGGTGCTCCAGGTACCGTCCTCGGACGAGGCGTCCTGGCGGTCGGCGCTCATGCTCACGGGTCGTTCCTCCACGTCGCGTCGCACGTCGATGCAGTTCCGCGCTCACTCTACGGCCTCGCACCCACGGCCGCGGCGCTGACACCCGCACGTCATACACCTCGCGACGAAGCGCCCGCAGCACGACGACGGCCCGGCATGTTTCACGTGAAACATGCCGGGCCGCGAGCCGTAGCGCTACTTGCGGCGGACGCGGAGGACCGTCGTCGACTCCACGCCGTCGACCGTCCGGCCCTCCAGGATCTCCGGCTCCCCGACGGCGAGCTTGCGCAGGATCTTTCGCGCCGGCTCGATCTCCTGCGCGACATTGCGTCCCTTGAGGACGACCAACTCTCCGCCGGGCCTGACGAGCGGAAGGCTCATCCGTGCGAGCTTCGACAGAGCTGCCACCGCACGAGATGTCACCGCGTCGACCTCCAACGCGCCGTCATACTCCTCCGCGCGGCCTCGCTTGACCTCGACGTTCGTCAGCCCGAGGTCGTCGACGACCTCCTCGAGCCAGGTGGTCCGTCGCTCCATGGGTTCGATCAGGTGCACCGTGGCGTCGGGACGCAGGATCGCGATGACGACGCCGGGCAGCCCGGCGCCGGATCCGATGTCCGCCACAGTGTTCGCCGATGCGAGGAACGGCACGACCGCCGCGGAGTTGAGGACGTGTCGCTCCCACAGGCGATCGACCTCGCGCGGGCCGATCAGCCCGCGAAGCTCGCCTTCGTCCCGTAGCCGGGCGTGGAACCGGGCCACCGCGTCGTAGTGCTCGCCGAAGTAGTCGCGTACCGCCGCGCTCGTCCCGATCGTCTCGTCCGATTCCATGCGCACCATCCTGTCACTCACGTCGGGGTCCAGCATGGCTCGTCCCCTCCTTGGTCAGCATCCTCCAGACACGACGAGGGCCCGCTGTTTCACGTGAAACAGCGGGCCCCGTCGGCGGTCGTCACGCCGTGGTGTCCCCCGCCGGATGGATCACCACGTGCCGCTGCGGCTCGACTCCGGCCGAGTCGCTCACCAAGCCCGCCGCGGCCACGACGTCGTGCACCACCTTGCGCTCGAAGGCGTTCATCGGTTCCAAGGACTCCGTCTCTCCGGACTCCCGCACGCGCGTGATCGCATCGGTCGCGAGCGTCTCGAGCTCGGCGCGCCGCCCCGCGCGGAAACCGCCGACGTCGAGCATCAGTCGGCTCCGCTCCCCCGTGCGCGCCTGCACCGCCAGTCGCGTGAGGTCCTGAAGCGCCTCCAGCACCTCGCCGTTCCTGCCGACCAGCGCGTCGAGAGACCGGGGGGATTCCTCGGAGACCACCTCGACCGCGGCACGCTCATGGTGGATGTCGAGGTCGATGTCACCGTCCAGGTCGGCGATGTCGAGCAGCTCCTCGAGGTAGTCTGCGGCGACCTCACCCTCCTCCTCGAGCCGTGCCACCAGCGTCTTGCCGTTCTCGGGCGTCGCGTCGCTCGTCATGGCTGACCTCATCTCTTCTTCTTCTTGCGGTTCTTCCGCACCGGCTGCTCACGCTGGCCGACAGGCTTCGGCGGCTCGATCTCGGTGGGCTCCTCGGCGACGATGCCCTTCTTGGCAGCCTTCGCGGCCTGCTTCTCCTTGAGCTGGCGCTCCGCCTCGGAGCCCGGCGCCGGCATACGCTTGATCGTGTAGAACTGCTGCCCCATCGACCAGAGGTTCGTCGTGGTCCAGTAGATCAGGACACCGACAGGGAAGTTCACGCCCGAGATCAGGAAGATCACCGGCAGCGCGTAGAGCATCATCTTCTGCGTGTTCGCCATCGGCCCCTCGAGCGCGGCCTTCGGCATGTTCTTCATCGTGAGCTGGCGCTGCGTGAAGAACGTCGTGGCACTCATCGCGACGATGAGGACCAGGATGACGATCCGGGCACCCCAGTCGTCCGTCTGCAGGAAGATGTCTGAGAGCTGCGCGCCGAAGAGCGAGGAGTGCTCGATGTCGGCGGCGACCGACTGGTCGATCGGCCCGATCGCCGAGTCGGCACCGGTCGAGATGTCGCCCAGGTTGTAGAGCAGCCGGAACAGGGCGAAGAAGATCGGCGACTGCAGGAGGATCGGCATGCACGAGGCCATCGGGTTGGTGCCGTGCTTGCGGTACAGCTCCATCGTCTCGCGGCCCATGGCCTCGCGCGACGACGGGTCCTTCTTGTTCTTGTACTTCTTCTGGATCGCCTGGAGCTCCGGCTGCATCATCTGCATACCGCGCGAGGCCTTGATCTGCTTGAAGAACAGCGGGATCAGCAGGATACGGATGGCGATCACCAGTGCGACGATCGACAGCACCCAGGCGAAGCCCGGACCGTCCTGGAAGCCCAGCAGGGTGAAGAACTGATGGGACCCGTACATGATCCAGGCCACGACCCACTGGATGGGGTACAGGATGGTATCGATCATCCCGAAATGTCTCCTCTGTCGGAAGCTGAGTCCGGGTGGCGCGACCCCGGGAGGTCAGTGCGTGTGGGCGCCGCGGTGCTCGTGCTGACGAGCCGGCGGCACGTCGTCGACGCCGCCGAGGCTCCACGGGTTGCACCGCAGGATCCGCCAGAGCGCGAGTCCGGTCCCCCGCAGCGGTCCGTGCGTACGGACTGCGACCAGCGCGTACTGCGAGCAGGACGGGTAGTACTTGCAGGTCGGACCGGTCATCGGCGACACGACGGCCTGGTAGACGCGGATCGCCCCGACGAGCACTGCCGTCGGGACGGCGCGCATCAGCTCTCGGCTGCGTCCGAGAACCGAGCCGGCCATCAGCCCGGCCCCGCGAACCGGGCGAGCGCCTTGTGCATGCCGCGGGAGACGTCGCGGGCGAGGCGGGAGTAGTCCGCCGCAGCGGACGCCGGCAGCGCGCGCAGGACCACGAGGGCGTCCGCGGGCAGCTCGGCGAGATGGGCGGCTGCGATGCCTCGCAGGCGCCGCTTCACCAGGTTCCGGTGCACGGCGTTCCCGACCGCCTTGGAGACCACCAGGCCCACCAAAGGGCCGTCCACCTGCCCCGGTGCCCGGGTCAGGTGGACGACGACGGTCGAGCGCCCTGCGCGCGCGCCACCGCGCACCGCTCGTTCGAAGTCGAAAGAGCGGCGCATGCGACGCGCCGCAGGGAGCACGGCTCAGGCAGCGAGGTCGGCGCGGCCCTTGCGACGGCGGTTCGCCAGGATGGCGCGGCCGGCGCGGGTGCGCATGCGCAGCCGGAAACCGTGGGTCTTCGCACGACGGCGGTTGTTCGGCTGGAAGGTCCGCTTGCTCACGAGGTACTCCAAGAAAACGTCGGGGAGGCACACCGTCAGGTCCTCGACGATGTCGGTCAGGTTGCAGGTCGGTGTCCGCACGGGCAGTGTGTCGACCGGGCCGACCCGAGGCCGCTCGCCCGAAGGAGGGCGCGCGAAAGTACCTGGAACGGCTGTCCGACGTTACGCCGTCGGAGCCTCTCCGGTCAACCGGGCCCAGCGTGACGACGACGACACGACCACTGCCGGTCCGCCGTCGTCCACACCGATGTCCACAGGTTCCACAGGGTGTGGAAAACTATGTGGACACTGTCACCCGACCGCCCGGAGGAACCCCCGTGCCCCAGCCCGACGCCGACATCACCGAGGTCTGGTCACAGACCCTGGCGACCCTCGAGGCGCGGTCGGACATGACCCAGCGGCAGCTCGCCTTCATCAAGCTCGCGAAGCCGATGGCGATCCTGGAGGACACGGTCTTCATCGCCGTCCCGCACGAGCAGACGCGCAACTACCTCGAGACGAGCGTGCGCGACCAGCTCGTCTCGGCGATGTCCTCGACGCTCGGGCGCGACATCCGCTTCGGGATCACCGTCGACCCGGAGCTCAGCCACGAGGCGCTGGCCGGGCCCACGCAGGACTACAGCCCGCCCTCCGAGGAGCCCGAGCACGACATCTCCGCCCCCGAGCGGACCTCGGTGCCCCGCACCGCGCCGCCGGCGCGCAAGGAGGCAGCGGAGCCCACGCGGCTGAACCCGAAGTACATCTTCGAGACGTTCGTCATCGGCTCCTCCAACCGGTTCGCGCACGCGGCCGCCGTGGCGGTGGCCGAGGCGCCGGCCAAGGCCTACAACCCCCTCTTCATCTACGGCGACTCCGGGCTGGGCAAGACCCACCTCCTGCACGCGATCGGTCACTACGCCCACAACCTCTACCCGCACGTGCGGGTGCGGTACGTGAACTCCGAGGAGTTCACCAACGACTTCATCAACAGCATCGGCGAGGGACGCACCGGCGCGTTCCAGCGGCGCTACCGCGACGTCGACGTCCTGCTCATCGACGACATCCAGTTCCTGCAGGGCAAGGAACAGACGATGGAGGAGTTCTTCCACACCTTCAACGCGCTGCACAACGCGGACAAGCAGGTGGTCATCACCTCCGACGTCCCGCCCAAGCAGCTCGACGGGTTCGAGGACCGCCTGCGCTCCCGGTTCGAGTGGGGTCTCATCACGGACGTCCAGCCGCCCGACCTCGAGACCCGTATCGCCATCCTGCGCAAGAAGGCCGCGAGCGAGCGGCTCGACGTGCCGGCAGAGGTCCTGAGCTACATCGGCTCGCGCATCTCGACGAACATCCGCGAGCTCGAGGGAGCGCTCATCCGGGTGACGGCGTTCGCCAACCTGAACAAGCAGCAGGTGGACCTCGCCCTGACCGAGATCGTCCTCAAGGACCTCATTACCGACGACGACCAGGCCACCGAGATCACCCCGGCCATGGTCATCGCCCAGACCGCCGCGTACTTCGGTCTCACGATCGACGACCTCTGCGGCACGTCCCGGTCCAGGGTGCTCGTGACCGCCCGGCAGATCGCCATGTACCTGTGCCGCGAGCTGACAGACCTCTCCCTGCCCAAGATCGGCCAGCAGTTCGGCGGCCGCGACCATACGACGGTCATGCACGCGAACAAGAAGATCGCCGGGCAGATGGCCGAGCGCCGGTCGACGTACAACCAGGTCACGGAGCTGACGAGCCGCATCAAGCAACAGCATCGCGGCTGATCCACAATTCCACAGCCCTGTGGAGAACCTCGTGTTCACAGGGTTTCCCACAGAAGCGTGCCCGAGAACATGCGATTTCAGCCGGGCTGTCCCCATCCTGTGGACCGCATCGGTGGACAACTCCCCCGATTCCGGTCTCAGCCCGGTGCACACCTGTGGACAAATCTGTGGATGCCTGTGGAACACGCCGCAGAACCGGTGGACGAACGCACCCTCATCGGTGGACGCCTGTGGGTACAGAAACCACCGTCCACAGGGGCACCCTGTTGCCCACAGGTTCGCCCCCAACCTTCTCCACAGCCTCGCAAGCCCTCTGACCTGGGAAGACGGCGGTTTTCCCCATCATCCACAACCCCTACGACGACGATGAACGTGTTTATCCCAGGAGAGATCCACACGCCTTCGAAGCGCTGGACGGCAGTGACGGCACGCCCTTCCTCCCGGGCCTCGGCACGGTAGGGTTTGCACGGACGACGGCGCTGCTGCCAGGCATGTCGTCGCACCGCACGAGCACACTGAGGAGTGGGATGAAGTTCCGGGTTGAACGTGACGTCCTGGCCGAGGCCGTGACCTGGACGGCCCGTACGCTCCCCACGCGGCCGCCGGCCCCGGTCCTGGCGGGTGTCCGCCTCGAGGCCGACGCCGCGGGGACCATCGGCCTGGCGAGCTTCGACTACGAGGTCTCGGCCCGCTCCGAGATCCCCGCCGAGGTCTCCGAGCCGGGCACGGTGCTCGTCTCCGGCCGCCTCCTCGCCGAGATCTCCCGTGCCCTGCCCAGCAAGCCGGTGGACGTCACGGTCGAGGGCAACAAGGTGGCGCTGACCTGTGGCGCCTCCCGGTTCACGCTGCTCACCATGCCCGTCGAGGACTACCCGGCCCTGCCGGCGATGCCCGAGCTCACCGGCACGGTGCCCGGCGACTCGCTGACGCACGCCGTCGCGCAGGTCAGCGTGGCAGCGAGCCGGGACGACACGCTCCCGCTCCTCACCGGTGTCCGGATGGAGATCGAGGGCGAACGGATCACGTTGCTCGCGACCGACCGGTACCGTCTCGCGCTGCGTGAGCTGACGTGGACGCCCGCCACGCCGGGCTACTCGGCCGTCGCGCTGGTGCGCGCCCGCACCCTCAACGACGTCGCGAAGTCGCTCGGCGCGGGCGGTGGCCAGGTCAACATCGGCCTCTCCACCGGCGAGGGGATCGATCTCATCGGCTTCGAGGCCGGCGGCCGGCACACGACGTCCCAGCTGGTCGACGGCGACTACCCGGCCGTGCGGCGGCTGTTCCCGGACGCCACGCCGATCCACGCCGTCGTCCCCACCCAGGCACTCATCGACGCTGCCAAGCGCGTCGCGCTCGTGGCCGAGCGCAACACCCCGATCCGCCTCGCGTTCTCCGAGGGCCAGGTCGTGCTCGACGCCGGCCAGGGCGACGACGCGCAGGCGTCCGAGGCCCTCGAGGCGGTCCTCGTCGGTGAGGACATCCAGGTCGCCTTCAACCCGCAGTTCCTGCTGGACGGTCTGGGCGCGCTCGGCACGGACTTCGTCCGGCTGTCGTTCACGCACCCCAACAAGCCGGTGGAGTTCACCGGCCAGGAGTCCCTGGACGGCGAGGACTCGTCCGCCTACCGCTACCTGTTGGTCCCGATCCGCTTCTCGTCCTGAGTCAGGGCGGGTTCTCCTCGAGGCCCGTACGCTCGCAGCACGCCTATCCGGGAGGTTCTCCACATGGTCACCCACATGGGACTGGTCGGTCTGGGCAAGATGGGCAACAACATGCGCGAGCGTCTGCGCCGCGCGGGTATCGAGGTCACGGGCTACGACCCGCGTCCCGAGGTGTCCGACGTCGCGTCGCTCGCGGCGCTCGTCGCCGCGCTGCCCGGGCCGCGACGCGTGGTGTGGGTGATGGTCCCGGCCGGTGAACCGACGCGCGGCGTGGTCCAGGAGCTCGGAACCCTGCTGGGCGACGGCGACATCGTCATCGAGGGCGGCAACTCCCACTACCCGGAGGACCAGGCGCGTGCGGCCGAGCTCGCGGAGCGCGGCATCGGGTACGTCGACGTGGGCGTCTCCGGTGGCATCTGGGGTCTGGAGAACGGCTACGGCCTGATGTGCGGTGGACCCGACGACCAGGTCGCGTACCTCATGCCGATCTTCGACGCGCTGCGGCCCGAGGGTCCGCGCGAGGAGGGCTTCGTGCACGCCGGCAACGTGGGGGCGGGACACTTCGCCAAGATGGTGCACAACGGCATCGAGTACGGGCTGATGCAGGCCTATGCCGAGGGCTACGAGCTGCTGTCCGCGAAGAAGGACGTCGTCACCGACGTCCACGGCACGATGCGCGCGTGGAAGCGCGGCACGGTGGTGCGTTCGTGGCTGCTCGACCTCATGGTCAAGGCCCTCGAGGAGGACCCGGAGCTCACAGCGATCGACGACTGGGTCGCGGACTCGGGCGAGGGCCGCTGGACGGTGGACGAGGCGATCGACAACGCCGTCCCGCTCCCCGTCATCTCGGCCGCGCTGTTCTCCCGGTTCTCCTCGCGCCAGGACGACTCCCCGGCGATGAAGGCCGTCGCCGCGCTGCGCCAGCAGTTCGGCGGACACGCCACGAAGCCCTCGGCCGAGTAGTCCGCGCGACACTGGGGTCATGTACGTCTCGCACCTCTCCCTGCTCGACTTCCGGTCCTACGAGGCAGCCGACGTCGAGCTCGAGCCGGGCCCCAACGCGTTCGTGGGCCGCAACGGCCGCGGCAAGACGAATCTCGTGGAGGCTCTGGGGTACGTCGCGACGCTCGGCAGCCACCGGGTCGCGAACGACACCCCGCTGATCCGTGCCGGCGCCCAGCGTGCGGTGGTCCGGACCCGCGTCGTCCGGGGCGAGCGAGCGTCGACGGTCGAGCTGGAGATCACCGCGGGCAAGGCGAACCGGGCTCGCGTGAACCGCGGCCAGCTCGGCCGCGCGCGCGACGTCCTCGGGATCCTGCGCACCGTCCTGTTCGCCCCGGAGGACCTGGGTCTCGTCAAGGGCGACCCGGACGGCCGGCGCCGCTTCCTGGACCAGCTCGTCGTGCAGCTCCTCCCCCGTGCCGCCGGCGTGCTGGCCGACTACGAGCGCGTGGTCCGTCAGCGGTCGGCGCTGCTGAAGTCGCTGCGCGGTCACCGGGCCGCCGGGCGCGACCCGGACCTGTCGGCGCTGGAGGTCTGGGACGCCCGCGCGGCCCAGCTCGGTGGGCAGGTGCTGGCGTGGCGCACCGCGCTCGTGCGCTCCCTGCAGCCGCTCGTGGCGACGGCGTACGAGCAGGTCAGCGACGCGGACAGCGAGGCGCAGATCCGGTACCGCTCGGCGGTGCTGCCCGACGGACCGTCGGACGCGGTGGCGCCGGAGGAGCTCGAGAAGCTGTTGGCCGCCGCCGTCGAGGAGCAGCGGGCGCAGGAGATCGAGCGGGGCCAGAGCCTCGTCGGGCCGCACCGGGACGATCTCGTGCTCTCCCTCGGCGATCTTCCTGCGAAGGGCTACGCGAGCCACGGGGAGTCGTGGTCGTTCGCGCTGGCTCTGCGCCTCGCGGCGTTCCGGCTGCTGGGCGGCGGGTCGGAGCCGATCGAGACCGAGGGAGTCTTCTGGGACCCGGACCACGGCTCGGACGCGGACCCGGTGCTGATCCTCGACGACGTCTTCGCCGAGCTGGACGTCCGCCGTCGCGAGCGGCTCGCGGAGCTCGTGGTCCCGGCGCGGCAGGTGCTGGTGACGGCCGCGGTGCCGCAGGACGTCCCGGAGGCTCTCCTGGGTGCCCGCTTCGAGGTCACGCCGGGGCAGGTACGTCGTGTCTGAGCAGGGGGCCGACGGCGGTCCCGCGGACCCGCTCGGCTCCCCGGACGAGCGGCGCGAGCGTGACCCGCGTCCCGTCGTCGAACGCACCGAGCTGACCCCGCGGTCCGAGGTGGCCCGCGAGGCGCTGAACCGCGCCAAGGCGGCCGCGCGGGCCAAGGGTCTGCGCCCGGGGAGCCCGTCGCGCCGGTCGGCCCTGGCGGAGCCGCGCAAGGATCCCGGCAAGGGGCCGAACGCCCGCGACCCGCGGCTGGTCTCGGACGTGGTGGCAAGGCTGCTGCGGGACAAGGGCTGGCACGAGGAGGTCTCGGTCGGTGGGGTGATCGGCCGGTGGCGCGAGGTGGTCGGGGACCAGGTCGCGGACCACTGCACGCCGGAGACGTTCGAGGACAAGGTCCTGGTGGTGCGGGCGGACTCCACGGCGTGGGCGACGCAGGTGCGGCTGCTCGTGCCGACGCTGATGCGGCGGCTCGACGAGGAGGTCGGCGAGGGCGTCGTGGAGCGGGTCTCGGTGCTCGGTCCGGCGGGGCCGAGCTTCCGTCGTGGACGCCGGTCGGTGCGCGGTCCCGGGCCGGGTGACACCTTCGGCTGACCGGGCTGGTGGTCGATGTGGAGAAACCTGTGGACAACGTGTGGGAGAGCACACGCTCGGCGGCCCGGTGGCCGCGATTTCCCGCGGATCTCCGGTAGACTCGGTAGGTGTCCCCGGGTGTCGATCCGGGTCCGTGGAGAACCGTGCGACCGGCCCGATCGGGCCGGTCGACGACTGCTCGGGCCTCGATGGTCCCCCGGTGGCGCACGGCACCGACCCGCAGCCGGCACACCCGTGCCCGTCCCTGTGCTGCGGCCCGGACCTCGGTCCGGGACACCCCGTCGCGTGCCTGGACGACGAGGAGTGCTACAGCCTGTGGCTCAGCGATCCGACAACAGCTACGACGCCGGGAACATCACCGTCCTCGAGGGCCTCGAGGCAGTCCGCAAGCGACCCGGCATGTACATCGGGTCCACCGGCGCGCGAGGTCTCCACCATCTCGTGTACGAGGTCGTGGACAACTCGGTCGACGAGGCTCTCGCCGGCCACGCGGACACCATCGACGTCACGCTCCTGGCGGACGGCGGGGTGCGCGTCGTCGACAACGGCCGTGGCATCCCCGTGGCGATGCACCCCACCGAGGGCCGGCCGACGATCGAGGTCGTCATGACGATCCTGCACGCGGGCGGAAAGTTCGGGGGCGGCGGCTACGCCGTCTCCGGCGGTCTGCACGGCGTGGGCATCTCGGTCGTCAACGCCCTCTCGTCGCGGGTGGTCACCGAGGTGCGCCGTGACGGCTACGCCTGGCGCCAGGAGTTCGCCGACGGCGGCGCTCCGGTCGGTGAGCTGCAGCGGCTCGAGGCCACGCAGGAGACGGGCACGACGCAGACGTTCTGGGCCGACGACACCATCTTCGAGACGACGGACTTCGACTTCGAGACGCTCCGGTCGCGGTTCCAGCAGTACGCGTTCCTCAACAAGGGCCTGCGGATCACGCTGACGGACGAGCGGACCGAGCACGTCTCCGGCCCGGACGAGATCACCGGCGCGCCCGACGCCGTCGAGGGCGTCGCCGATGATGACGACGCTGCGGCTGCCGCGTCCCCGGACGACGAGGTGCACGACGCCGAGTCCGAGGACGGCGCGGTGCGGACCGTCACGTACAAGTACGACGACGGCCTGATCGACTACGTCAAGCACATCAACGCGGCGAAGCGGTCGGAGATCATCCACCCGGAGATCATCGACATCGAGTCGGAGGACACGACGGCGAAGATCTCGCTCGAGATCGCGCTGCAGTGGACCAGCGCGTACAGCGAGTCGGTGCACACGTTCGCCAACACGATCTCGACGACGGAGGGCGGCACCCACGAGGAGGGCTTCCGTGCGGCACTGACCGGCCTGGTCAACTCGTACGCCCGGGACAAGGCGATCCTCAAGGAGAAGGAGGAGAACCTCACGGGTGACGACATCCGCGAGGGGCTCACGGCGGTGCTGAGCGTCAAGCTGGGCGAGCCGCAGTTCGAGGGGCAGACGAAGACCAAGCTCGGCAACACCGAGGCGAAGACGTTCGTCCAGCGCGTCGTGCGCGAGAAGCTGGTCGACTGGTTCGACGCCCACCCGAACGAGGCGCGGGACATCATCCGCAAGGCGATCTCGGCGTCGCAGGCGCGCATCGCGGCCCGGAAGGCACGCGAGGCGACCCGACGCAAGGGGATCCTCAGCTCGGGCGGGATGCCCGGCAAGCTGAAGGACTGCCAGTCGAACCGCCCCGAAGAGTGCGAGATCTACATCGTCGAGGGCGACTCCGCCGGCGGTTCGGCGGTGCGTGGCCGTGACCCGCACAACCAGGCGATCCTGCCGCTGCGCGGCAAGATCCTCAACGTGGAGCGGGCGCGCCTGGACAAGGCGCTGTCCAACGCCGAGGTCCAGGCCCTGATCACGGCGTTCGGCACCGGCATCGGCGAGGACTTCGACATCGCGAAGCTGCGGTATCACAAGATCGTGCTCATGGCCGACGCGGACGTCGACGGCCAGCACATCTGCACGCTGCTGCTGACGCTGCTGTTCCGGTACATGCGACCGCTCATCGAGCAGGGGCACGTGTACCTGGCGCAACCGCCGCTGTACAGGCTCAAGTGGACGAACGCCCCGCACGACTACGTCTACTCCGACCGGGAGCGCGACGCGTTCCTCCAGGAGGGCATCGCCAAGGGCAAGCGGATCCCCAAGGAGAACGGGATCCAGCGCTACAAGGGTCTCGGTGAGATGGACTACACGGAGCTCTGGGACACCACGATGGACCCGGAGCACCGTACGTTGATGCAGGTCACCATCGATGACGCGGCCGCGGCTGACGAGATCTTCTCGGTGCTGATGGGTGAGGACGTCGAGTCTCGGCGCAGCTTCATCCAGCGCAACGCCAAGGACGTCCGGTTCCTCGACATCTGACCGGAGCTGCGCGTACGCCACAAGGTTGCGCAGTTGTACAGAACTTCAGCACTGATCGAGGCAGGACCCGCGCCCTGGCGGCGCAGGAAGAAACGGAGACACGGTGACGGACGAGACACCCGGCCCCGAGACGGACGGCCCCACGGGGGCACCGGCAGGCGACGACGTCGCGCTCGCCGCGATCCAGCACGGCCGCGTCGAGCAGGTCGACCTGCAGCTGGAGATGCAGCGGTCGTACCTGGACTACGCGATGAGCGTCATCGTCGGGCGCGCGCTGCCCGACGTGCGTGACGGCCTCAAGCCGGTGCACCGCCGGGTGCTCTACGCCATGTACGACGGCGGCTACCGTCCCGACCGCGCCTTCTCGAAGTGCTCCCGCGTCGTCGGCGACGTCATGGGCAAGTTCCACCCGCACGGCGACACGGCGATCTACGACACGCTGGTCCGCCTCGTCCAGGACTGGGTGCTGCGGTACCCGCTGGTCGCAGGGCAGGGGAACTTCGGCTCCCCCGGTAACGACCCGGCCGCGGCCCCGCGATACACCGAGTGCCGGATGGCGCCCTTGGCGCTCGAGATGGTCCGGGACATCGACAAGGACACCGTCGACTTCCAGGACAACTACGACGGCCGCACGCGGGAGCCGGTCGTCCTGCCGTCCCGCATCCCGAACCTGCTGGTCAACGGGTCGGCCGGCATCGCCGTGGGCATGGCCACCAACATCCCGCCGCACAACCTGCGCGAGGTGGCCGACGGCGTCCGGTGGCACCTGGCCAACCCGGACGCCTCCAAGGAGGAGCTCCTCGCCGCCCTGATGCAGCGCATCAAGGGGCCGGACTTCCCCTCGGGCGCGCAGATCCTCGGCACCAAGGGCATCGAGGACGCCTACCGGACGGGTCGCGGCTCGATCACCATGCGCGCCGTGGTGGACGTCGAGGAGATCCAGAACCGGATCTGTCTCGTCATCACCGAGCTGCCGTACATGGTGAACCCGGACAACCTCGCCACCAAGATCGCCGACCTCGTCAACGACGGGAAGATCGCCGGCATCGCGGACATCCGCGACGAGACCTCGGGCCGCACCGGCCAGCGGCTCGTCATCGTCCTCAAGCGGGACGCCGTCGCGAAGGTCGTGCTGAACAACCTCTACAAGCACACCCAGCTGCAGGACAACTTCAGCGCAAACATGCTCGCGCTCGTCGACGAGGTGCCCCGCACGCTCAGCCTCGACGCCTTCGTCCGGCACTGGACGCAGCACCAGATCGAGGTCGTGCGGCGCCGCACGGCCTACCTGTTGCGCGAAGCGCAGGACAAGATCCACATCTACGAGGGCTACCTGCGGGCGCTGGACGCGCTCGACGAGGTCATCGCGCTGATCCGCCGCTCCCCCGACGCCGACGAGGCCCGCTCGGGCCTGATGGGCCTCCTGGGGATCGACGAGACGCAGGCGAACGCCATCCTCGCGCTGCAGCTCCGCCGTCTGGCCGCCCTGGAGCGCCAGCAGATCCTCGACGAGCACGCCAAGCTCAAGGCAGAGATCCTCGAGTACGAGGACATCCTCGCCAAGCCCGCACGGCAGCGGGAGATCGTCGCGACCGAGCTCGACGAGGTCACCGAGAAGTGGGGCGACGAGCGTCGGACCACGATCCTGCCGTACGACGGCGACATGTCGATCGAGGACCTCATCCCCGAGGAGGACGTGGTCGTCACGATCACGCGCGGCGGGTACGCCAAGCGGACCCGGACCGACTCCTACCGCGCCCAGCGGCGCGGCGGGAAGGGCGTGCGCGGTGCCACGCTGCGCGAGGACGACATCGTCGACCACTTCTTCGTCACGACGACGCACCACTGGCTGCTGTTCTTCACCGACGCCGGCCGGGTCTACCGGGTCAAGGGCTACGAGCTGCCCGAGCAGGCGCGTGACGCCAAGGGCCAGCACGTCGCGAACCTGCTCGCCATGCAGCCGGACGAGAAGATCGCCCAGGTGCTCGCCGTCCGGGACTACGACGCCGCGGACTACCTGGTGCTCGCCACACGCCGCGGACTCGTCAAGAAGACCCGGCTCGGCGACTACGACTCCCCGCGCAGCGGCGGCCTCATCGCCATCAACCTGCGCCAGGACGACGAGGGCATACCGGACGAGCTGGTGGCGGCGCGCCTGGTCAACATGGACGACGAGCTCATCCTCGTCTCGCGCAAGGGACAGTCGATCCGGTTCCCCGCCGACGACGACACGCTCCGCCCGATGGGGCGCGCGACGTCCGGCGTGACCGGGATGAAGTTCCGCGAGGGCGACGAGCTGCTCAACGCGGACGTCGTCACGCCGGGCACCGACCTGTTCGTGGTCACGGAGGGCGGGTTCGCCAAGCGCACCCGGATCGACGACTACCGGCTGCAGGGTCGCAACGGCTACGGCATCAAGGTGGCCAACCTCGTCGAGGCGCGGGGCGACCTGGTGGGCGCTCTGGTGACGGACGCGGACACCGAGGTCCTGGTGATCATGGAACGTGGCAAGATCGTCCGGTCTCGGGTGGACGAGGTGAACCTGACGGGTCGTACGACCCAGGGGGTCACGTTCGCCAAGCCGGACAAGAAGGACCGGATCATCGCGGTCGCCCGGAACGTCGAGCGTCGCGAGGACGAGGTGTCGGTTAGCGTGGAGGAGCAGGCCGCTGACGGCGGCCCGGCCGGGGCCGCGGAGGCGACCACGCCCGAGCAGGACGAGACCGGGGACGGGAACATCTGATGGCCAGCGACAAGAACGCGGGGCAGGCAGGGACGAAGACGGCGGACGCTGCGGAGTCGACGCAGCAGATGGCGCCCGTCCCGGCAGCGCCGACCACGTCGGGCAAGGACCGTGTCTCGGCGCCGGAGAAGGGCGGCTCGTCCGCCGTCCCGGCGGCGGAGCCGGAGCCGACCGACAAGCCGGCGAACGATGCGCCGTCGACCCCGGAGCCGCCGGCCTCCCAGCCTGCGACGGACCAGACGCCGGGCGGAGGCCCGTCGACCGAGCAGGCTCCGACGGCGGCCGCCGCGCCACCGCCCGCCGCTCCGGCAGCTCCGGAACCGGCGAACGGCTCCTCGGTGAAGGACGGCGCCGTCAAGGCGGCGGCCGCTGCCCTCGCGGCGGCGCGCACCGCAGCCAAGAAGGTGCAGTCGGCGGCCTCCTCAAGCACCGGCGCCGAGCCGCCGGATGCGGCGTCGGCAGGGACCCAGAGCGCTCCCCCGCCGCCGCCCTCTGCGGGAGCGACGCAGAGCGCGCCGCGGCCCGAGATGCACTACTCCGTGGGCGGGGTGCACGGCGCGGCCCAGACCGAGGCCTCGCCGTCGGCCGCCGGTGGCCAGTACGGTGCGGCAGCGGGAGCCCAGCCCGTGCCCGCGTCGGCCGCCACCCCGAGCGAAGGTCTCGGTAGCCCGCGCCGCGTCCGGCTCGCCGTGTCGCGCATCGACCCCTGGTCGATCATGAAGCTCGCGTTCCTGCTGTCGGTGGCGATCGGCATCATGATCGTCGTGGCCACCGCCGTGGTCTGGTACTCGCTGAACTCCCTCGGGACGTTCGCGACGATCCAGGATTTCCTCATCGAGACGATGGGGCCACAGACGATCAACATCACGCAGGTCGTCGAGTTCGAACGGATGATCTCGCTCTCGACGCTGATCGCGCTGGTCAACATGGTGCTGTTCACGGCGATCGCCACCATCATGGCGATCCTGTACAACATCACGGCAGCGCTCGTCGGCGGCGTCCACCTCACCCTCACCGACGACTGACGAGGGGCGGCCCGGCGCGATGGACGTCACACCACGGGGAACCTCCCGCGGTTTGGGGCCGGAGCGCCGGGTACGGTAACGTTCCGTGCTGCACGCGTTCTTCGAACACGTGCGGAGGGGCTATAGCTCAGACGGTTAGAGCGCTTCCCTGATAAGGAAGAGGTCGGAGGTTCAAGTCCTCCTAGCCCCACTCCCTGGCAGACGCGGAGGTCCAGCATGAAGAAGCTGTTCATCGTCCTGCTCGCCGCAGCGGCGGGGTACCTCGTCTGGCGCCGCGTCTCGGCCGATGCGGCCGACCGTGACCTCTGGACCGAGGTCACCGACTCTCTCGACTGAATCCCCCGGGGGCCATGGCGCAATTGGTAGCGCACCTGCTTTGCAAGCAGGGGGTTGGGGGTTCGAGTCCCCCTGGCTCCACCACACCTGACCAGGGCCGACACGTTCGGCCCTGGTCTTTTTTGTGCGTCGAGGGTGCTGATCCTCACCGGGTGATGGTCCCGACGCAGGTCAGCTCTGACGCAGGGCTGACAGGACGATGCCCACCGGCACGCTCACCCCGAGGATCGCGAGGAGCAGCCGGTAGATCGCCAGGTGCCAGGAGTGCGTGCGCGGATGGCGGACCGCTGCCAGGAACAGCGCGAGCGCAAGGAGCAGCAGGGCACCACCAGCGACCACCACGGCCACCGAGCTGATCAGGGTGCCGAGAAGAACTGCGGTGTTGGCGGCGTTGTAGACGACGAGCTGCCAGGCACGGCGTCTTCCGGAGGGAGGGACCGCGGCGAGCAGCGCCTGCCCCACACCGAGGCCGACCTGGGAGACGCCGGCGACCAGCACCAGGTACGCCGCCACCCAGGAGCCGTGGGTGAATCCGGTCGGTCCGGTGGCCGCAGCGACGAGCCCACCCGCGATCACGGCGATGACGCCGACGAGCGCGAAGCCGCTCATCGCGTGCCATCGCACGTCAGAGATCCGGCCCGGCATCTCACCCCCGCCGACAGGCGGCCTGTTCATGCTGATTCCTCTCGTCGGTCAGCGCGCGGGACAGGGCGCCGTGGTCGCCGGGCTCCGCCCCACCCAGCGATGATCTCATCGCGGCGGCGCGCCGGTCTCGGCCACGTTCACACCCGCAGGCGCACGTGACGAAGGCCGCTGGCCCTCGGGTCAGCGGCCTTCGTCGCGGTGTGCGGTGTCCTGCTACGGGGTGCGCACGTCGGGCCAGGGGTAGCTGCTGACCTCGCTCCCGATGTGGAAGCTGGGGTGCGGCGGCTGGTTGTAGGCCGTGTTCTGCCACGCGATCGCGACCCGGTACTGCGGGTCGTGCATGAGCGTGGCGATTCTCAGGTCCGTCGCGTAGGGCGTGGAGTAGATGCGGAGCGCCGAGGAGTCGCTCGTCCGCCAGATGACCTCCTCGCGCCAGTCACCGAGCACGTCCCCCGAGAGAGCGGGATTCGACTTGGTGCCGTTGTTCGTTCCCACGCCGGACGCGGTGAGCAGGCGACCGTCGTCGTAGTCGTCGACGTGGGTGCCGTCGAGCAGCTCGCGTTCCCCGTCGTCGTCCCACCACGCCAAGAAGTTCGCCGAGCTCGGCTTGGAGCCGACGGTGTCCCCCGAGGCGTTGCGCAGCCCCGAGACGTTCGACGACCAGAACTCGGCGCCAGGGTTGCTGGTGGTGACGTTGGCGGCCACGCCGCGGCCGTTGTCACCGTCGGGGCTGGTCTGGAACAGGACGGTGCCGTCCGAGCCGAGCAGGCTGGAGGACGGGGCGCTCCCGCTCTCGTGCGGCATGTACACCTCCTGCCCCGGACGGCCGGGCACGAAGTCGGAGACGTGGAGCGCGTCGCCGTGGCCCATGCGGGAGTTCCACAGCGGGTCGCCGTCCGAGCCGATCGCCATCGCGCCGTAGACGACGTCCTGGCGGCCGTCGCCGTCGAGGTCGGCGATGGAGAGGCTGTGGGCGCCCTGGCCGCGGTACTGGGAGCCGCGGTCGTCGGAGTCGAAGATCCACCGCGTGGACAGGTTCTGCCCGTCGAAGTCGACGGCCCAGATGACCGAGCGGGTGTAGTAGCCCCGCGCGAAGACCATGGAGGGGGTCGCACCGTCGAGATAGGCGGTCCCGGCCAGGAACCGGTCGACGCGGTTCCCGTAGTCGTCGCCCCAGCTCCCCACGTTCCCACGCGGTGGCTGATAGTCGACGGTGTCGATCGCCGCACCGGTGCGGCCGTCGAAGATGGTCAGGAACTCGGGTCCGGACAGGACGTACCCGCCGGAGTTCCGGTGGTCGGCGCTCGCGCTGCCGATCACGGTCCCCTGACCGTCCCGCGTGCCGTCGGCGGTCTTCATCGCGATCTCGGCGTCGCCGTCGCCGTCGTAGTCGAAGACCTGGAACTGCGTGTAGTGGGCGCCGGAGCGGATGTTGCGGCCCAGGTCGATCCGCCAGAGGCGGCTCCCGTCCAGGGTGTAGGCGTCGATGATCGTGTTGTCGGTGTGCCCGGACTGGGAGTTGTCCTTCGCGTTGTCGGGGTACCACTTGACGACGTACTCGTAGTCTCCGTCGCCGTCCAGGTCGCCGACGCTGGTGTCGTTCGCGGAGTAGTTGCCTCCCGGACGGTCGATCGGGATGTCGAGGTAGCCGCCCGAGGTGAATCGGGCCTCGGTGCCGGACGGCGAAGCCTCGGTCCCGCCGGTCACCGCCGCGACCGAGTACGTCGAGCTCGAGGAGCCACCGGTGTCCCGGTAGTTCGTGGCGCCCGTGATCGGTGAGGAGTTGAGCTTCTGTCCGTCGCGATAGACGTTGAAGGCCACGTCCTGGTCGTCGGTGCCCAGCAGGCGCCAGCTCACGAGGTTGCCGCCGTCCGCCGGCCGGACGCTCACGCCCCGCGTCAGGGCCTCGACCTCGTAGGTGCCGTCGCCGCCGCCCGGTTCCTCGGAACCGCCGGTCGTGACGTCCAGGTAGTCGATGTTCGCCAGACCGTCCCCACCGGTGGCCTGCAGGCGGACGGTGTTGACCCCGGACTCGAGCTCGGCGGTGACGGTCTGGGTCGACCAGCTCGTCCAGGCTCCGGTGGCGTAGAACTGCGCGGTCCGCACGGCGACGCCGTTGACGAGGAACTCGCCGGGCCTGCTGCTCGAGCCACCGTTGGCGTAGCCGACGTCAAGGGTCATGGTGCCCGCGGCCTCGGCGTCGACCGAGAACTCGATGCCGGCACCGACGGCGTTGTCCGTGTTGCAGAATCCGGCGCCCGAGTGGCCGGCGTGGTTGGAGTCGATCGTGCCCTCGCAGACGGCCGGGCCGTCCTCGGCCTCGAGGCGGCTCTGCGTCGGCGCGGCGGCGACGTCGGACTCGACGTAGTCGATGTTCGCCAGGCCGCCTCCGCTGGTCGCGGCCAGGCGGATCGTGGTGGAGCCGGCGGTGACAGGGGCGGTGACCGTGCTGGTGGCCCAGGAGTCCCACGCTCCCGTCGGGCCCAGCGGGACGGTGCCGACAGCGGTGCCGCCGACGACGACGTCGGCCGGTCGGTCGGTCGTCCCACCGTTGGCGTACCGGATGCCGACGGTGGCGGTGCCGTCGCTCTCGGCCTCGATCGTGAGGTCGAGCGTGGCGCCGACAGCGTTCTCCGTGTTGCAGAATCCGGTGCCAGAGTGGCCGGCGTGGTTGGAGTCGATCGTGCCGTCGCAGACGGCGGGGGCCGTCTCGGCCTCGTAGCGTGTCGGATCCGCGTGAGCGGTGTTCAGGGCGCCGACGCCCGTGGCGGCGACGGCGAGTCCGGAGACTGCGGCCACGAGCATGGCCCTGGTTCTTCTTTGCCTGGACATTCTTCACTCCTTCGTGAGATGGCACGGCCATGCCGGGCACGGCCGATGGTCTGGCGCGTCGCGGCGATGGCAGGGGGGTCGCACCGTCGCGACGTCCAACCGGCTTGAACCGATACATCCGGTGAGGACCGAGACTAGGGTAAGCGGTTCCCTGCCGTCACCGGCGGGGCCGCGCTTAAACGGTTCATCGGCGTACCGGGCGCGACGCCGCGCCCTACGGACGCGAACGCCCGAAGCTCACAGCGCGGCCACCAGCTGGGCGAGGCTGCCGACCTGCGCATCGAGGACGTCGTCAGGCCGGGGCGGGTCGCCACCCGGTCGGTGGACATACGCGGTGTGCATCCCCGCGGCCTGTGCTCCACGGAGGTCCCACGTGTGCGCCGCCACCATGACGGAGTCCTCAGGGCGGCCGCCCGCGACCTCGACCGCCCGCGCGTAGAGGCGCGGATCCGGCTTGTAGGCGCGAACGTCGTCGCTGGACACGGCGTGATGCCAGCGCAGGCCCGCGTACCGACGCAGAGAATCGAGGTCTGCCGCGCCGGCGTTGGACAGCGCGACGACCGTGACGCGGTGGGCGAGGCGGGTCAGGGCATCGACGGTGTCCGTCCAGGCCGGGAGCCGGCGGCGGGCGGTAGCCAGGCGGTGCACCGCCCGCGGGTCGGCGATCCCGGCCCGCGACGCCACGAGCGCGGCCGCCTCGGCATCCAGAGCACTGGCGTCGATGTAGCTCCGCCGACCTTCGACGACGCGCTGCTGCTGGTCCGTGACGTGCTCCTGCCACGTCGTGGCCAGCCGGGCGACGAACGCCCCGTCCGCCCTCGGCGCGGCGAACGAGATCTCGGCGTGCAGGCCGGTGCGTTCGTCAACCAGGGTGCCGAGCACGTCGACGACCACTGTCCGCCTCCGGTCGAGACCACGCACCGCGTCTTCCCTTCGTCACTGGTTCAGATACTGACGACCTTGCCATCGCCGTGCGTCACTGGTCAAGATGATGACGTGGAGATCATGTTCGTCAGCGGAAACCCCGCACTCGACCTCACCGGTACCGTGCTCCGGCGGCACGACGACCCGGTCGACCTCTTGATGACCCCGGCTGACCTGGTGCGGTGGACGGCACGGTGCGACGAGGTGCCGACCGTCGACGTCGACGCCGACGCGTTCACCGACGCCCTGTCGCTGCGTGAGGCCGTCTACCGGCTCGCGCAGGACCACTGCCACGACCGGCCGTTCGATCGCCGGAGCCTCGACGTCGTGAACACGGTCGCGGCCGGGCCGACGCCGTCGATCACCCTCGACGACGAGGGCGTGCACCGCGCGGGCGACGTCCGCGCGGTGCTGTCGTTCATCGCGCGCCGCGGGATGGTCGTGCTCGCGGACCGCTCCGCCCGGATCAAGGAGTGCGGGCGGGAGGGTTGCACCCGCCTCTACCTGGACCGGTCCCGCGGGGCACGGAGGACATGGTGCGGCATGGCCGCGTGCGGCAACCGCGTCAACGCCGCGGCGTACCGGGCGCGACGACGTTCCTGACCCCGTCGACAACACGAGCCCCCGTCCTGATCAGGACGGGGGCTCGTGTCGTTCCGGCGACGCGACGTCGCGCGGACTACTTCTTGTCGTCGTCCGTCTTGTCGACGGCCTCGTCGGCTGCTTCCACAGCCTCGTCGGCCTTCTTCTGGGCGGCGTCGGTGGCCTTCTTGGCGCCGGCTGCGGCGTCGTCCACCGCATCCTTGGTCGTGCTCGCCGCCGACTTGCGGGTCCGGGAGGTCCGGGAAGCCGACTTCTCCTTCGCCTCCTCCTTGGCCTCCGAAGCCCTGCTCGAGAGCTTCTCGGTGGCCTCCTTGCCCTTGGCGACGGCCGCACCGGCGGCCTCGCCCACCGCCTCGGCCGCGTCACCGACGACGTGGCGCGCGTCGCGCGCGACGCCGTCGAAGTCGGGTGCGGTGGACTGTTCCCAGGGCTCGGCCCACGGGTCGTTCTGCGGCTGTGCACGGCGGTAGAACGCGTAGCCCGCGGCGGCGGCACCACCGAGCACCACCGTCCACACGAACGTCTTGCGACGACGCGACCTGCGTTGGGCCTTGCGCGCCGACCTCTCGGCCGCCTTCGCGGCCTTCTTGGCAACCTTGGCCGCCTCCTCGGTCGTCATCGCCGCCCGGCTGGCAGCGTCGTTGAACACGTCGACGAGCTTGGGCAGGTACTCGTCCACGATCTTGTCGTGAGCACTGTCGACGAGCGGGCCGGTCCTGCCGGCGGCCTGCTCGACACGCGGCGCGGCGGCCTGAACACTCTCGTTCCACGCCTGCTCGACGCGTGGCCGGAGCCACTCGACGAACGAGTCCACACGTGGGGAGGCCCATTGTCTGGCCTGGCCCGCGGCGTCCTTGGCGCTGTCCGCGGCACGGGATCCCGCGCCGACGAGCGCGGCCGTGACCTCCGCGGCGGAGTCCTTGACCTTGGCGGAGTCGATCTTCGGGGTCTGCACCATGCGACCACTGTGCCACTCGTCGCGTCGGGTCGCACCGCTACACGCCCGGTGGCGTTCATCGGGGTCACCGGTGCGATGATGGAGCAATGTTCGCAACTCTCCACACCTCTGCCGGTGACATCCGCCTCGAGCTCTTCCCGAACCACGCGCCGAAGACGGTCGCGAACTTCGTCGGCCTGGCCCAGGGCACGAAGGTCTGGACCGACCCGCGCACGGGCGCCGAGCGCACCGACCCGCTCTACGACGGCGTGATCTTCCACCGGGTCATCGACAACTTCATGATCCAGGGCGGCGACCCGCTGGGCACCGGCACGGGCGACCCGGGCTACACCTTCGAGGACGAGATCCACCCCGAGCTCTCCTTCGACCAGAAGTACCTCCTCGCGATGGCGAACGCCGGCAAGCGCCGCAACCCCGTCACCGGCGAGGTCGAGGGCACCAACGGCTCGCAGTTCTTCATCACCACGACGGTCACCTCGTGGCTGAACGGCAAGCACACGATCTTCGGCAAGGTCGCGGACGACGAGTCGCGCGCCGTCGTCGACGCCATCGGTGCGACCAAGGTGCGCCCCGGTGACCGTCCGGTCGAGGACATCGTCATCGAGCACGTCACGATCGAGGACTGAGGGCCCCACCATCAGCACCCCGCAGCAGCCGCCGGACGGGCGGCCGGGCGAGGCACCGCCGGTCTGCCCGCGGCACCCTGACAGGGTCGCGTACGTGCGGTGTCAGCGCTGCGGCCGACCGACCTGCCCGGAGTGCCAACGCCCCGCCCCCGTGGGGGTCCAGTGCGTCGACTGCGTGGCGCAGACGGCGAAGGCCGCCCGGGGCACCAGGACGGTCTTCGGCGGAGCGGTCCGCGGCGGGCGTCCCGTCGTGACCCTGACGATCATGGGGCTGTGCGTCATGAGCTGGATCCTGCAGCTCACGACGGGTGGCGCCTGGACGCAGCAGTGGGCGTTCTCCGCCTCGATCGGCGAGGTGGAACCGTGGCGCTTCCTCACAGCCGCGTTCCTGCACTCCACGAGCCCGCTGCACATCCTGTTCAACATGTACGCGCTGTGGCTCGTGGGACCGTTCCTCGAGCAGGCCTTCGGGCGCGGCCGGTACCTCGCGCTCTACGTGCTCGCGGCCGTGGGCGGCTCGGTGGGCGTGCTCCTGCTGGCCGACCCGCTGGGCGCGAGCTGGTACACCGCGGCGGTCGGGGCGTCGGGGGCCGTCTTCGGTCTGTTCGGCGCGATCATCCCGGTGCTGCGTCGCATGAGACGCGACGCCGGTCAGATCGTGGTCCTCATCGCGATCAACATGGCGCTGCCGTTGTTCGTGGACAACATCGCCTGGGAGGCACACGTCGGCGGGCTCGTCGTCGGGCTCGCTGTCGGTGCCGGCTACGCCGCTGCGCCGAGGGAACGGCAGAAGCTCGTGGGCTGGGTGCTCCCGGCCGCGGTCGGCGTCGTCCTCGTCGCCCTCACGGTGTGGAAGTACTCGGCCGTCGCGTCCCTGCCGATGCTCTGACGGCAGGGACCGTACGAGTTATCCCCAGAGATATGCACAGGTGTGGAATCACACCTGTGGAACTTGTACAGCCCAGGTCACTTCCAGCGTGTGGTCAGGGAGAACCCGGCGATGATGAGGACGAAGCCGACCAGGAGGTTCCAGTTGCCGAGCTGCGGCACCGGCAGCCCGAGGCTCTGGCTCGTCAGGTAGTAGGTGACGATCCACACGAGTCCGGCGAGCATCAGTCCGAGCATCGTGGGGACGAGCCAGCGGGGATTGGCCGAAGACTTCCGGGGCACGGGATCGAACTTCTTCTCGGGCTTGGGCTCGGACACGGGGTGCACTCCTGTGAGGGTGTTCTGCGACGTTCGAGACGAATTCTCGACCGCCGACGACGGGATTTTCGTCTAGCGTAGTGGCCAGCCGCACCAGGACCGGCAACACGAGGGAGGAGGCCCGCGATGTCACCACGGATCCGCTCCGCGATCTCCGTCGCGGGCGTGCTCGCGCTGTCCGGCGTGCTCTTCACCGCCAGCGCCCAGCTCGCCGACGAGCGGGACAGCCGCCACGGCGACGACCTCGCGTCGGTGATCGCCGCCGAGTCGGCTCGTGTGGAGGAGCTGAGCGAGCAGGCGAGCCGCCTGGACGAGGAGGTGGACCGGCTCGGTGACGCGGTCGACGTCGACGCCCCTCGGCGTGATCCCGCTCTGCGTGCCCAGGAGGCGGTGGTCTCCGGCGCCTGGCCGGTGTCCGGGCGGGGCCTGAGCGTCGCGCTCGAGGACGCGCCGTCGTCGTCCCTGGAGATCCCCGACGTGCGGCCCGACGACCTGGTGGTGCACCAGCAGGACGTGCAGCACGTCGTCAACGCGCTCTGGGCCGGGGGTGCCGAGGCGATGACGCTGCAGGGTGAGCGCGTCACGTCGACCAGCGCCTTCCGGTGCTCGGGCAACATCCTGCTGCTGCACGGCAAGGTCTTCTCCCCGCCGTACGTCATCGAGGTCATCGGCGAGCCGGACGATCTGCGGGCCGCCCTCGAGGCCTCCCCGGGCGTCGCCACCTACAAGCAGTACGTGGACTGGATCGGGCTCGGCTACCAGGTCCAGGAGCTCGACGGCGTCGAGATGCCCGCCTACACCGGGGGCCAGGAGCTGCAGCACGCCACCGTGCCCGAAGGCACGGACGTGTTCTCGTGAGGCACGCGCGCGGGCGCCGGGGCGGCGCCCTCAGCGCGACGATCGGCGTCGTCGGCGAGCTCCTCATCACCGCCGGGGTGTTCCTCGGGCTGTTCGTCGTGTGGCAGCTGTGGTGGACCGACGTCCAGGCCGGGCGCATCCACACCCAGGTGCTCGCCGAGCTCGAGTGGCCCGAGCCGCCCCCGCTCCAGGTCGACGACGGCCCGGCGATCGCGAGCGAGCACCGGGACGAACCGCCCGTCATGGAGGAGCCCGCGGACGAGACGGTCTTCGCCGAGCTGTACGTGCCCCGGTGGGGCGACGACTTCGTGACCCCCGTCGCCCAGGGCGTGGACAAGGCGCGGGTGCTCGACCGGCTCGGGGCGGGCCACTACCCGGGCACGGCGATGCCCGGCGACCTCGGCAACTTCGCCACGGCCGGTCACCGCACCACGTACGGCAAGCCGTACCACCAGGTCGCGGACCTGAAGGAGGGCGACCCGCTCGTCTTCCGCACGGAGGACACCTGGTACGTGTACCGCACGACGACGCACGAGATCGTGTGGCCCCACGAGGTGGAGGTCATCGCACCCGTGCCCGGCCTGCAGGCCGGTGACCCGGTGCCGGAGCTGACCGAGCGCCTCCTCACCCTGACCGCGTGCCACCCGATGTACTCAGCGGCCCAGCGGTACATCGTCCACGCTGAGCTGGACTACTGGGCTCCCGTCGAGGAGGGCACACCCATCGAGCTCGTCGAGGCCGGCGTCCAGGTGCGCGGTATCGATGACGGGGAGGCGTGATGTACGGCGCGTTGTGGCGTATCCTCCCTGGACCCGCGTGGTTCCGGGTGCTGCTGCTGCTCGTGGTGTTCGTGGCCCTCGTGTGGGCCTGCTTCGAGTGGGTCTTCCCCTGGCTGTCCGCGTACGTCCCCATCAACGACAACACCGTCGAGGCGCACCCATGACCTCCATCCTCGTCGTCGACAACTACGACTCCTTCGTCTACACGATCGTCGGCTACCTCGACCAGCTCGGGGCGCGCACCACCGTCGTGCGCAACGACGCCGTGCCGGAGCCCGACGCGGACGGCCGCTTCTGGCACGACGACGGCACGCCCTTCGACGGCGTCCTCGTCTCGCCCGGGCCGGGCACGCCCCAGGAGGCGGGCTCGTCGGAGGACGTGATCCGCGCCTGCGCCCGCTCCCGGACGCCGATGCTGGGTGTCTGCCTGGGCCACCAGGCGCTGGCCGAGGTCTACGGGGCGACCGTGTCGCACGCCGCCGAGCTGATGCACGGCAAGACGAGCGAGGTGGAGCACGAGGGCCACGGGGTGCTCGACGGCCTGGGCTCACCCTTCACCGCGACGCGCTACCACTCCCTCGCGGTGGAGCCGCGCACGGTGCCGGCCGAGCTCGAGGTCACGTGCACGACGGCGACCGGGGTCGTCATGGGCGTGCAGCACCGCGACCTGCCGCTGCACGGGGTGCAGTTCCACCCCGAGTCGGTGCTGACCGAGGGTGGTCACCGCCTGCTCGCCAACTGGCTCGCGGTGTGCGGCGACCCGGCGGCCGTGGAGCGGTCCGCCGGGATGGCGCCGCTCGTCCACCAGGGCTGAGCGGCGCCACCTCCGGTCGCGTCCGGGCTGGGTCAGTCGTCGCCGAGCCCCAGGCCGGGGCCGTCGTCGTCCTCGGGCGGTGCCGGGGTCGCCTCGCCGGCGCTGCAGTCCTGGCCCTCGGCGCCCGTCGAGACGATGATCGTCACGTCGGACCCCACCTCCCGCTCGGTCCCGGCCGGTGGCTCCTGCCGCGCGACGTAGCCCGGGCAGTAGTCGGCCGACGACTCGGTCCGCTGGATCGGGTTCAGGTTGGCCTGGCCACCGAGCGCGCTCTCGGCCTCCTCGGCGCTCATACCCTCCACGTTCGGCACCTGCACCGTCTCCGCCTCGGGCTCCTCACCGATGGTGAGCTCGACGGTGGTGTCCTGACCGACGGTGCCCGCCTCGGGCGACTGGTTCACGACCTTGCCGACGTCGTTCGGGTCCTGCACCGGCTCGCTGCTGGTGCCATGGCTGAGCCCGAGCTCTTCGAGCGTGGCCTTGGCGTCCTCCTCCGACATCCCGAGGAGGTCCGGCAGCTCGACCTGCCCGTTGGACCAGACGATGTCCACGGTGTCCCCGGGGTTGACCGCGGCGCCAGGCCCGGGGTCGGTCGAGATGACGTCGCCCTCGTCCACGCTCGAGCTGGCTTGTTCCTCCCGGTCGCCGACCACCAGGCCCGCATCCGCGATCTCCTGCTCGGCCTCCTCGAGGCTCCTGCCCGTCACGTCGGGCATCGAGAAGGTCTCTGGCCCGCCGGAGAAGTACACGAGCACCTGCGAGCCCTCCGGGACCTGCTCGCCGCTGGCCGGGTCGGAGCGGGTGAGCGTGTTCTCCGGCTCGTCGGACTCGTCGTCCACCCGTTCGGAGTAGACCAGCCCGACGTCCTCGATGGCGCGTTTCGCCTCAGTCGGGCTCATGTTCGCGGTCAGCTCGGGCACGGTGGCGAGCGTCGGTTCGTCCTCGCCGCTGCTGAGCCAGAAGAAGAGGATCGCGGCGAGGGCCAGGACGCCGACGCCGATGAGCGTCCACATCAGCCACTTGCGGTTGCCATTCTCCTCCTCCTCGCCGGGAGGGACGGCGGTACCGGCCGCCGTCTGGTCGACGGGCAGCCCGGTCTGGCCCCAGGGCGCGGGCCCGCCGGTGGGCGACATGACCTGCGTGCCCTGGGGGTCGCCGAGCACCTGCGTCGCCCCGTAGGCGGCTGCGGCACCGGCTGCCGCGGCGCCGAGCGCCGGGGCCATGATGTTGCCCCCGCGCACGGCCGACTCGAGGTCGGAGCGGAACTCCCCTGCCGAGGAGTAGCGGTCGTTGCGGTCCTTGGCCAGCGAGCTGAGGACGATGCGGTCCAGGACCTCGGGCACGTCGTTGGCGATCTCGCTGGGCCGCTGCGGCTGCTGACCCACGTGCTGGTAGGCGAGCGCGACCGGCGAGTCGCCCACGAACGGCGGGCGCCCGGTGAGCAGCTCGAAGAGCACGCAGCCGGTGGAGTAGAGGTCGCTGCGGGCGTCGACCTGCTCGCCGCGCGCCTGCTCGGGCGACAGGTACTGGGCGGTGCCGATGACGGCCTGCCCCTGCGTCATGGTCGCGGCGGAGTCCGCCATCGCGCGCGCGATGCCGAAGTCCATGACCTTGACGGCGCCCGTGGGCGTGATCATGACGTTGGCGGGCTTGATGTCGCGGTGCACGATCCCGGCGTGGTGGGAGTACTCCAGCGCGCTGAGGATGCCGACCGTGATCTCGACGGCCTCCTCGATGGGCACGGCGGCGCCGTCGGCGAGGATGTCGCGGACCGTGTGGCCCTCGACGTACTCCATGACGATGAACGGGATGTGGACCTGCTGCCCCGCCGCGTCGGTGGAGGTGTCCTCCCCGGTGTCGTACACGGCGACGATCGCCGGGTGGTTGAGGGCGGCGGCCGACTGCGCCTCGCGTCGGAACCGGGCGAGGAACGACGGGTCGCGTGCGAGGTCGGACCGCAGCACCTTGATCGCGACGGTGCGACCGAGGCGGGTGTCGTGGCCGATGTGCACCTCGGCCATGCCACCGCGGCCGATGAGCTCACCGACCTCGTACCGGCCCGCGAGTACTCGGGGCGTGTTGTCCACCACTCAGACGTCCTTCTGGGTCGTTGTCGCACCGGCGGGGTGCGACGGGTCCTGGAGCATCATCCCAGAACCGGGGTCGGTCATCGTCCGCAATCTCGCGGGGCGTGTCACCAGCGCGCCGCCGGCGAGGAGCGGCAGGGCGGCAGCATCGCCGTCACCCCCGCCGAAGATTCCGCTCAGGAGCGTGGCCAGGAGGAGCACACCGAGCAGTCCGAGGAGGGCGAGCAGCGGCCAGGAGAGCCGGCCGAGCGGCCCGAGACGTTGTCCCGTCGTCGTCGAGCTGCGCACCGGGCGCCCCGACGACCGGTTCGACGACCGGGACGCAGGGGTGCGCGTCGGGCCGCTGCGGGTCGCGGCGCGGCCGGGTGGGCCGCCGCGCGGTGGCGTGGGGCGGGACGGCGGGTTCGTGCGCAGGTCGCGGCGCGCCGGGTAGCTGCGCGGCGCCCCGGGGTCGGGCAGGTCCGGGGTGGACGCCGTCTGCGCGGCCGTGGGGCGCTCCGCGGGTGTCGCCGGGTCGAGCGAGCGTGCCGACGTCGGTGCGTCGTCGGGCCGCGCGTGCCGGACGGGTGCGGGGCGGCCGGTGCGGGCGGCGCGGCGGGCGGCCCGGGACCGCGCTCCGAGGGGGTCCTCGGCGATCTCCTGGGCGAGCGCGTCCAGCTCGTCGGCCAGTGCGGCGCCGGAGGCGGGCCGCTTGTTCGGGTCCTTGGCGAGCATCCGCATGATGACGTCGTCGAGGCCCGGGTGGACGCTGGACGACAGGGGCGGCACGGCACTGTTCACGTGCGCGACAGCGATGTCCACCGGTGTCGACCCGGTGAAGGGGCGTCGGCCGGCGGTCGCCTCGTAGGCCACGATGCCGAGCGCGTAGAGGTCGGAGGCCGCCGTCGCGGGCTGTCCCACGGCCTGCTCGGGCGAGAGGTACTGGGCGGTGCCCATGACCATGCCCGTCGCGGTCATCGTGGCCTGGTTGGCGGCCAGGGAGACGCCGAAGTCCGTGATCTTGACGTTCCGGGTGTCGTGCTCGAGCAGGATGTTCCCCGGCTTGACGTCCCGGTGGACCACCTTGGCCCGGTGGGCGTGGTGCAGCCCGCGAGCGGTCGCGGAGAGGATCGGCAGCAGCTTGCGCGGCGCGACGACGGGCTCGCGCTCGAGCAGGTCGGCGAGGGGTTCGCCGAGCACGAGCTCCATGACGAGGTAGCCGGCGCCGTCCTGCTCGCCGTAGTCGTACATCTGCGCGATGTTCGGGTGCGAGAGCGCGGCGCTGTTGCGCGCCTCGGTGCGCAGCCGCTTGAGAAAGTCCTCGTTGCCGGTGAACTCCTCGCGCAGCACCTTCACGGCGACGTCGCGGCCGAGGTAGCTGTCGTCGGCGACCCAGACCTCGCCCATGCCGCCGACGGCGATCTGGCGGGTCAAGTGGTAGCGCTCGCCCAGCGAGAGCCCGATGGAGGGCCTCATCCGTTCAGCACCGCCTCGACGACGGCCTTGGCGATCGGGGCGGCCACGCGGCCACCCGTCGCCTCGGAGCCCATGGAGCCACCCTGCTCGACGACCACCGCGACCGCGACCTGCGGGTCGTCCGCGGGGGCGAACCCCGTGAACCAGGCGTGCGGGGAGACGTCCCGCGAGGTCTGGGCGGTGCCCGTCTTGCCGGCCACCGTGACGCCCGAGATCTGCGCCGCGGTGCCGGAACCGTCCTCGACGACAGAGACCATCATGTCCCGCAGCTGGGAAGCCGTGGATTCGGACACGGAGCGGCCCATGCTCGACGGTCGCGTCTCGGAGACCACCTCGAGCTCGGCGTCACGCACCGTCTCGACGGAGAACGGCTCCATCAGCTCGCCGCCGTTCGCGATCGCCGAGGTGATCATGGCGACCTGCAGGGGCGTGACGACGTCGTCGCCCTGCCCGATCGCGGACAGCGCGACCCTGTCGGGAGTCAGCGAGTCGGGGTCCGGGTACCGGCTGGCCACCGCGGGGAACGGGACGTCGACCGTCTCGCCGAACCCGAAGTCGGCGGACTGCTCGGCCAGCGCGTCGGCACCGAGGTCGACGCCGAGCTTCGCGAAGGCGGTGTTGCAGGAGATCCGCAGCGCGTCCGCCAGGCTCTGCTCGCCGCTCGGGGAGCACGCCGTGCCACCGTAGTTCGGCAGGTCGGTCCGCGTGCCGGGCAGCGTGTACGTGACCGGCGCGTCGATGACCGTGCTCTCGTCGTAGTCCCCGCTCTCGAGCGCCGCAGCGGCGGTCACCAGCTTGAACGTGGAGCCGGGAGGGTAGTGCGTCCCCGTGGCCCGGCTGATCAGCGGCTTGTCCTCGTCGTTCAGCAGGTCCAGGTAAGCCTTGTTGGCCTTGCCGGTGTCGTGGGTGGCGAGGTCGTTCGGGTTGAACGTCGGCTTCGCGACCATCGCCAGGATCTTGCCGGTGGACGGCTCGATCGCCACCACGGCGCCGCGCTGGTCACCCAGGGCGTCCCAGGCGGCGCGCTGCGCGGCAGGGTCGATCGTCAGCTCGACGGACGAACCCTGCGGGTCGGAGCCCGTCAGCACGTTCTGCACCCGCTCCACCCACAGGGCGTCGGCCGACCCGGCGAGGAAGTCGTTCTCGGCCTGCTCGATCCCGGACGTGCCGCTGACCAACGAGTAGTAGCCCGTCAGCGGAGCGTAGAGCCGGCCCTTGGCGTACTCCCGCTGGTAGTTCCACTCGTCGTCCGAGGGCACGGAGCTGGCGATCGCGTCGCCGCCCACCACGATCGGGCCGCGGTCGGTGCCGAACTGCGCGTAGAGCGCGCGGGCGTTGCGCGGGTCGTTGTTCAGCGTGTCTGCCGCGAAGAACTGGATCCACGTCGTGGAGACGAGGAGCGCGAGGAACATGACCATGACGATCCCGGCCAGACGACGCGTGGTCGTGTTCACGATCTCTCACCTCCTCGATGCTCGGGCGGGACGTCGGTGCCGATGTGCTCGGTGGGGGCCGCGTCGCCCGGGGTGCCGTGGGGGTCGCGGTCGGTGACCCGTCGTCGCGGCAGGTTGCTGCCTGCCGGGGGCGTCACGTCGGCCGGGGTGCCGCCGTCCGACCCGGACGAGCCGACGAGGATCGGTTCCGGTTCCGCAGCCGGGGCGCCGGCCGAGACCTGCCCGCGCACCGGCAGGTCGGAGGGCCGCCGGGCGCTGTCCGATATCCGTAGCAGCAGGGCGATCACGATCCAGTTGGCGAGCAGGGAGGAACCGCCCTGCGCCATGAACGGCAGCGTCAGGCCCGTGAGCGGGATGATGCGCGTGATGCCGCCGATCACCACGAAGACCTGCAGGGCCATCGCGAACGCCAGGCCGCCGGCGAGCAGCTTGCCGAAGCCGTCGCGCACGCTGAGGGCCGACTTCAGGCCGCGCTGCACGACGAGCAGGTAGAGCAGGACGATCGCTGTGAGGCCCGTCAGGCCGAGCTCCTCGCCGAGAGCCGCGTAGATGAAGTCCGAGAACGCGTACGGGATCTGGAAGGGGCGGCCCTCGCCCCACCCGGTGCCGAACAGCCCACCGTTCGCCATCGAGAACTGCCCCTGGACGAGCTGGTACGACCCGCCGGGGTCCCTCTCGTACTGCGACGCGTCGAACGGGTGCAGCCAGACGTCGATGCGGGCCCCCACGTGCGGGAACAGCCGCGCCGCGGTGAGCGCGCCCGCCCCGAACAGCGTGAGGCCCAGGACGATCCAGCTCGACCGGGCCGTCGCCTGGTACAGCATCGCGACGAAGAGCCCGAAGAACAGCAGGGACGTACCGAGGTCGCGCTGCAGGACCAGGACGGCGAGGGACGCCGCCCACACGAGCAGGATCGGGCCCAGGTCACGCAGCCGCGGGAGCTGCAGGCCGAAGACCTTGGGACCGGCGAGCGCGAGCGTGTCACGGTTGGTGACCAGGTAGCCGGCGAAGAACACGGCGAACGCGATCTTGGCGAACTCGGCGGGCTGCAGGGAGAAGCCGCCCACGTTGATCCAGATCCTCGCGCCGTTGATCTCCTGGCCGACGCCCGGGATCAGCGGCAGCGCGATGAGCAGCAGGCCCACGACCATCGCCGTGTACGTGTAGCGCCGCAGCCAGCGGTGGTCCTTGAGGACCCAGAGCAGGGCGAAGGCGACGATGGCGCCCAGCAACGTCGCCTGCATGTTGCCAGCCGCGTCCGCGGGAGCCATGCCGGTGGCGTCGGAGATCTCGAGGCGCCAGATCATCGACAGGCCGATGCCGTTGAGCAGCACCACCGCGGGCAGGATGACCTGGTCGGCCCACGGTGCACGCAGGCGGAGCACGACGTGCGCGACGAGTGCCGTCACGGCGAGCAGCATGCTGCGGAACCAGAACTGGTCGGGCAGCTCTCCACGGATCGACAGCCCGACCATCGCGAAGCCGCCGATACCGCCGCCCAGGGCGAGGACCAGGAGGAACACCTCGGCGATGCGCAACGGCCGGCGCTGCCTGGGTTCCACCGTGAGGTTCTGGGACGTCACGCCTCGGCCCCCTCGTCCCGCGCCGCCGGGCTGGACCCGGACGCGGGGCTCGACGACGGCGCCGGGCTGCCGCTCGACTCAGGGCTGGGACTGGTGCTGGGGCTCGGAGTGGGGGTGGGCAGCGCGTCGTCGATGAGGCGCTCGGCGCGTTCGAGGGCCTCGGCCTCCGACGACGCGCGGATCGTGCCGTCGAGCCGGTCGCTCCAGTAGGCGGGCAGCTCGTCGACGGGCGTGCCCGTCAGCCGCACCGGCTGGGAGAGGGTCAGTGGGCCGGCGCTCTGCGGGATGCCGCGGTACACGGCGACCTGCCCGTCCGCGACGCCGACGTAGAACTGCTCCTGGGTCCAGCCGTACGCCCACCAGGCGCCGTATCCGAGGCCACCCAGCACCGCGAGGATCACGAGGACGCCGATCCAGGGGCGTCGCTTCGGTGCCGGGCGTGCGTCGTCGTCCTCGTCGTCCTCGTCGTCGTCATGACGGCGCGAGGCGTCCTCGGCCGCGTCCGGCGCGGGCCGGGCCAGCTCGGGCGACATCTCCGAGGCCGCGGCACCGACCACCTGGGTCGAGGTGGACACCCACGAGGCCTCGACGTCGTCCGGGTCGACGACGTCGGCGACCACCACGGTGATGTTGTCGGTGCTCGCGGCGGTCATCGCGAGGGTGATGAGCAGGTCCGCGGCCTCCTCGGGAGACTCGCACTCCGCGAGCACCTGCGTGATCTGCTCGAGGGGGACGAACCCCGACAGGCCGTCCGAGCAGAGCAGCCAGCGGTCGCCCGGACGTGCCTCCCGCACCGACATGTCGGGCGTGAGGTCCACGTCGAAGTCGCCCAGCACGCGCATGACGACGTTGCGCTGGGGGTGGGTCTCCGCCTCGTCCGGGGAGATGCGCCCGGTGTCCACCAGGTGCTGGACGAACGTGTGGTCCACGGTCACCTGGTTGAGCGCCCCGTCGCGCAGCAGGTAGGCGCGCGAATCGCCCAGGTGGGCCATCGCGAGGGTGTTGCCGGACCGCAGGAGCGCGGTCACCGTGGTGCCCATGCCGGCGAGGTCCGGATCCACCTCGGAGGCGTGCACCAGGTCCTGACGCGCCTGCTCGACCGTCCGCTCCAGGTCGGCCAGCGCCTCCTGCGGGCCGTGCTCCGTCTCGTCCAGCGGCGCCAGGGCGGCGATCGCGAGGCTGGACGCGATGTCGCCGCCGGCGTGACCGCCCATGCCGTCGGCCACCACCAGCAGGTTCGGCCCCGCATAGGCGGAGTCCTGGTTGTTCTGCCGCACGAGCCCGACGTCGGAGCGCGCGGCATACCTCAGGGCGAGGGTCACGAAGGCGTCACCCCTGCAGCTCGACGACGGAGCGGCCGATCTGCACGCCGACCCCCGGTGCGAGGGGGGTCGGCGAGGTGACCTGCTGGTCGCCGATGAACGTGCCGTTCGTGGAGCCCAGGTCCTCGACGTACCACTGGTCCCCCTGCGGGAAGATGCGGGCGTGACGCGACGAAGAGTAGTCGTCGTCGAGCACCAGCGTGCAGCTCGGTGCGCGGCCGAGCAGGATCGACGACGTCGACAGCGGCAGGGTGGTCCCGCTCAGCGGACCCGCCGTGACCACCAGCCGTTGCGGACCGGAGCTGCGCGCAGGGGCCGGGCTGCTCGCCGCCGCGGCCGGTGCGGCGGCCGGTGCACCGCCGTCGTCGGCACGCTTGCGTGAACGCGGAGAACGCAGGGCGAGGTCGCGGCGAAGTACCGCGACCGCCGAGAGCACGAACACCCAGAGCAGCACCAGGTATCCCAGCCGCAGCAGGGTGAACGTCAGCTCGCTCATCCTCGGTCGATCACCAGTCCTCGTTCGATCGGCCGGCCGAGGTACCTGTCCAGAACATGATCCGGGTCCGGCCGATGGTCATGGTGTTGCCGTCCAGCAGCGTCGCCGCCGGGACCTGGTGCCCCTCGACGAAGAGGCCGTTGGTGGAACCGAGGTCCGTCGCGACCACGCCCTCGGGCGCGACGCGGATCTCGAGGTGCCGGCGGGAGACGCCCGGGTCGTCGACCACGATGTCCGCCTCGGCGTCGCGGCCGATCACAGTGACCGGGCCGGTCAGCAGGTAGCGCTGCCCGTCGATGTCGATGAGCGGGTGCCGGGTGCTCGGAGCCGGGTTCGTCGCCGGTGCCACGTTGCCGCGCACCGTGGCCGAGCGGAGCTGGAAGCGGCCGCCGGTGAGCTCCTCGTGGTTCTCGAAGGACACGCTCACGGGGCCGACGAAGGCATAGTGCTGCGACGCCGCGTACTCGGTCAGGTTCGTCGCGAGCTCGTCGGCGAGCGTCTCCGCGCCCCACGACTGCACCTGCGCGAAGTCGGCAGGGCTCAGCTCGATGGTGAACTCGTTCGGCGCGACCGTCCGGTCACGGCCCACGACGGCGGCACGGTCGTCGATCTCGCGTCGCAGCCGGCTCGCCAGCTCCACCGCCTTGACCTCGCCGCCACGCCCGACCTTGGCGAACGCGTTGTTCATCAGCCGCTCGACGCTCTTTTCGAAGCGGTCCAGCGCTCCCATGCCACCTCCTCTCGTCCACCCGTGCCTGTCGCGGGCAGACTATCCAGATCGTAGGCAGGGGTGCACCACCCGCGCCCGTAAACCTGTGGATTTCGTGCGAATCCCTCGGGTAGACCCGCGTGCCGAGGTCACGAGCGTGTCACGGTGCGCAGGCCGGGGCGCGCCGGGTCGGAGCGGGCGCCGTCTCCCGTGCCGCCGGTGTGACACAGGTCCCTGCCGGGTGGGCCCGATCGGGTTGGGAACCGGGGGCCGCCGCGTGCTAATCTCCTACGGCACGCGCGAGTGGCGGAATAGGCAGACGCGCACGGTTCAGGTCCGTGTGCCCGAGAGGGCGTGGGGGTTCAACTCCCCCCTCGCGCACGTGAGGGTAGTTCCCGAATCAGGGAGCCACCCGTTCCCGAAACCCTCGGCCGGTTCATCCGGTCGGGGGTTTCGTCGTTCCTGCCCGACGGCGGTGGCCCGGTTTCGGGAGTGGGTCCGGCGCTCGCGGCTCGTCTGGGCGTGGCCGACGGTCTCTTTGACCTGTTCAGCGGCTGTCAGGGCCTGTTCAGGGCATGACAGGGCGTGGCCTGACGGCCAGGGCCTTTAGTGTTCTTTAGTCTTCGTGTCGGCGTCGTCGACGACTGGTGGTGCTCGGCGTCCGCGGGTGCGGGTGTAGCGGTCCAGCGGCCGGTTGTCGGCGACTTCGCGCAGGTGCTGCTGCCACGGGTCGGGCCGATGGCGGCTGGTGTGCCAAGCGTGCAGGTGGACGGCGTTGTAGCCGGCGAGCTGGGTCGCCAGCAGCCAAGCGGTGGCTGCCAGGCCGCGCATGCGGATGAAGCCGCGGTCGATCTTCAGCTTCTGGTAGCGGATCTGGCCGTTGAGTCCTTCGATGAGGGTGCGGCGGTTGTAGTCCAGGGCCCAGGCGTTGGACTGCCACGGGTGGGGCTGGCGGATGTTCTCGCAGGCGCTGTCGTCGACGGTGACGGTGATGCCGCAGCCGCACGTTGAGCCGGGGGTGCAGGTTGTGGTGGGCAGCGCGGCATCCAGGCGCATGGAGGCGGGCACGTTCGGGCAGCGTAGGTGGCCCGCCAGCGCGGGACCCTTGAAACGCTGGGTGCCGCGGCGGTCGTCGTGCCGGGCGTGGGGGATGAACCGGTAGGGCTCGCGGGCATCGAATCTGTGCGCCTCCGGGAAGTGGCCGTCCGCTTGACCCAGTCCGCGTCCGGGTCGGCGTTGATCCTCCCGTCGGCGCGGAGCGCGTCGGGTCGGAAGGCGGGGTAGGAGGACTCGACGTCGGTCCCATCAGGGCGTTTCAGGCGTCCTCGCCGAGCGCCGCGCGACCTGGTGGTCGCCATCCTCGGCGCGGTCCGGCTGTCAACATAGCGGGCATGAGTACAACATCGAAGGGCCGTCGCAATTCTGCGGGAGGTGCGATGGGACGATGAGAAGTCGAACCCGGTTCAACCTCCCACCGCCCCACGGGGCGTGCGTTCGTCAGGTGACTTTGAACGCACCCTCGTCGAGATGGCCCATTGTCGTCGTAACGATCCGGGCCTCGCGTCCGATCTCCGCCTGTTCTCGCACGGACCTGCGCGCGTCCTGGAGTCGATCATAAGCCGCAATGGCGACAGGATCACCGGGGTCGCGGCTGACCACAACATGGACGGATTCACCTTCTTCGGTGGCCCGGTGCCAGGGCACGTCACCCTCGAACCCGTACGGAATCCTGCCGTAGTTGGAGTAGATCTCTTGTTGCAGCCGCTCGAGGTGTCGTGACCCTGAAGGTATTACTCCTGCGAAGACCTCTGCCCCTAGCGGAGTGTATCCAAAGACGGCAATACAGGTAGAAGTCACTATACTCGGCACCCAAACCGTGCCGGAGAAGTGTAGACGCGTGAGTAGTACGACTTCCCCTTGTAGACGATCTTTCCAAGGGTTGTCCCCCTAAAATTCGTGCCAGTAGTGCCGGTGCAAAAGTGTTCGACGTTCTTCTGAGTGTAATTCTTCTGGTTGTAGTTTCCGCCGGTCTTCTTCTTCGCGACCTTCCATGTGAGGTAATGCTGGTATCGCAGTTCCGTCGTGTGGTGAATCCTGCTCACTGGCACCGTGCATCGAGTGTACGGCTTTTGGCCGATGGATTTGTTGCCCGACGACGTTCGCCAGTGGATCGTTGATGGGTGGAGAGTGCAGGGTCCGAAGCTCACAGCTCGGGTGGTGATTTCATCTGCTTGTTGAGATTCCAGTTCGTCGAGTAGCGCGATCGCCTCTTCTGGGCTGGCTGCAAGTATGTACGGCGTGGCGGTGGTCGCTTCTGTTTCGTCGGTAGCCTCTGAGCCTTCCGTATCGAGGTCTGCGACGATGTCTTCAGTGCCAGTGTGGCCAGGTGTGGCGCTGGCGCCACTGATGGGCGAGCCAAGGATGACCAGGGCGGCCACAAGGCTGGAAGCGGTAACGCGCAGTGACTTCATTTCGACTCTTTCGGTCGTGAAGGGCTGGATGCTTTCATGCAATCGGCTGACACTACGAGTCTGTAGCAGGCAGCCAGTTGCTCAATATATGCAGGCGAATCTAGTGTCGCGTGCTGGGTGCGCATACTTGATGAACTGTTGAGCATCAGCCTCAACTCGTCAGCCAGGCCATGCAGGACAGTTCGCTGACCGGGTGGTGCCGCTCTGTGGTGTGCGGCGCGTGCCGGTGTTGGCTCACATGGCCCGATGGTCCGGTTGTGGGCTCCGGAGCGCACGAGCAGGGCACCCCATCGCCGATGCGGGAGTGGGGGTGTCATGGCGACGTCGTTCGGCGTGGAACGTGCTCATTCCGCATCCTCCAGGGGTGTGCATGCTGCGGCTTCGGCTAGTCCGGGCCGTCGTGATGTTCATTGCCGGCACAGCCCTGTTTGCTACAGGCGCTGAGCATCCCCGGAGGATCCCGGCGGCCGGCGGACACCACCGTACGGACGGGGGACTGCTGCACGGGTAGGTGACGGTCAGTCTGCGGCCGCAAGGCACCGAGAGGATGTCGATGGCCGTGGTTGCGATCCCGATCGGCAGGCTCCGAGGTTGAGCGACGGCAGGATCCGACTTTCCGGGGCGGCAGATTCCGACTTCGGGTAGCGGCAGGTTCCGACATGGAGCTACGTTGGGGTTGTGACCAGCCTGATCGCACGACGACTGACCCGAGTGGTCCGCCACCGCTCGGCGACGACGCCGGTGCTCCTTCTCGAAGGGCCCCGCGGAGTGGGCAAGTCGACGCTGCTGGATGGGCTGGCAGCCGACACGAATGCCGTAGTGATCGACCTGGATCGGGAGGACTACCTTCAGCTCGCGCTGAACAGTCCGGCGGCAGTCGTCGCAGAAGACACACCAGTGCTCGTCGACGAGTACCAGAAGGCTCCGTCGCTGCTGGACGCGATCAAGGCTCGGCTCAACCGTGAGACGAGGCCGGGCATGTTTGTCCTCGCAGGCTCGGCAAGCTACGACTCCTTGCCGCGAGGCACGCAAGCTCTGACGGGGCGCATCCAGCGGCTACCGGTTATGCCCTTGACGCAAGCCGAACTCGACGCGACCGCCAACGACCTCATCGCGCGCGCCTTTGAGGGAGACGTCGAACACCATGCCCGGGCCGCGACCACGTCCAGGGACGAGTACGTCGATCGTGTGATGCGGGGCGGAATGCCCCTTGCGCTCGCGCAACCCACCGCGGCGGACAGGTCCCGCTGGTTCGAGGCACACGTGGGACAGTCGATCCAACGAGACGCCGGCGAGCTGCGACGTATAGGCAGAAGATCCGACCTGAGGGACGTGCTCACGCGCACCGTCGGCCAGACGGCAAGCGTCCTCAACGTCTCGAAGGTCGCCAATGATGTGGCTCCGTCGTGGGACACGACCTCCGCGTACATCGAACTCCTCGAGTCGCTGTTCCTCGTCCGTCGGCTCCCTGCCTGGGGCGTGACCGTCCTGCCCAGGAGTATCGAGTCTCCCAAGATTCACGTTGTCGACTCTGGGATCGGCGCCCACCTCCTGCGACTGAGCGCCGCGAAGATGAAGCGACTTGACCCAGCCTCCCTCACAGAGTTCGGCCACCTGCTTGAGTCCTTCGTCGTCCAGGAGGCGATCCGGCAGACGACATGGATGGATGACCCTGTCTCGGCCGGGTACTGGCGCACCCGGGACAGCCTCGAGGTCGACCTGGTCCTGGAGCGGCATGACGGTGCGGTCGTCGCCATCGAGGTCAAGGCAGGGGACGTCGTCAAGCGGACGCAACTCTCGCCGCTGGTCGCCCTGCGGGATCGCCTGGGATCCTCCTTCGTCGCCGGGATCACGTTCTACACGGGCGCGACGGGATACGAGGTAGACGACCGGATCCACGTGCTCCCGATCGAGCGCCTCTGGACCTGACCCCTCTGCGACGATCGCGGCGGCACGCGCGAAGCGGGTGTGCCTGGCCGTCCCCTCGAGGTGTGCCTGGACTCTCCTTGGTGGTCGCTCCGGTGCTGGTCAACGAGTTTCGGGAACCACCCACGTGAGGCCGTTCTCGGTTTCGAGAGCGGTGCAGTTTCGAAAAGTCCCGGCCGGGGTCACCCGGCCGGGGCTTTTGTCGTTTCTGGGTGGTTCGCGCAGCGTGGCGCCGGCTGGTGCTGGGTCGGGCGCCCGGTGGGCCGGTCGTCCGACGGCGGTGGTGGTGTCGGGCGGTGGCCCTGCGGTGGCCGCGGCGTGGTTCAGGACCTGTTCGGGACGTGCTCGTCCGGTCGGCGGTGCCGGTGGGTCAGGTAGTCGGGTTGTGGCTGGTGCTGCTGGCCTGGCCGGGTGGTCCTCGCCGACGGGCGGTGCGTGAGGGGTCTGCTGAACAGATAGGTGACAGCGGTTCTCAGGCGGCGAGTGCGACCTGAGTGGTGATGATGGCTTCGGGTCTGCTGCACGGATAGGGGCGGGGTGACGGGCAGCGCCGCTCTTCACAGGATCGACGAAGAGCCGGTTTCGCCGTTCCCGGAGATCGGTGCCGCGCTCGTGGCCACGATCACGCCCCGCTGGACTCTCTGGGCAGCCGGACGGTCCGAGATGACGTGTTCGACGTTCTGCCGTCCGAGATCAGCTCGTGGGCTCAGGGACGTCGTGGGCGAGCGCTCCGCTGATCAGCATCTGTACGAGCATGTCGGCATCGTGCCGCTGGTCGGCCGCTGCCCCGATGCACAGGTTGCCGATGCCCTTGAGCACGGTGTAGGCGTCGACCGGGAGGGCGTCGTGGCCGGACGCCGCCCGGGCAGCGTCCAGGAGTGCGCCGCAGACAGGCACGAGCCGGTCGATGAAGTACCGGTGCAACGCGTCCGGTTCCGCGTCCTGGCCGTGCAGGGCGCCTGCGAGCCCGTGCTTGGTGACCAGGAACTCGACGAACAGCGCCACCCACGCGCGCAGCGCCGCCTCGGGTGTCGGGCTCTCCGCGAGCAGCCGCGGCCCTGCCTCGGCGCAGGCCTCGACCTGGTGGCGGTACACCGCCACGACGAGCTCCGCGCGGGTCGGGAAGTGTCGATAGATGGTCCCGACACCGACCCCGGCCTTCGCCGCGATCTCCCGTACCGGGGCGTCCACGCCGGAGGTGACGAACACTGCCGCTGCTGCCTGCAGGAGGTCCTGCTGGTTCCGGCGTGGGCGCCCCGCCGGCCTGGGCTGCGCGGCAGGCCGCTGCTCGGGTCCGCTCCGAGCCATGGGTCCTCCTCGGGGTCGACGACGCAGGCTTGCGTTTCGGAACGGTGCTCCGTATTGTGGCGGAACAGCGTTCCGATACCAGTATCGCAGAGCGCACCCCTCAGGAAGGAATCTGTCATGACGACATCGATCGTCGACTCACTGGACGGCATCGTCGGCACCGGCACCCCGGTCGTCTCCGTCGCTCCGCTCGAGCTGTCGGCCCCGGGCCGACCCCTGCCGCTGGAGGTGCGCGTCTCCGCCCCGGCGACGGGCACCGACCTCCCCGTCGTGGTGTTCTCCCACGGCAACGGGTGGAACCTCGACGGGTACGCGCCCCTGACGGCGTTCTGGGCCTCCCGCGGGTTCGTCGTGATCCAGCCCACGCACCTGGACTCGCGTCGGCACGGTTTCGGGTTCGACCATCCCGTCTTCCCGACGATCTGGACCGAGCGGATCGCCGACCTCACGCGCATCCTCGACCAGCTCGACACCGTCGAGGCCGCCGTGCCGGGCCTCGCCGGCCGGGTCGACCGGAGCCGCGTCGCCGCTGCCGGTCACTCCTGGGGCGCGCAGTCGGTCCAGTCGCTCCTCGGTGCGCGGATCCTCGACGAGTCCGGCCAGGTCGGTGCGGACATGACCGACAGCCGCATCACCGCGGGAATCCTGTTCGCCGCCACCGGACTCGGAGGCGACGACCTGCACCCCTTCGCGCAGGCGAACTTCCCGTTCATGCGCCCCTCGTTCGAGGAGCTGACCACCCCGACGCTCGTCGTGGCCGGCGACCGTGACCAGTCGGCGATGTCCAGCCGTGGACCCGACTGGTTCACCGACGCCTACCGGCACAGCCCTGGCGCCACCGATCTCCTCACGCTCTACGGCGCGGAGCACGCGCTCGGCGGGATCGTCGGGTACGAGGTGGCTGAGACCACCGACGAGAACCCGGAGCGGGTCGCCGTCGTCCAGCGCCTGAGCACGGCGTACCTGCGCACCGCGCTCCACGTGGACGACGCCGGCTGGCCTGCCGCGCGAACCGCCTTCAGTGGCAGCACCGACCCGATCGGGCGGGTCGAGAGCAGGTGACGGACGACGGCGCGTCCCTCATCGGGCGCCGTCGTCGTCCCCAGGGCTCGTCCCCGGCCATGCTCCGGCGGCTGCCGCGTCCGTGATGAACTGCTCCAGCGACCGCGCCGGACGGCCGGTCAGGCGTCGGAAGGCGTCGGTGACGACGGCGAAGTCCCCGGCGCGCACCCGCTCGAAGGTGACCTCGGTGAGGTCGCGCTCGAACCCTGTGAGCCCATCCAGCGCCTCCTCCATGTCGAGCGCGATGTGGCGGACCGTCCGGCCCAGCGCCACCGAGAGGAGTGCGGCAGTCCGGTCCGGCAGCAGGGCCTCCGGTCCGGACAGCTCGTAGGTCTGCCCGGCATGCCGCCGGTCGGTCAGCGCCAGCTCGGCCACCTCGGCGATGTCACGCGTGTCGATCCATGCCAGGGGCGCGTCCGCGTGCGGGAACGTGAACGCGCCGTCGGCGATCTGGTCGCCGAAGAAGCGTGTGTCGGTGAGGACCTGCATGAACCAGCCCGGCCGCAGGATGGTCCATGACCGTCCGCTCTCGCGGACCGCGCGCTCCACCGTGGCCGACCAGCCGTGCGCGCCCGACTGCTCCGGGTCGCGCTCGGAGAGGAGGACGACGTGGGTCGACGGCGAGGTCGTGGCGACGTAGGAGGCGACGAGAGCCGGGGCGTCCTCGCGGAGCGGGACGACGACGAAGACGGCGTCCACCCCCTGGTTGGCGCGAGGCCAGGCGTCCGGCCGGTCCCACGAGAGCTCGACCGGGACGATCCGGCCGTCGCGGACGAGTGCGGGGTCACTGCTGCCGCCCCAGAGCTCGGCGTCGTCACGCGGTGCCAGACGGTCGGCCAGCGCCGATCCCGTCTTGCCGCGGACTCCGGTGATCAGGACGCGCATCGTCGGCCACTTCTCGTGGTGGGTGACTCAGGAGCCGTCGGCGACCGGCGCGATCGCCGTGACCCGGATCTCGACGCGCATGCCGACGGCGCCGAGGGCCGCGACGCCGATCTCCGTCCACACGGGCGCGTGGTCCCCCATCCGGAGGTGGAGCTGCTCGGTCATCACGGACGTGTGCTCGTCGCCGATCTCGTCGGTGGCCGTCGGGACGTGGAAGCTGTCGACGGCGACGACGTCGCGCCAGGTGGCACCGGCCAGGGCCAGGGTCCGCTCGACGTTGTCGAAGGCTTGGACGATCTCGTCGCGCAGGTCCGTCGGGAAGTGGAACTCGTCGTCCCAGCCGCCCTGGCCGGAGAGGTGGACGGTGTCCCCGAGCCGCACCGCCTGGTGGTAGTGGAGCCGCTCGCGCAGCATGTCGCCGTAGCCGGGGGTGGTGAAGAACTCGGGCCTGGTCATGCGAAGCGCCTCCCGTTTGGTTCATGCGTGAACTGAAACATATCACGGTCAACTTCATGCGAAAAGTAAACTGCTAGAGTCGGCCGCATGCCGGAACCGACCCAGGACGAACAGGTCGACGCGGCCGCCGATGCCGACGTGCGCTGGCTCTCGGAGAGCGAGAAGGAGGCGTGGACCGGCGCCGTCTCGTTGATGCTGCTGCTGCCGGGCCGGCTCGAGTCGGCCGTCCAGCGCGCGGCCGGTCTGACCCTCTTCGAGTACCTGACGCTGAGCCACATGTCGGAGGCCGAGGGCCGCCGTCTGGTCATGAGCGAGCTCGCCTACCTCACCAACGGGGCGCTGCCCCGCCTGTCCAACGTGATGAAGAGGTTCGAGGCCCGCAGCTGGGCCCATCGGTACCCCGACCCCGACGACCGCCGCCGCACCATCGCGGCGCTCACGGAGGAGGGCTTCGCCAAGGTCGTCGAGGCCGCGCCCGCCCACCTGCGGTCCGTGCGCGAGCACGTGCTCGACCCGCTCACGGCCACGGACCAGCGGGCGCTCGCGCGGATCGCGGCCAAGTTGCGCACGCGACCGGAGGACTTCCCCGCCCCGTGACGCGGCCGCACCCGTGACGTGGCAGGCGTTCCCCCGGTGAGGGCGGCCTCAGTGGAACGTCGTCGCGTAGTACGTCTGCCGGTCCACCTCTTCGACGGTGACGTCGCGCGTCCGCTCGAGGTGGCGGCGCAGGTTGTCCGCGAACCGCAGCCCGTCGTCGTTGAAGCGGGAGACGTCGTAGGCGCAGACCACCCGGTGCTCCGCGAGATGGGCGACGAGCGCGTCGATCATGTCCATGAAGGTGCGGGTCGCCCGCCGGCCGGGGTGCGCGAGCGTGTAGCCGATGTACCAGACGGCCCCGCGCGCCGCGTGCTCCGGGTACCGGGCGGCGAAGTACTCGGGGCTGACCCAGGGCACGGCGGCGAGGTCGGTCGCCAGGGTGGTCATCCCGACCGCGTCGCCGGTCTCGTCGTGCGCCAGGAGCTTGAGGACGCGGGGGTCGGCCATCTCCTCGTCGAACTCCTCGCGGTGCAGCACGTGCCGCGCTGCCGCCCGGGTCCGCAGGGGCTCGAAGGCCTCCAGGTACAGCTGCCAGAAGCGTTCGGCCACCGGACCGCTCAGCGTCGGTTCGAACGTGACGTCAGTGGCCATCGGCGGCCTCCGCCCAGCCGGCCCGCCGGAACGTCGCCACGACGACGGCGCACACGGGCAGCGTCTCGCACGTGATGCCGGTGATCCGGCGGCCCTGCGGGTGGTAGACGCCGCCGCGTGACGCGGACAGGTCCTCCAGGCTGTGGCCGAGGTCCGTGGCGACCTGCTCGTAGGAAGGGCCCTCGTGCTCGACGAACAGACCGGCTCCGCTGCCGTCGTCGCGCACCGACCAGGCGACCCCGGCCCACGCCTCGTGCCCCGGCAACGAGGCGTGCGCCTCGGCGTAGACGCAGTAGAGGGCGTCCCCGTGGTCCCCGGAGATGCCGTCCTGCGGCTCCACCTTGAGGATCGTGCTGCCAGGTGGGACGACGGAGCTCAGCCGGATCAGGTTGAAGTCACCGACCCCGGCGGCGACCAGGGCGGCGTCGAAGGCCGCGAGGGTCGTCCGTCCGGTGCCGGTGCCCTTGCTGATGCGGATCGTCAGGTTGTCGCTCATCAGTTCCTCGGAGGTCGGGTGGAGGGTTGTCCGTGCCGGTCGTCCGGCCGGCGACGGAGTCAAGGAGGTCCAGCACCGGCCGCAGCAGGGTGTCGGGTGCGGTGCGATCCTTGGCGAGAAAGACGGTACGGCCCAGTCTCAGGTCCGCACGGTCGTGCAGTGCCACCGGGCTGCCCGTGTAGACCACGAGCGGCACCTGCCCCAGCCGTCCATCCTCGCGCAGGTCGGCCACGAGGGCCTGCCCGGTGCCGTCGGGCAAGGAGAGGTCCAGCACGAGCAGGTCCGGCTCGGCCGTGGCGAGGGCGGTCCGGGCCTCGCCGACCGAGCGCGCCTGGGTGACGGTGAGCCCGCCGTGCTCGAGCACGGCGGCCACGACCTCGCGCAGCTCGTCGTCGTCCTCCACGACGAGGACGCGTTCGTGGCGTGGATGCCGGCGGACGACGTCGCGCACGGTCGCGACGAGTCGCCCCGGGTCGACCGGCTTGACCAGCCACCCGTCGGCGAGGTCCGCGCTCGCACCGGCCTCGGTCGGCTCGGTCCCGGAGACCACCACCACCGGGACCCGAGCCGTCGCGGCGGTGTGGCGCAGCCGCGACAGCACCTCGGCGCCGTCGGTGCCGGGCATGGCCAGGTCCAGCACGATCGCCGCCGGGTGCTCCGCGGCGACGAGGTCGAGCGCGGCCTCTCCGTCGGTCACGCCGATGACCGCGAACCCGCGTTCCTCGAGGATGGTGCTCAGCACGTCGACCACGTAGGGGTCGTCGTCCACGACGACGACGCGCGGCGTGCCCGCGTCGTCGTCGTCGCCCGTGCTGCGCGGGTCCGTGCCCGACGGCGGAGCGTGCGTGAGGCCCGCAGGCTCGCCGTCGGCGGCGTACGGGCCGGTCGGCGTGCGGTGCGCGTCGACACGCCGCAGGGTGAACCGGATGCTCGTCCCCGTGCCGTCGCCCTCGCTGACGGCCCACATCTTGCCTCCGTGGCCCTCGACGATGCCGCGGGCGATCGGCAGCCCGAGACCGGTCCCGCCGCGCTCGCGGGCGTCGGAGGCGTCGACCTGCTCGAACCGGCGGAAGACGGCCTCCAGCTTGGCGGGCGGGATCCCGCGTCCGTCGTCGTCGACGCGCAGCTCGACCATGTCGCCGGCCGGCAGGGCGCTGGTGCGCACCGTGCTGCCCCGCACGGAGAACCTCACCGCGTTCGACAGCACGTTCACGAGGGTCTGCACGATGCGATCGGCGTCCGCCCGGACGACCTCCGGGGACGGGCTGTGCTCGAGGGTGACACCTGCCAGGTCCGCGAGGACGGCGACCTGCTCCTGCGCTGCCACGACGAGGGCGTCGACCGGCTGCTCCGCCAGCTCCAGGGAGGTCGAGCCCGCAGCCATGCGCTCGAAGTCGAGGATGTCGTCCACGAGCCGCCCGAGCCGGTCGCCGCTGGTCAGCGCGATGTGCACCATGCGCCGCGCCCGTGCGGGGTCGTCGCCCAGGACGCCGCTGTCGAGGAGGCCCAGCGCGCCACGGATCGACGTGAGCGGCGTGCGCAGCTCGTGGCTGACCACCGAGACGAACTCGTCCTTCAGGCGCTCGATCTCGCGGCGCTCGGTGACGTCGCGGAAGACGACGACCGCCCCGCGGATCCTGCTGTCGTCGCGCAGCGGGCTCGCGGTGACCTCGACCGGCACGTTCCTGCCGTCGAGCCGGCGGTAGACGTCCTGCTCCGCCGTGGCGGTGACGCCGTCGCGCACCGCCTCGGTGATGTAGCAGCTCTCCACCGGGAACGGGGAGCCGTCCTCCCTGGAGGCGTGGAACGTGGTGTGCGCGTCACGTCCCACGAGATCGTCCGGTGTCGCACCGAGCGCCCGGCACGCGGCCGCGTTGACGAAGGTCAGGCGACCCTCGGCATCGACGCCGTAGATGCCGTCGGCGACGGACTCGAGCGTGCGCTCGCGCTCGGCGGCCAGGGCGCGGAGCTGCGCCGTCCGCTGCTCGACCCGTCGCTCCAGGCCGTGGAGAAGCGACTCGTTGTCGACCACCACGAGGATCTGCCGGGCCACCACCGCCACGAGCACCACGATCCAGAGGGCGTCCGCCACCCACGGGATCTCCTCGCCCGACCCGACCACCCGGACCAGGGCCGCAGCGAGGAAGAGGGCGAACGTCACGACCGTGCCGAGCACGGGCGACCCGTCGCGGCGCCGGCTGTCGACAGGGCTCCCGGACGCCGCAGGGTGTCGCGCGGCGACGGCGATGGCCGCGTATCCCCCGATCCAGCCCAGGTCGGCGGGGCTGCCGAAGGTGAACTCGTTCTCGGCCGCGAAGAACGCGAACGTGACGTCCGCGACGGCGTAGAGGACGAACCCGCTGCCGACGAGCACCAGCGGTACCCGCTCCGCGGCGCTCGACCGGGTCATCACGAGGACGGCCAGGGTGGCGAGCAGCGCGTCGGCGACGGGCAGCACGTAGGCGCTCACAGCGGGCTGGCCGGTCACGTCGCGGCCGCTGAGGACGACGGCGAAGACGGCGATGTACAGCACGGACCCGCCGACGACGATGCTGTCGAGCAGCATCCGCGGGATCTCGAGGCCGCGTCGGCGGACGGTGGGGAACGACGCGAGCCCGACGACGCCGAGCGTGAGGGCGAGGATGTAGGCGACGTCGCCCGTCGCCGGGTCGTCCACGACGGTGGCGTACACGTTGCCCAGGAGGCCGACCGCCCCACCGAGGCTCAGGGCGCCCCACGCCCGCCGCCGTCGTCCGGCAGAGCGGACGGCACGCCGACCGCAGCTGGCCCAGGCGAACACGGCGGCAGCGGCGAGCGCCGCCTGGGACGCGACCTCCCGCACGGCCGGGTCGAACGGGCCCGCGAGCACGACGGCGACCACGAGCACGGTCCCGCCGGCAGCCCAGGACCACCCCAGGAACTGCCTGTGCGCCCGTGCCGCTGCGCGGCGCGCCTCGTCCATGGCCCGAGGGTAGGTGAACGCGGTCGGCGCCGCCCGACCGACCGACGCCGCCCGACCGACCGACGGCTCTGGGTGCGACGGACGGCGCGTGCCGCGCGTGGCGGGTCGTGAGACGGTAGCGTCGTCGAGGTCCGGGCACCGGGGGGCGGAACAGGTGGGAACCAGGCGTGTCGTGGTGGTCGTCGACGACGACTCGTCGATCCGCGAGGTCGCGGCGCTGTCGCTGTCCGCCGTCGGAGGCCACGAGGTGCACTCGGCGGGCGACGGGGTGGGTGGCGTCAGGCTCGCGCGCGAGGTCCGTCCGGACGTGATCCTCCTGGACGTCATGATGCCGACGCTCGACGGCCCGACCGTGCTGGCCCGGATGCGGGCCGTCGACGCGCTGCGGGACGTCCCGGTGGTGTTCCTGACCGCGAAGATCGGCTCGCACGACATCGGCCGGCTCGACGGTCTCGGTGCGGCGGGAGTGATCACCAAGCCGTTCGACCCGCTCGCCCTGCCGCAGATCCTCGCCGACATGCTCGGGTGGCCAGCGTGAACGGATCGCCCGGGCGCGCCGCCGGGGACGACGGGCTGGACGGTGCGGTCGCCCGGATCGGCCGCAGCGCTCGGCAGCGCAACCTCGCCCGGGCGGACCGGGTGCTCGAGCTGTTGGTACGCCGCAGGGGACCGCTCGGCGCCACGGACCGGAGCGAAGCCGCACGGCTGTGCCACGCGATCGCGGGCTCGGCGGGGACCTTCGGCGACGACGAGCTGGCCGATGCCGCCCGGCACGTCGAGGCCGCGCTGCGGGACGGGCGCCCGGACCGTGTCGCGCCGGCGCGCGACGTGCTCCACGAGACAGTGCGCGTCCTGCGCCGTTGACCTGCCCCGGCGGGCCCCGATCTTGAGGTGATCCTGAGCGGATCCTGATCACGTCGGGAGTCGCGCATGAGGTCGGATGCTCACCATCGGAGGGTGTCGACGCCCATCTACCTCGCGGAACCGGACATGACCGTGCAGCTCGCGCTCGCGGCGGTCACGACGGCCGACGACGCCGGACGCACCAGGACGCCCGGGGGGCGCGCATGACCACGATCGATCCGTCCGCCGCCGTTGCGCGGGCCTGGCAGGACCTGATCGACCAGCTGGAGGGCAACGGGCCTGCGGTCGACCGGTTCGCGACGATCTGGCTGGAGCTGCTGCCGCGCCGTCTGACGTCCTGTCGCCGGGCGCTGGTCCGCGGTGACGGAGACCTGGCCAGGACCCGGCTCCTCAGCCTCCATGGCTCGGCGGTGATGCTGGGCCTGGAGGACCTCGCCTATTCCACCGCGCGCTGCCGAGCAGCTCTGGACGCGGGTGACGACGGGTTGGAGTCGGCGCGCGTGCTGGCGCGGGAGGTCATGATCGACGCGCAGATGGCCGCAGCGCTGGTGTCGACCGCTCTCGCTCAGTGCCGCTGGTCGAAGCGGTAGCCCACGCCGCGGACCGTGCTGATCCACCGGGGCGAGGCCGGGTCGTCCCCGATCTTGCGCCGCAGGTTGGCCATGTGGACCTCGACGCCGCGCCGGTCGGCAGAGGTGACCGGCGTGCCGGTGTCGTACTCGCCTCCCCACAGCACCCGGACCAGCGCGTCCTTGGACAGCACGCGGCCGGGCGCGCCGGCGAGCGCGGAGAGCAGGTCGAACTCGCTGCGGGTGAGGTGGACCTCGACGTCCTCCACGTGGACGGTGCGGCCGGCCCGGTCGACCAGGAGCCCGTCGGCGGTCGTCGTCGCGACCGGGGCGACGCCGTCGGGCGGGTGCACTCCCGGTGGGGCGGTGGTGGGCGTCACCGGGGCGGCGCCCGGGGGGAGGTCGCGGTGCTGCCGGCGCAGGATCGCCTCGATACGTGCCCTCAGCTCGCGCGGCCGGAACGGCTTGGTCTGGTAGTCGTCCGCGCCGGCGTCGAGGCCCATCAGTGCGTCGATCTCGTCCGTTCGCGCGGTGAGCATCACGACGTAGGTGTTCGAGACGGTACGGATCTGCCGGCACACCTCGATCCCGTCGATGTCCGGCAGGCTGATGTCGAGCGTGGTCAGCAGCGGGTCGATCCGTGTCACGAGCTCGACCCCGCTGCGGCCGTCGACAGCGGTGTACGTCTGGAAGCCGGCCTGCTTGAGGACCTCCTCGAGGAGCGCGCTGATCTCGGCGTCGTCCTCGACGATGACCGCGGTGCGAGCGGGACCGGACCCGTCACGGGGGCGGCTCGGGATGGGGCCAGCGGTCATGGCGCCACGTTAGTGGCCGGTTGCTCGGAGCGCACGGGTGCCACGTCGGTGTCGCCCCCGCGGATGTCCGAGGGCCGGAAGTTATCACGCGCGGGTTGTCGTATCGGGTGAAGCTGCGGGTGAACTTGCGTTCTGGGAAACCGATCTCTAGCATGAGAAACCGGTTCCTGATGGGAACGGTCTCATCCGGGTGTCAGTTCCAACGCCGGAGTCAGGCGCGACAAGGGCTCCTCGATGAGGCAACGCGTCACCACGGGCGGAGCTGCCCGACGGCGGACCGTCCGCCCGCGACGCGTCGCACCACACGCAATGCCCGATTTCGATGACGAAGTGAGGCAATGATGAGAAGAACAGCCGCAAGACGGCTCACCGCGGCAGGGGCCACGATGGCCCTCGCGGGGACGATGGGCATCACCGCCCTGTGGATGGCCGACGCGCAGGCCGCCACCGGCACCGCCACCGGATTCGCGACCGGGACCACCGGCGGGGCCGGCGGGCAGACTGTCCGGGCCAGCACGGGCACCGAGATCCACGAGGCCCTCTGCACCCGATCCAGCAGCGACACCCCGATCATCATCGAGGTCGAGGGCACCATCAACCACGGCAACACCAGCAAGGTGTCCGGGGACAGCTGCAACACCGCCGACGACAAGATCGAGCTCAAGGAGATCAGCAACGTCACGCTGGTCGGTGTGGGCAGCGGTGCGCTCTTCGACCAGCTCGGCATCCACGTGCGCTCGTCCGAGAACATCATCCTGCAGAACCTGCACGTGCGGAACGTCAAGAAGTCCGGCTCGCCCACCTCCAACGGCGGTGACGCCATCGGCATGGAGAGCGACGTCAGCAACGTGTGGGCCGACCACCTCACGCTCGAGGCCTCCGGCGGCGAGTCGTCCGGGTACGACGCGCTGTTCGACATGAAGGCCGACACGACGGACGTGACGCTGTCCTACAGCATCCTGCGCAACTCCGGTCGTGGCGGGCTCGTCGGGTCCAGCGACGGGGACACCGGCAACGGTCCCGTCACCTACCACCACAACCTGTACGAGAACATCGACTCCCGCACGCCGCTCCTGCGTGCCGGCACGGCGCACTCCTACAACAACCACTTCGTGGGCCTGGTCAAGTCGGGGATCAACTCCCGGCTGGGCGCGAAGGCGCTGGTCGAGAACAACTACTTCGAGGACTCCAAGGACCCGCTCGGCACGTTCTACACGGACGACATGGGCTCCTGGGAGGTCAGCGGAAACATCTGGGACAACATCACCTGGTCCTCGGACGGCGGCGACAACCACCCGGCCGGCCCGAACCCGACGTCGACGGCGTCGATCTCCGTGCCGTACTCGTACGAGCTCGACGACGCCGAGTGCGTGCCGAACCTGCTCGCCGAGACGGCGGGGGCGAACAAGGGCCTCCAGGTCTCGGACGGTTCCTGCAACCCGCAGACGCCGGACCCGACCGACCCGACCGACCCGGACCCGGAGCCGACGGACCCCACGGACCCGGACCCGGAGCCGACGGACCCCACGGACCCGGACCCGACCGACCCGCCGAGCGGCGAGAACCTCAGCATCGGCGCGGGCTCGGACGGCTCGTCGAAGGCCAGCGGCACGAGCTACGGCGACGTGCGTGACGGCGACATGAGCAGCTACTGGTCGCCGTCGAGCTCCACCGGCCGGATCTCCATCAAGTGGGGCGGCGACACCACGGTCTCGTCCATCAACATCCGCGAGGCCTCGGGTGCCGAGGGCAACATCGGCTCGTGGCAGGTCGTCAACCACGACACCGATCAGGTGCTGGCCACGGGCAGCGGTGCCGGCGTCATCGACATCCCGACGACGTCGCTGCGCAAGATCAACTTCGAGATCACCGGCTCGAACGGCACACCCCGGGTGGCCGAGTTCGAGACCTACGCCGGCGACCCGGGCACCGACCCGGGCGCCGACCCGACGCCGGACCCGACGGACCCGACCGACCCCGACCCGGAGCCGGACCCCGACGAGCCCCAGCCGGGAGCCGACACCATCTACGTGGCGCCGGGCGGGTCCGACGGCGCAGCCGGCACGGAGAGCGACCCCACCACCCTCACCTCGGCGATCGACCGGGTGAACGCCGGCGGCGAGGTCTTCCTGCGCGGCGGCACGTACGACCTGGCCGACACGGTGACGATCGAGCCCGGCAACGACGGCACCTCGGGTGACCGCACGCTGCTCTCCGCCTACCCGGGCGAGACGCCGGTGCTCGACTTCTCCGCACAGTCCGAGGACTCCTCGAACCGTGGTCTCGCCATCGGCGGCGACTACTGGCACGTCTACGGCCTGGTGGTGCAGCACGCCGGTGACAACGGCATCCTGCTCGGCGGTGACCACAACATCATCGAGCGTGTGGTGACCCGCTACAACCACGACACCGGCCTGCAGCTCTCCCGTCTGATCGCGGGAGCGCCGTCGAGCGAGTGGCCGTCGCACAACCTGGTCGTGTCCAGCGAGTCGCACGACAACGCCGACTCCGACGGTGAGGACGCCGACGGCTTCGCCGCGAAGCTCACCTCCGGTCCGGGGAACGTCTTCCGCGACACGGTGGCGCACCACAACATCGACGACGGCTGGGACCTCTACACGAAGTCCTCGACCGGAGCGATCGGCGAGGTGACCATCGAGAACTCGCTCGCCTACTCCAACGGGACGCTGTCGGACGGTACGCAGAACGACGACGGTGACCGGAACGGCTTCAAGCTCGGCGGCGAGGACATCGCCGTCGACCACGTCATCAAGGACAGCTACGCGGTCGACAACGGCAAGCACGGGTTCACGTACAACCGGAACCCTGGGTCGATGGCGGTCTCGGGCAACGTGAGCATCGGCAACGAGGAGCGGAACTTCAACTTCGACGGCGGTTCCTCGGTGTTCAGCGGCAACGTCTCCTGCGACAGCGGGTCCACCGACCGCTACCGCGGCACGGACGCGGGTGGCAACTCGTTCTGGGACGGCTCGAACGGGTCCGCCTGCGGTCAGTACGCCGGCTCCCTGAACTGGTCGTTCGCGGCCGACGGGTCGCTCGACGTCACGTTCGGGTAGCAGAAGCGGCAGCAGCGTGAAGGTCGGGCGGGGGTACGAGGGGTCCAGCAGCGGGCTCCTCGGGCCCTCGCCCACCTGCGCGAGCCCAGGAGCCCATGATGCCGAGCCGTCGACGCCGCCTCGAGGACGGTAGGACGGCCCGACCGGCGCTCTATGCTCGCGGGATGAACACCAACCAGACGCCCGCCGGCAAGGCCATGGCACGCAGCTTCCTGAAGATCGCCATGGTCGAGGGGGCCGTCCTGGTGACGGCCGTGGTCCTGCTCTCGCTCGACGTCATCCCGTTCGGGGTGTTCATCGCGGTCGTGGCCGTGTGCGTCGCGGCGTCGGGGATCGCGATCCTGCGGGTCTCGCAGCGCCACCGCCCCAAGCCGGACGGCGGGACCGCGGAGCCCGCCGCGTCTGCCGGCCCGGGCTCGACGATCGATCCGGCGAACCCGTTCACGCGTTGATGATGCGCATCATCACGTCGAGCTGAGTCGCCGGGCCCCAGAAGACTGCCGGTGGTGATCCCGGTGCCGGCCGTGCTCCTCGCGACCCTGCGGCAGTTCGCGCAGCGGCTCGCGCCCTGCGGGCCTGAGGGGTTGAACCGGTGGCGGACGCCGCCCTGATGCCGAATCGTTGTGGTTCTGCGACGATTTCATCCTGTCAAGAAGCGCTTTCCATCCGGTAGGTTGCGGCGCGTGAGGCGCAACGGAGCGAGAACCAGGACCAACGGTCGGCGGCTGGCAGCAGCGACCGCCGTCAGCACCGCCCTGCTGCTGGCGGGCTGTGCCGGCGCGGACGACCCCGGAACCGGTCCGGCCTCGGCGAGTCCCGCGGCCGAGACGGCGCCCGCCGCGGAGAGCACCTGCGGCGGCGGCGTGCTGGTCGAGTGGGACGGCACCCCTGAGTCCCAGGATATGTACACGGCCGTGACGGTGGTGCGGCTGTCCGGCGACGGTGACTCCACCGTGCGCAGCGAGTGGAGCCGGGGCGAGGCGGCCGGGGCGCGCGCCGCGTCCGGGGCGACCGACGACCAGGAGGCCATGGTGCGCGACGCCGTCGGGGGCGGCCTGCTCGCGGCGACGGAGGCCCCCGCCATCGCGGAGCCAGACGCGCTGCTGGTGGGAGCGGACAAGGGCACCTACGTGATCTACGCCTATGCCGAGCGCACGACGGGCAGCGCGACCGTCACCTGTGGCGACGGGAGCAACGCGGTGGACGTCGACGTGACGTCGTTCGACGAGATCGAGACCGACCTCGTCGACTGCGACGCCACGCCCGACCCCGTCACGGAGTACATCGCGGCCGACGCCATCACCGACAACTGCGGCCGGGCGTAGCCCGCCCGGAGGGTACGAGAGAACCCGCGGGGCGGAGAGGTCTCCCGCCGTGCTGGACGATGGCACGGCACCCGCGGGTCCCGGTGGTCACGGGACTCAGCCCGTGACCACCTCGCTGGTCCGAAGAGTCTTCACTTCTCGGATCACCTCCTTTCGTCGTAGGACCGACGCTATGCCCGACGGCGCCGTCCGCCAAGGTATTTAGCGGGACTGGTCGGTCGGTCCGGCGGTCGGGCGGCGCAGCAGGTCCTCCCACTCGACCGGGTAGTCGTCCAGCCACTGCTCGAAGGAGCGCGCCGGGCGGCCCACCAGCCGCGAGACGTCCGGGGAGACGTGCGCCAGCTCGCCGGCCGCGATCGCCGTGTACGAGGAGACCCAGCCGGCCAGCTCCGCGTCCGAGACCCCCAGACCGGCACGGGACGCGTGCGCCTCCTCCACCGTCTCGGCGTGGTAGGTGATGCGGCGGCCGGTCGCGGACGACAGCAGCTCCGCGACCTGCGCGAGGCTCAGCGCGATCGGTCCCGTGACGTCGTACGTCACGCCGTCGTGCCGGGTGGGCGCCTCGTCGAGCAGGACGGCGGTCGCGACGTCCGCGACGTCGTCGTGCGCCACGGACGCCACCCGCCCTTCGCCTGCCGGGCCACGGATGACGTCGTCCTGACCCACGAAGCTCGCCAGCTCCTGGTGGTACAGGTTGTCGCGCAGCACGGTCCAGCGCAGGCCGCTGCGGCGCAGGTGCTGCTCCGTCGCCCAGTGGTCCCGCGCGAGCGTGAACACGGCGTTCGGTGCAGCGCTCACGAACGAGATGTACACCAGCCGCTCCACCCCGGCGGCGACAGCCGCGTCGATGGTCGCGGTGTGCAGGGCGACGCGGTCGGCGGACTCCCGGGCGCTGACCAGGAAGACCGTCCGCACGCCGTCGAAAGCGGCGCGCATCCCGGCGGCGTCCGCATAGCCGTCGGCGACGGCGACCTCGCACTCGGGCAGAGCGCGGCCGTCGGCCAACCGCGGCACCCGCGAGGGGTCGCGGACCACCAGCCGCTGGTGCGCACCCTCGGCGGCCAGCCGGAACGCGAGGCGCGAGCCCAGCCGCCCGGAGGCCCCCGTCACTGCGATCAAGCCGTCTGCGGACCACCTCATGCGGCAACGTTACGTGCGGGCACGCCCCACCGCGCGGCCTGCGGGTCCCACCGCGCGGCCTGCGCACCGTGGTCCGAGGGCCGGTCTGCCACCATGGAGCCCGTGACCTCCAGGACCTACCGCGTGATGATCGTCTGCACCGGCAACATCTGCCGGTCCCCCATGGCGCAGATCGTGCTGCACGAGCGCCTCCGGGACGCCGGCCTCGACGACCGGGTCGTGGTCGACTCGACGGGCGTCAGCGACGAGGAGGCCGGCAATCCCGTGGACCCGCGGGCGCGGCAGGTGCTCTCGGCGCACGGCTACCCGGCCGGGGACGGGCACCGGGCGCGGCAGGTGCGCGCCGACCTGCTCGCCGAGCGGGACCTGGTGCTGGCCATGACCACCCGGCACGCCCGCGCGCTGCGCACGGTGGCGGACGGTACAGACGTGGACATCCGGATGTACAGGTCCTTCGACCCTGCGGCCCCCGATGTCCCGGCAGGCGGCAGCGAGTCCGTCCTGGACGTCGAGGACCCCTGGTACGGCGACCTGGACGGCTTCGAGACCTGCCTCGCGCAGGTCGAGGCGGCCGCCGACGGCATCGTGGAGCACGCCCGCGCGGCGCTCGACGGGCGGCACCCCGAGCGCGTCGAGGGCTGACTACCGCCGGAGCCAGGAGAACCAGCGCCGCCACCCGCGCGGCTCCGGCTCCGGGGCCGGAGCCCGCGGGACGTAGGCGCGGAACCAGCGCTCGGTCTCGAACCACACCACGTCGCGCACCTCCGGCGCCGACAGGGTGACGTCGTGCAGCGCGCCCTCGATCCGCGCGAGCGTGGAGACCCGGCCGAGCTGGGGCGTCCGGGCGGCGACGCCGACCACGTCGAGCACCGTGTCGGTGCGGTTCATCTCCTCCGACCACCGCACCGGCGGGGTCGAGCGCGCCGACAGCAGCACCAGGATCGGCACGTCGATCGACAGACCCCGCGCGACCCGGTCGTGGCCCGCGAAGATCGCCGCCAGCCACGCGGGCGTGGCACGCCACCCGGCGTCCGGACGCCAGGCCGGGTCGAGCTCCCACGCGCCCTCGTGCCGCGACGAGATCGTGCGGACGTAGAACCCCAGGTCCACGTTCGCCAGCTGGCTGCGCGGGGCGATCGCCGCCTGAGCGCGGATGCTCGGCTCCAGGACGAGCCGACCCACCTTGCGGGTCTGGAACTCCAGCCACGGGCTGTTCAGCACCAGCGCGTCCGCCCGACCTGGTCGGTGGTGCGCCCACAGGCTGACCACGAGCCCGCCCGTCGAGTGCCCCATGACGACCAACCGACGCCCCGTGCCGCCGTCGGCCCCGTGCCCCATCGCCGACAGCGCGGCCTCGATGTCCTCGTCGTACGTGCGGAGCTGCGTGACGAAGCCCGGCGTGTGGTGCGGGCGCAGGCTCCGGCCGTACTTGCGCAGGTCGACGGCGTGGAAACGGACGCCGAGGCCCTCCCAGAAGTCGGCGAGGTGCGTCTGGAAGAAGTAGTCGATCCAGCCGTGGACGTACAGCAGGTCGACGCCCGCGTCGCCCCGCAGCGGACCGTCGTGCCGCCGCCGGACCAGCGTCGCGACGACCTCCCCCTCGAAGTCCGGGGCGAGCTCGAGCGTGCGCTGCTCGAACCCGTCCAGGACGTCGGGCACCCAGCCGTCCTCCGGCACGGGCCCCGGCGGTGGGTCCGGGAGCGGGATGCTCATGTCCCGGCCAGCAGGTCGGGCGTCGACAGGAACGTCACCGGCACCTCCGGCACCGTGCCGTGCAACCAGTCCGCGAACAGGCTCATGCCCGCCTGCTCGCTCGGGACGTGACCCGCGACGACGAACCCCGTGCCGTCGAGGTGGGCGAGGTCCGCCGCGTACGACGCGACCTCCCACTCGTGCGCCTCCCCCACGACGACGGCGTCCACGTCGGCCGCGCGCAGGAGGGCACGGTTGCGCGCGAACCCGCGGAAGCCCAGGTCGAGACCCACCCGGCGGACCGTCCGGTGCGGGTCGCCCGCGAACCGCGTCTGGGTCGAGCCGAGCGCGGCGGCGACGTGCCGGGCCAGCTCGCCGACCGTCGTCGGGCGCACATCGCTCCAGGCGACGCCGCGGGCCGCCGCGTCCGCGTCCAACGTCCAGCCGAGCGCGGCGGCCGCGCCCGCGTCGATGCCGTCGGGGCGCCGGTCGTGCCACGCGTCGTGCATCCGCCACACGGCGAGCCCGTGCTCGCGGACGAACGCCGACTTGGCGGCGTGCACCGGGTCCGCCTCGCGGACCAGCTCCGCCGTCGCGGCGCCCTGGTGGTCGTAGAAGAGCGGCTCGTGCGTCACGACGACGTTCGCGCCGACCGCGACCGCCCGCTCGAGCACCGCCAGCGTGGCGAGGGTCGTCACGGCGACGCCGCGCACGACGGCGGAGGGGTCGCCCGCGTCGAGGCCGTCGACGGTGGTGCGCCGCGCGGGGACGTCGAGCGCCGCCGCGGTGCGCGCCATCAGCTGCGCGACGGTGCAGGTCATGGGCGCGAGACTACCGGCGCCGCTGACGCCATCGAGAGACCTCGCGCTCGACGTCGCGGGTCGGGGTGACGACGGGCGGACCGCCCGTGAGCTGCCGACGCGCGTCGATCACCCGGGCGTTGAAGTCGCCGACGATCTCCCGGACGCGACGCTCCTCGTGCTCCCGGTCCAGCGTCTCGTCGAGGGCGGAGTGCTCGGCGCGGAGCTGTGCGGCCGGCAGGACGCCGGAGATCTGCTCCCGCTCGACCAGGCTCTTCAACCACCAGTCCGGGTCGTGCGTCCCGCCGATGCCCGGCAGCGGCTTGCCCTGCAGGGGCAGGTCGTCGAACTCGCCGCGGCGGATCGCCTGGTCCACCACCGTGTCCATCCAGCGGGCGCGGTCGTCCATGCGGTGGCGCGGCGGGGCGGTCTCCTCGGCGGGCTCGGCACCTGCCCGGTCGTCCTGCCCACTGAGCTGCTGCTCGGTGAGGTCGTGGGCGACCTCACGGTCGACGCGATACTGCGCGGCCCGGCGCGCGGGGTCGGGCGCGGCGGCGTACCCGTCGCGCTGACGGTCCTCAGGGTCTCGTCGGTGGGCGCCCATACGGCCACGGTACCGATCCCGGGCAGCCCGAACATCCCGAGAGCGACGACCCGAACGGCTCGCGCCGGGCATGATGGGCGCCATGAAGGTCTCGCGCCGCAGCCAGGTCCCGCCGTTCGCCGTCATGGAGGTGCTCGCCGCCGCCAACGCCCGCCGGGCCGCGGGCAACGACGTGCTCAACCTGTGCGCCGGCGAACCCTCGGCCGGTGCCGCCGACGTCGTGCGGGAGCGGGCGGCGGACCTCCTGCGCCGCGCGGACCTCGGGTACACCGAGGCGCTGGGCGTGCCCGCGCTGCGCACGGAGATCGCCGGGCACTACCGCCGCTGGTACGACGTCGAGGTCGACCCGGCCCGCATCGCCGTCACCACCGGATCGAGCGGCGGGTTCCTGCTCGCCTTCCTCGCGGCGTTCGACGTCGGTGACCGCGTCGCGCTCGCGCGCCCCGGCTACCCGGCGTACAAGAACATCCTGACGGCGCTCGGGTGCGAGGTCGTCGAGCTCGACTGCGGCCCCGAGACCCGCTACCAGCCCACCGTCTCCCAGCTCATGGAGGCGTACTACGGCGGCGGGCTCGACGGGCTGGTCGTCGCCTCACCGGCGAACCCGACCGGGACGATGATCGCCCCGGCCGAGCTCGACGCCGTCTCCCGCTGGTGCGCCGAGCACGAGGTGCGCCTCATCAGCGACGAGATCTACCACGGCATCGCCTACAGCCAGGACGTCCAGCAGGCGACGGCCGCCACGTCCACCGACCGGGGCGCCGTCGTCGTGAACTCGTTCTCGAAGTACTGGGCGATGACCGGCTGGCGCCTCGGCTGGCTGGTGCTGCCGGACGAGCTGGTGGGCCCGGTCGACGCGCTCGCCGGGAACGTCGCCCTGTCTCCCCCGGCGCTCGCCCAGCATGCGGGGATCGCGGCGTTCTCCCCCGAGGGCTATGCGGCCGCGGCCGCGAACGTCGAGCGATATGCGGCGTCGCGCACCGCGCTGCTCGACCGTGTGGACGAGCTCGGGTGGCGACCGGTGGCCCCGGCCGACGGCGCCTTCTACCTGTACGGGAACGTCGCCCGTTTCGGTCTGGACGCCGTGACGTACTGCTCGCGCCTGCTGGCGGAGGCGGACGTCGCGATCACGCCGGGCACGGACTTCGACGGCGAGCGGGGTCGGGACTGGGTGCGGTTGTCCTTCGCCGCGGCCCCCGACGTCGTCGCCCGCGCCGTCGACCGGATCGTGGCCTGGCAGGCCACCCTCTAGCTGGTCAGCGGATGGCGAGCGGCGTCGGCACCGCGAGGTGGTCGACGAGGGGCTCCGCCGGTGCGCCGGCCTCGGCGAAGACCGTCTCCGTGCCGGCCTCGCTGTACGTCGGCTCGGCGTAGGCCCGCTCGGCGTACTCCGCATTGCGGCGGGCGTCGCGGCGTGCGCGGACGATCATGAGGACGGCCTGCGTGCCGATGATCATCCAGGCGATGTTCGCGGCGACCGACGGCCACACGCCGTGCACGGCGGCGACGAGGAACAGCATGGAGGTCGCGCAGAGGTTGGCGGCCTGGAACTGGATCGAGTTGGGCGCCCAGCGCCCCCGCGACACCTGGAAGTAGGCGACGAGGCCGACGATGGCGCCGACCCAACCAAGAGCGGTGACCACGGACAACAGGTACGGCAACATACGAGCCTCCTCACGAGGGTTTCAGGGGGGGATGGCGCCCGCCTCCGACCACTGACTCGTCGGGCGCCGAAAACAATTTTGCGGCACGAAACCCGTTCAGCACAATTGAATCTTTCTGCAGATGCCGGTTAGCATCACTACATGGCCACCGACCCACGAAGGCTTGCCTTCCTCCTTGCCGTGCACCGTGCCGGCGGCGTCCTCGCCGCAGCAGATCTTTTGCATGTGACCCCTTCTGCCGTCTCTCAGCAAATCGCTCGTCTGGAGGCCGAGGAAGGCTTCGCGGTGCTGGACCGAGGGCCGCGAGGCGTCACCCTGACACCCGCCGGCCGGGTCCTCGCCGACGTGGCCGAACGCATCGAGGCCGAGCTCCTCGAGGCACGCCAGGAGATCGCCAACCTCGGCGAGGGCGTCACCGGCACCGTCAAGGTCGGCGCGTTCCAGTCGGCGATCCGCGCGGTCGTCGCTCCCCTGCTCGGCCCGCTCGCCGAGGAACACCCAGGCGTCACCATCGACGTCCGCGAGCACGAGCCCGCCGAGTCCGTCCGGATGCTGCGCGCCGGCGACCTCGACGTCGTCCTCCTCGAGCACGACGGAGACGTCGACGCCCCCGCCCCCCGCGGCGCGCACGACGTGCCGCTGCTCGACGAGCCCTGGCGGCTCGTGGTGCCGGCGTCGCTGCCCACGCCCGAACGCCTCGACGACCTGCGCGACCTGCCCTGGGTCGGCGCGCTCGGCGGGACCGCTGCCGACCGCGCGCTGCGTCGGCTCGGTCGCACCCTCGGCACCACCATCGAGGCGCGGCACGCCTACTTCGACTTCGACACCGCGCTCGCGCTCGTGGCCGCCGGCCAGGGGATCGCCATGCTGCCGGCGCTCGCGGTCGAGAGCGGCGAGGTGCCCGACGGCGTCGAGCGCGTCGCGATGCCCGGGCTCGGATCGCGCCGCGTCATCGTGCGCCACCGGGCGACGCGGCACGAGCCCGGTCCGGCGGTGCGGGCGGTCGTCGACGCGATGGTGGACGTGGCCCGAGGCCTCGAGCTCACCTGACCCCGGCCGAGGTACTACCTCGACGACGGCGGTACGACCTCGGCGGTAGACTGCGCGGACAATCGCAGAACCGCACAGCCGCTCGAACCGCGACGGGAGAGTCCGGCCCTCCGGGGACCGGCGCCGAAGGAGCAAACCCTCCCCGGGAATCTCTCAGGCCCCTGTACCGTCACGGCGAGGCAACTCTGAAAAGCGGTCCGACGCCTCGGCGGCGGGCCCACCGACGGTGCAAGTCGGCGCGCCCCGTACAGGCGGACCGGCAAAACTCTCAGGTCCCATGACAGAGCGGGGAGGGTCCTCGTCCACCGACCCTCGGAGCGCTCCTCGTGACCCACTCCCCCTTCGACCCGGACGTCTTCGCCGACCGGCACATCGGCCCGCGCGGGCACGAGACGGCGACGATGCTCGACCAGCTCGGGTACGCAGACCTCGACGCGCTCGTCGACGCCGCCGTCCCCGCCACGATCCGCGAGCAGGAGCCGCTCGACCTGCCGGCCGCCCGTAGCGAGGCGCAGGTGCTCGACGACCTGCGCGCGGTCGCCGCGAAGAACCAGGTCAAGCGGCAGATGATCGGGCTGGGTTACTACCCGACGATCACTCCCCCGGTCATCCGGCGCAACGTTCTCGAGGCGCCCGCCTGGTACACCGCGTACACCCCGTACCAGCCGGAGATCTCCCAGGGCCGGCTGGAGGCGCTGCTCAACTTCCAGCAGGTGGTCGAGGACCTCACCGGGCTGGAGATCGCCGGGGCGTCGCTGCTGGACGAGGCCACCGCCGTCGCCGAGGCAGTCGCCCTCATGTGGCGGGCCTCGCGCGCGAAGCAGGGCTACGTGGTGCTCGACGCCGACCTGTTCGGCCAGTCGCTCGCCGTGACGCAGGGCCGCGCGGAGGCGGTCGGGCTGCCCGTCGTCGTCGTGTCGCTCGAGGACGGACTCGACGCCGGCCTCGCCGCGTTCGAGGCCGACGGCGGCACGCTCCCCGCGGGTGACCTCGTCGGCGTCGTGGTCCAGCAGACGGGCGCCTCCGGGCGCGTGCTCGACGTCCGTTCCGTCATCGGGGAGGCGAAGGACCGCGGTGCCCTGGTGACCATGGCCACCGATCTCCTCGCGCTCACGATGCTGGTCTCCCCCGGCGAGCTCGGGGCCGACGTCGCGGTCGGTTCCGCACAGCGCTTCGGCGTCCCGCTGTTCTACGGCGGCCCGCACGCCGCCTACATGTCGGTGCGCAAGGGTCTGGAGCGTCAGCTCCCGGGCCGCCTGGTCGGCGTGTCGGTGGACGCGGACGGCGCGGTCGGGTACCGCCTGGCCCTCGCCACGCGGGAGCAGCACATCCGCCGTGAGCGGGCGACGTCGAACATCTGCACCGCGCAGGCGCTGCTCGCCGTGGTCGCCTCGATGTACGCCGTCTACCACGGTCCCGAGGGCCTGCGGGCGATCGGCGAGCGGGTGCACGGCCGGGCGCTCGCGCTCGCGGGCGGTCTTCGCGCGGCGGGCGTCGAGGTGGTGCACGGCGCGTTCTTCGACACCGTGCGCGTCGCGGTGCCAGGCCGCGCCACCTCGGTCGGCGCTGCCGCCGTCGCGGCGGGCTACAACCTGTACGTCTCCGATAGTGACCACGTACAGATCGCGTGCGACGAGACGACCACCGAGGCCGACGTCGAGGCGCTGCTCGGGCTGTTCGACGCCACTCCCGCCGACACGCCCGCCGACGCGCCCGCCGACGCGCCCGCCGACGCGGCCGAGGGCGTCGGGCTCGACGAGGTGCTGCTGCGCGGCACGGCGTTCCTGCAGCACCCAGTGTTCCACCGGCACCGGTCCGAGACGGCCATGCTGCGCTACCTGCGCCTCCTCAGCGACAAGGACCTGGCGCTGGACCGCACGATGATCCCGCTCGGCTCCTGCACGATGAAGCTCAACGCCACCGCGGAGATGGAGCCGATCAGCTGGCCGGGCTTCGCCGACCTGCACCCCTACGTGCCGGCCGACCAGGCGCTCGGGTACGCGGAGCTCATCGCCGACCTCGAGGACCGGCTCGCCCGGATCACCGGGTACGCCGCGGTGTCGGTGCAGCCCAACGCCGGTTCGCAGGGCGAGCTGGCGGGCCTGCTGGCGATCCGCGCGTTCCACGCGTCCCGCGGCGAGGAGCACCGCGACATCGTGCTCATCCCGGCGTCGGCGCACGGCACCAACGCCGCGTCGGCCGCGCTGGCCGGTCTGCGGGTCGCGGTGGTGGCCACGGCCGACGACGGCGAGATCGACCTCGCGGACCTGCACGCCAAGCTGGAGCAGCACGGCGGCCACGTGGCAGGGATCATGATCACCTACCCGTCCACGCACGGCGTCTACGAAGAGCATGTCCGCGAGGTCTGCGGCGCTGTACATGATGCGGGCGGTCAGGTGTACATCGACGGTGCGAACCTCAACGCGCTGGTCGGCCTCGCCCGACCCGGCCGGTTCGGCGGCGACGTCTCCCACCTGAACCTGCACAAGACGTTCTGCATCCCGCACGGCGGTGGCGGCCCGGGCGTGGGCCCGGTCGCGGTGGCCGAGCACCTGGTGCCGTTCCTCCCGGGCGACCCCACGCCGTCGGGCAGCACGGCCCGGGAGGGGGGAGTGCCGCCGGTATCCGCGGCCCCGCACGGGTCGGCCGGCATCCTGCCGATCTCGTACGCCTACCTCGCGATGATGGGGCCCGAGGGCCTCACGGCGGCGACCCAGAACGCCGTGCTGACCGCCAACTACGTCGCGTCACGGCTCGGGGGCCACTACCCGGTGCTCTACACGGGCGCCCACGGTCTCGTGGCGCACGAGTGCATCCTGGACCTGCGCCAGATCACGGCCGAGACCGGCGTCACCGTCGACGACGTCGCCAAGCGGCTGGTCGACTTCGGCTTCCACGCGCCCACGATGGCCTTCCCCGTCCCGGGGACCCTCATGGTCGAGCCGACGGAGTCCGAGGACCTCGGCGAGCTGGACCGGTTCGTCGAGGCGATGATCGCCATCCGCGGCGAGATCGACGCCGTCGCGAGCGGGCGCTGGGCGCTCGAGGACTCCCCGCTGCGGCACGCACCGCACACCGCGGCCACCCTGCTGGGCGTGGAGTGGGACCGCCCGTACACGCGCGAGGAGGCGGCGTTCCCCGTCGCCGGCCTGCGCGCCGCCAAGTACTGGCCGCCCGTCCGCCGCATCGACCAGGCGCACGGCGACCGCAACCTGCAGTGCTCCTGCCCGCCGATCGACGCCTACGCCGAGCCGCTCGGCCAGAACTGAGGACGCCATGACGGAGAAGAAGACGCCGCTGCACGCCGAGCACGAGGCGCTCGGCGCGACGATGACGGACTTCGGCGGCTGGATGATGCCGCTGCGATACACCTCTGACCTCGCCGAGCACCGCGCGGTGCGCGAGGCCGCCGGCCTGTTCGACCTGTCGCACATGGGCGGCATCGCGGTGACCGGCCCGGACGCCGGGGCGTTCCTCGACCACGCCCTGGTGGGGAACCTGTCGAAGCTTCGCCACGCGGGCGCCCGGTACACGATGCTCTGCGCCGAGGACGGGGGAGTGCTCGACGACCTGATCGTCTACCGCACCGGTGACGACGAGTACTTCGTGGTCGCCAACGCCGCGAACGCGGAGACGGTGCTGGTCGCCTTCCTGGAGCGTGCGGCCGGGTTCGACGCCGAGGTGCGCGACGTCTCCGCGAGCCAGGCGCTGATCGCCGTGCAGGGCCCGCGCGCCGCGCAGATCGTGACGGAGGTGCTCACCGAGGACCCCGAGAACTCCGGCGGCACCGCGTTCGACGAGCTGAAGTACTACGCCAGCCTCGGCATGCGGTTCGGTGACGAGGCCGTGCTCGTGGCCCGCACCGGCTACACGGGCGAGGACGGGTTCGAGGTCTGGGTCGCCACGCAGCACGCCGTGGCGCTGTGGCGGGCGCTGCTCGCGGCGGGGGAGCCGCACGGGCTCGTGCCCGCCGGGCTGGCGGCCCGTGACTCCCTGCGCCTCGAGGCCGGGATGCCGCTCTACGGCCACGAGCTCGACACGACGACCACGCCGTACGACGCCGGAGTGGGCCGCATCGTCAAGCTCGACAAGGTGTCCGACGACGGCACACCGGTCGAGTTCGTGGGCCGCGCCGCGCTCGCCGACCGGCACGACGACGCACCGGAGCGGGTCCTGGTGGGCCTGCGCGGTACTGGACGGCGCCCTGCCCGCGCGGGGTACGCCGTCGTGCAGCGTGACGCCTCGGACGCCGGCTCTCTCGGCTCGCGGGTCGGGACGGTGACGTCGGGGGCTCCGTCGCCCACGCTGGGCCACCCGGTCGCGATGGCGTACGTGACGCCGGAGGTCTCCGCGGAGGGGACCGAGCTGGCCGTCGACGTGCGGGGGCGGGCGGAGCCCTTCGTCGTCGTGCCGATGCCGTTCTACCGCCGCGAGCGCGGCTGAGCGTCCGCACCCGGCGCGCCGCGCCGTCGTCCGACACAATCTAGCCAGCCCTACCCCACGACAGGAGTCCTTCCCATGGCCGACTTTCCCGCGAACCTGCGCTACTCCGTCGAGCACGAGTGGGTCGACGACGCGACCCCCGCGACGGTGGGCGTCACGTCCGTCGCCGCCGACGCGCTCGGTGACGTGGTCTACCTCGAGCTGCCGGAGGTGGGCGCCACCATCGAGGCGGGCACCGTCATCGGCGAGATCGAGTCCACCAAGTCCGTGTCCGAGCTCTACTCGCCGGTCTCCGGCACCATCGTCGAGGTCAACCAGGCCGCGATCGACGACCCGGCGGTGGTCAACTCGGAGCCGTTCGGCGCGGGGTGGCTCTTCAAGGTCGAGGTGACCGGTGCGGGCCAGCTCCTCAGCGCGGAGGAGTACGCACAGCACGCTGGATAGGCAACCGTGACCTGATTGTGATAATGAGGTTTCCGTTGCTCCGTGCAACCGGAAGAAATGCCCCTGGCCTGCGGAGATATCGCGCAGAAGGCGCCCCGACAGCCACCGTGGGAACGCTCCGACCCCGCTTGCGCACATAGCCGCTCTGTGGTGCGCGTCATGAACCGCGCGCTGCACGCTCTCCTCCTGTGACGGCAGATCCCCAAGTCGATCGTGGCGATCGGCGGCCGTCGTGGAGGAAGAACGATGAGTGCAATCGAGATGGACCGTCTGGTCCTCGACCCTGGTCTGACGGTCCGTGAACAGGTCGTGCTGTCGAACCTGTCCGAGGAAGTCACGCTCGAGCAGATTGCGAGCAAGCTGTTCGTCACGCGCAACACGGTGAAGTCGCAGGTACGCAGCGTCTACCGCAAGCTCGGGGTCTCGACCCGGGCCGACGCCGTGGCCTGGGCTCGCACCGCAGGTTTGCGCACGCCCTGATCGGTTGGACGACGTCTGGCCCCGCTACCACTCGGGGGATGTTGGTAGCGGGGCACACGTCTGTCCAGCGGCGGATGGCAGACTCGCGGCCATGACCCGTCGCCTCGTCGTCGCCGCCGCCATCGTCGACTCGCTCGAACGACCGGCGCGTCTGCTCGCCGCCCGCCGGTCCCGGCCCGCGAGGCTCGCCCGCCGGTGGGAGTTCCCCGGCGGCAAGGCGGAACCGGGGGAGCAGCCGCACGAGGCGCTGCACCGTGAGCTCCACGAGGAGCTCGGCGTCACCGTCACCCTCGGGACCGAGCTGACGGGGCCCGACGACGGTGCCTGGATCATCACCGACCGGCACGTGCTGCGGCTGTGGTTCGCCGCGCTCGCCGGAGGTGAGCCGGCACCGCTCGTGGAGCACGACGAGCTGCGCTGGCTGGACGCGGGCAGCCTGTGGGACGTCGACTGGCTCGACGGGGACGTGCGGATCGTCGAGACGCTCGCCCGCAGGCTCTCCTAGGTCGACCCGACGACGCCGGGTGGCGCCGGGACGGGACGCTCCGCGCGGTTCGCGGTGCGTCCCACCCACCGTTCGACCTCCGCGCGGCTGCGGAGCCGCACCACCTCGAGGTGCGGCGCCTGCACCGCCAGCCGCTCGTCGAGGTGGTCGAGCGAGCGGCGGGTGCGCCACGCCCACCGCACGATGTGGTCGGCGTCGGTGAGGAACGTCCGCAGGGGAGGTTCGACGTTGCCGTTCCACAGCACGGTGCGACGGCGCCGCCGGCCCAGGGTGCGCCGCACCACCTGGTCCATGCGGACCTGGACCGGCAGATCGAGCCAGACCAGCAGCTCGGCCCGCTCGAGCAGGAGCGGTCGCACGGCCCGGTACTGCCACTCGGTGACCCAGGCGTCGCTCGCCACCAGTGCCCGGACGTCGTCGCGGAACTCGGGCCGGGGTGTCCACCGCGGGCCGTGGAAGAGGCCGTCCAGCTCCGTGTGGGGGACGTCGAGGATCTCTGCCAGGCGGGCGGCCAGCGTCGTCTTGCCCGCCCCGGAGGTCCCGGCGACCAGGACGCGGCGGGGGAGTCCGGGTCGAGGCATCCGGAGATCGTACCGGGCTCCGTCGTGCGCCGGACGGCGCCGGGCTAGGCTGGCCCCATGAGCGACTTCAAGGTGAACCCCGCCCCGCAGAACGACGCCCCGGGCGCGATGCTCGGGCGCGTGATCGTCTCGTTCGTGCTGTTCCTCGGCGGTCTGGTCCTCATCGGGGTCGGCGCGACGGCCGACCCGTCCATCGCCCCGTACGTGTTCACCGGAGGCATCCTCGCCACGGGGCTCGCGTTCGGGCTGCCGATGATCGGCGCCAGCAAGGGCTGAGCCCTCACCGGCGCCGACCTCCGGCTGTCGCGATCAGCTCTTGCGGGCCTCGATGGTCTCGCGGTCGGACTCGTGGCTGACCTCGATCCGGCGCGGCTTCGCGTCCTCGGCCACCGGGATGGTCAGCGTCAGCACCCCGTCGGCGTAGTTCGCCGAGATGTTGTCGAGCGCCAGTCCGCGGCCCAGGGTGAGCTGCCGCGCGACCGTGCCGGACGTCCGCTCCCGCACGAGCCACTGACCCTCGCCGGACCGAGGCGTGCGCTCGGCGCGGATCGTCAGGGTGCGGTCCTCGCACGAGACGTCGATGCTGCCGGGGTCGATGCCGGGCAGGTCGACGGCGAGGACGTAGTGGTCGCCCTCGCGGAACAGGTCCATCGGCATCGCCGGAGCGTTCCTCGACGTGGCGAGCGACCCGAAGAGTCGGTCCATCTCCTGGAACGGGTCCCAGTAGGTAGCCATCGCGCATCACCTCCTCGACGAGGGCCGCACGGTGCGGCCCCGACCGCGATCAGCGCGCCGGTCCGTCCGGCGTCGCCTGGCTACACCTCATGATTTAGCACTCTCACCCCGAGAGTGCCAAGAGGTGTCTGTTCGCTCTCGGCGAACATCCATCGAGGTGCAGTCAGGCGCCGTCGCACGCCGGTCAGGCGGTGCTGCGCACCTCTTCGAGGAACCGGCGGCTGCGTTCGCGCAAGCCCTCGATGCGCCGCTCGACGACGGCGGCGCGCGCCGCGTCGTCGTCGGCCCCGGACTCTGCGAGGGTGGGCCGCCGGCGCACGTTGCGCGAGCAGCGGAAGTCGGTGCAGATCAGCGTGCCGATCGTGCTGCCCTTGCGGCCGGGCGCTCCGCCGCGGCGTGCGACGTAGAGGGACGTGTCGCTGTTGTCGGCGACGTCCTCGCACCAGGCGCACATCGCGGCGCGGCGGCTGCTGGTCTCCGGGGCGCGCAGGATGATGCCGACGGGCTCGTCGTCGATCTCGGCGATCACGTACGCGGCGAGCGGCTGCTTGCGGTCGCGCCAGCCGAGGTAGTCGAGGCGGTCCCAGCGGAGCACTGCGAGGTCGGGGAGGATCATCCGCTGCCGCTCGCTGCGCGTGGCGTTGACGAGGGACGCGCGGATCTGCTGTTCGGTGAAGGGGGTCATGGGTCGGCTTTCGGGGAGCAGGGTTCACCCGCGGCCGTCACGGCGAGGGCGCAGACGCGCAGCCTCGACGGATCGGGTGAAGGAGGGCAGGGCTGAGCCAGGCACCTCCGCACGGGCCCCGTGGGTCAGCGGCAGGCGGCCTGGGTCGACGGGTTGCCTGAGCAGGCCTCGAGGGCCACCCCGATCCCCGCGACGACGCGCTGCATCTCTCGCTCCTCGTACCGGTCCGCGGCCCGCCCCGACGGCGGACCACCGTCGATGCTGGCACACCGGCGCCGCGACGGTCCAGACGGTTCTGCACCGCGTGCACAGATCACACCCCGCCGGCGCCACGGGAGCGCCGACGGGGTGTGACGACGGCGGTCAGAGCCCGGCGCGCACCGCCTGCGCCGCCGCGACCAGGTGGCGCAGCGACGGCTCCACCTCGGCGTACCCGCGGGTCTTGAGCCCGCAGTCCGGGTTCACCCACACCACGTCCGGGTCGATGGAGCCCACGGCGAGGCGCAGCAGCTCCGTGACCTCGTCGACGGACGGCACGCGGGGCGAGTGGATGTCGTAGACGCCCGGCCCGACGCCGCGCGCGTACCCGGCGGCGTGGAGCTCCGGCACGACCTCCATGCGCGACCGCGCGGCCTCGATGGACGTCACGTCGGCGTCCAGCCCGTCGATCGCGCCGATGACCTCGCCGAACTCCGAGTAGCACAGGTGCGTGTGCACCTGCGTGGAGGCCTCCGCTCCCGCCGTCGCCAGCCGGAACGCCCCGACGGACCAGCGCAGGTACTCCGGCTGGTCGGCGCGGCGCAGCGGCAGCAGCTCGCGCAGGGCGGGTTCGTCCACCTGCACGACGGCGGTGCCAGCGTCCTCGAGGTCGCGCACCTCGTCGCGCAGGGCGAGCGCCACCTGGTTCGCGGTGTCCGCCAGCGGCTGGTCGTCACGCACGAACGACCACGCGAGGATCGTCACCGGCCCCGTCAGCATGCCCTTGACGGGCTTCTCGGTGAGCGACGCGGCATACCGGGTCCACCCGACCGTCATCGGGGCCGGGCGGGTCACGTCGCCCCACAGGATCGGCGGCCGCACGCAGCGCGACCCGTAGGACTGCACCCAGCCCAGGTCCGTCGTCGCGAACCCGTCCAGCAGCTCGGCGAAGTACTGCACCATGTCGTTGCGCTCCGGCTCGCCGTGCACCAGCACGTCGAGGCCGATCTCCTCCTGGAGCGCGACCACCCGGGCGATCTCCGCGCGCATCGCGGCGGTGTACGCCTCGTCGTCGAGCTCGCCCTGGGCCCACGCCGACCGCGCCTTGCGGATCTCGGCCGTCTGCGGGAACGAGCCGATCGTCGTGGTGGGCAGCGGCGGCAGCCCGAGCCGCTCACGCTGGGCGGCGACCCGCTCGGCGTGCGCGCCGCGGGCGAAGTCGCCCTCGACGAGCGCGCCCAGGCGCTCGCGGACCGTGGGGACGACGACGCCCGGTGCGGTCGCCCGCTCGGCCAGCGCCGCGCTCGCCGCGTCGAGCTCGGCGCGCACCGAGTCCGGGCCGTCGGTGACGGCGCGGGCCAGCGTCGTGACCTCCCGGACCTTCTGGTCGGCGAACGCGAGCCAGCGGCGCAGCTCGGGGGAGCGACCCGCGCGCTCGGCGGCCGGCCCCTCCCACGACTCGTCCTCCACGTCGTGCGGCACGTGCAGCAGCGACGTCGAGGTGCCGACGGTCAGGGCGCCGGCGCCCAGCGGGCGCAGCGCGGCGAGCCGGTCGAACCGGGCGGCGAGGTCGGCGCGCCACACGTTGTGCCCGTCGACGACGCCCGCCACGAGGGTCTTCGTCTCCAGGCCGGGGACGGTCCCGTGCGGCCCGTGGCCCGTGGGGACGGAGCCCTTGACCAGGTCGATCGCGATGGCGTCCACGTCGGTCGCGGCGAGCAGCGCCAGGCCGTCGCGGGTGCCGCCGTCGGCCGGCGTGCCGGTCGCGAGCCCGCCGAACGGGGTGGCCACGAGGATGGCCGGGCGCTCCGCCTCGGCGTCGAGACCGTCGTCGTCGGACCGTGCGGCGAGGTCGGTCGCCAGCGCGCGGTACGCGGAGGTGATCGCGGCATCGACCCGCTCGGCGGTGGCGTCGACCGTGTCCGAGACGAGGACGGGCTCGTCGAGCTGCACCCACGGCACGCCGACGGCGGCCAGCGCCCGGAGCAGCTCGGCGTACGCGGCGACCACGTCGTCGAGCCGGTCGAGGGGGTGGAAGCCCTCGCCCGCGTCGTCGGCGGCCTTGGACAGCGCGAGGAAGGTGACCGGCCCGACGAGGACCGGCCGGGTGGTGACGCCCGCCTCCTTGGCCTCGGCGAACTCACGGACGATGCGGTGGTCCGCGAAGGAGATCGGCGTCGTCTCGCTGATCTCCGGCACCAGGTAGTGGTAGTTCGTGTCGAACCACTTGGTCATCTCGAGCGGCGCGTCCTCGCCGCGGCCCCGGGCCACGGTGAAGTAGCCGTCCAGGTCGAGCGATCCGTCGTCGCCGTCGATCAGGTCCCGGAACCGGGTCGGGACGGCACCGAGCAGCGCCACGACGTCGAGCACCTGGTCGTAGAACGAGAAGGAGCCGGGGACGGAGCCGTCCTCGGGGTCCAGCCCGAGCGAGACGAGGCGTCGCAGGGTGTCGCGGCGCAGCGCGCCGGCCGCGACCTCGAGGTCGACGGCGTCGGTGCGCCCGGCCCAGAAGGACTCGACGGCGCGCTTGAGCTCGCGGCGGCGGCCGATGCGGGGATAGCCGAGGATCGTGCCGCCGGGGAACGCGGTGGTGGGGCGGTGGGGTTCGGTCGGTGTGGTCATGAGCACTCCAGGTGTCGGTGCTTCCGCGTCGCGACGGCGCCGAGCGTCGAGGTCGCGACCGCAATGACCGGGCATCGCGGGCGGGACCTCGATGTTCGGCAAGGCGTCAGACGGCGGGAGCCACGGTCGGGATGCCCGGTACCAGCGGCCTTCTGGCCAGGTCAGGGACGCCGTGCGGCGTCCGACCGCCGAGGTGAACACCCTCGAGCAGGTCCAGAGCGGGTCGGTACTTGTTGAACGTGTACACGTGCAGGCCGGGTGCGCCCGCGTCGAGCACGCGCTGGGCGAGCTCGACGGAGTACGCGGTCCCGTAGGCGTGCTGCGCCTCCGGGTCCGGCAGGGCGTCGAGCGCGTCCAGCAGGTGCTGGGGCGCGGGGACGCCGGTGAGCTCCTCGACACGACGGAGCCGGCGCGGCTCGGTCGTGGGCATCAGCCCGGCGAGGATCGGGATCGTCACGCCGGCCGCGCGGGCCTCGGCGACGAAGTCGGTGTAGCTGTCCGCGGCGTAGAACAGCTGGGTGATGGCGAAGGAGGCACCGGCCTGCTGCTTCTCCAGCAGGCGCTGCACCTCCTGGGTGCGGGTGGTGCCCGCCTGGCGGTTGCCGTCCGGGAAGGTGGCCACCGCCACGGTGAGCGGCCGGGCGGCGCCGCGGACGGCGGCGGCCGGGTCGACGGCGCAGCGCCGGGCCTCGACCTCGCGCAGCAGGGCGACGAGCTCGATCGAGGAGTGCACGCCGTCGGCCGGCGGGCGCCAGTCGGGCTGGTCCTTCGGCGGGTCGCCGCGCAGCGCGAGGAACGAGCGGACGCCGGCCTCGAGGAACTCGTCGATGACGGTGGAGACGTCCTCGCGGGAGGCTCCGACGCAGGTCAGGTGGGCGATGGGCAGCACGGGGGTGCCGCCCAGCAGGGTCGCCACGACGTGCCGGGCGGTGGCGCGGTCACCGCCGCCGGCGCCGTAGGTCACCGACACGAAGTCGGGGTTCGCCGCGACCAGTCGGCGCGCCGTCTCCCAGAACCGGGGGGCGGCGTCGGGCCGGCGGGGCGGCATGAGCTCGAAGCTCACCGTCGGGCGGTGCCGGTGTACCGGGACGTGCGGGGGTGCCTCTGCGACCATGCGTCACTCCATCAGGCCTGGCGTTGAGCACCTTCGTCCTCGGGAGGCTTCCGTCGGAGAACGGGTTGCTGCGGCGTCGTCGAGCCAGGACTCTCGGCCGCTCTGGATGGCTTCGGGCTCGACTGTACGCACGGTTCACCCTGCGGACAAGTGCGACCGCATGATGAGATGCATCGGTTCGGCTGGTGGCGCCGTAGGCTGGCGGGCATGGACACCGAAGAGCGCCTTGCCGTCTTCCTCGACTACGAGAACCTCGCGCTCGGCGCCCGGGAGCACCTGGGCGGGATGCAGTTCGACTTCCAGCCGATCGCGGACGCCCTCGCGGTGCGCGGCCGGGTGGTGACGCGGCGCGCGTACGCGGACTGGTCGTACTTCGACGAGGACCGGCGGATGCTGACCCGCCACCAGGTGGAGCTCATCGAGATGCCCCAGCGCATGGGGGCGTCGCGCAAGAACGCCGCCGACATCAAGATGGTCGTCGACGCCATCGAGATGGCCTTCGAGCGCGAGTACATCTCGACCTTCGTCATGTGTACAGGCGACTCGGACTTCTCCCCGCTCGTGCACAAGCTGCGTGAGCTCGACAAGCGCGTCATCGGCGTCGGGGTCGAGAAGTCCACCTCCCGCCTGCTGCCGTCGGCCTGCGACGAGTTCCTCTTCTACGACCGCCTCGAGGGCGTCGAGGTCCCCGACGAGTCCGAGTCTCGTCCGAAGAGGAGCACGACGAAGCGTTCCGGCTCCGGCCGGTCGACCGGCTCGCGTGCCACCACCGGTCGCAGCAAGGCCGCCGCGGCCGTGGCCGAGGACCTGCCGCCCGCCGAGGAGGCGACGCCCGCCGCGCCGTCGGGCACGACCTCGACCGGCCGGACCCGGCGCAAGAAGCCCGAGATCACGCTGCCCGAACCGGTCGACGTGCCCGACCGCGCGCCCGAGCCGGCCAACGACGAGGACGACGACGCCCCCACCGGCGAACCGCCCACCATGGAGGTCAAGGTCGCCCAGACCCTCGCCGGCCTGCAGGGGTCCGCGTCCGGCTCGGTGACGGCGTCGCAGCTCAAGCGCACGCTGGTGCGCAAGGAGCCGACGTTCAGCGAGTCCGACTACGGCTTCCGCACCTTTGGGGAGTTCCTGCGCTACCTCGCCGACCGGGACGTCATCGTCCTGAGCGACGGACCGTCGTCGGGCGACCCGGTGGTCGAGCTCCCGGAGCAGCCGGACAGCGCCAAGGCGTTCGACCTGCTGCGCGCCGTCGTGCAGGACGCGGGCGGCACCGCGGCCCTCTCCGGCCTGAAGAACCACGTGCGCAAGCGTCGCCCTGACTTCTCGGAGAAGGCCCTCGGCTACGGCGGGTTCCTCCAGTTCTGCAAGGCCGCCGCGGCCGCCGACGCCGTCCGGCTCGCCTGGGACGACGAGGCCGAGGACTACCTCGTCACCCTCGGCTGAGGGATGATGAGCCGGTGACGTACCGCATCCTCAAGCTCGTGTGCTCGCTCCTGGTGTACGTGTTCCTGCGTCCCCAGGTCACCGGCCTGCACAACGTCCCCCGCCGCGGGCCGGTCATCATCGCGAGCAACCACCTGTCGGTGATCGACTCGATCATCCTGCCGCTCGTGGTTCCGCGGCACGTCACGTTCATCGCCAAGGCGGAGTACTGGACGGGCCGCGGGCTCAAGGGTCGCCTCTCGCGCTGGTTCTTCACCACGATGGGCCACATCCCCGTCGACCGGGACGACCCGCGCGCCGGCCAGCGCTCGCTCCAGGACGCGCTGCACGTGCTCGAGCGCGGCGGCGCGTTCGGCATCTACCCCGAGGGCACCCGCTCGCGTGACGGCCGGCTGCACCCGGGGCGCACCGGCGTGGCGTGGCTCGCGCTCGCCGGGGGCACCCCGGTGGTGCCGGTCGCGATGCACGGCACCGAGAAGGTCCAGCCCGTGGGCAGGCGCCTGCCGCGACCCGTGCGCGGCGTCCGGGTCGAGTTCGGCGTGCCGATCGACCCGAACCGCCAGATCACCGCCACGCTGCGGCCCGCCCAGGCCCGCCGCGAGCTGACCGACCAGGTCATGACGTCGATCCACCAGCTGAGCGGTCAGGAGCTCGCGGCGTAGAAGGGCTCGGGGATGGAGCAGGTGGCGGGGACCGGCGTGGGAGAGGGCGCGGCGGCACCGGACCGGCGTGCCGTGGTGCCGGCGCTGCTCGCCGCCGCGTGCCTCGTCGCGGCCGTCGTCGTGGGTGGGCACCCGGTGGCCGGGCCGCTGATCGCGGCGGCGGCGCTAGTGCTGGTGACGGCCGGTGCTGCGACGCGCGGCGGAGCGCCGTCGGGGTCGGGGAGCGTGGCGGCCCTGGCCCTCTGTCTCGTGGCGGTCACCGGGGTGCTCCGTGGCGCGGGTGCGGCTCTCGAGGCCGTCGGCGTCGCGGGTGCGGCGGGCGTGGCCCTGTGGCCGGTGCCGCTCGTCCTCGCCGTCGTGCTCTACGTCCTGGTGAGCCGGTGGCGCCGGCTCGCCCTGGTGACCGACTGGTTCCGGGCCGGGACGGTGAACCGGCCGGGGGTGTGGCTGACCGTCGCGATCGTCCCGGTCGCGGCGCTGGCCCTCGTGGTCTGGTCGTGGGCGGCGGACGAGGTCGGCACCGGACAGGAGGTCTACCGAGACATCCTCGACGGCCAGGGCGTCTGGGTGCTGGTGCTCGGGGCGCTGACGTTCGCCTTCGTCAACGCCGCGGCCGAGGAGTGCGCCTACAACGGGGTGGCGCAGCGGGCGTTGGGTCACGACCTGCGCGGCGCCGTCGCGGTCGTGCTCGCCGCCGCGATGTTCGGTGCCTCCCACTGGTACGGCTTCCCGAGCGGGTGGTGGGGTGTGTTCCTCGCGGGTGGCTACGGTCTCGTCCTCAGTGTGCTGCGCCGGGTCTCGCACGGCCTGCTCCTGCCGTGGGTCGCTCACGTGCTGGCCGACCTCACGATCGTGGCCATCCTCCTGGTCCTGTGGTGACCCGCCGGCGGTGACAGCTCCCCTGCGCGGGGGAGGCGCCGCCGCGCGCTCGTTGCCAGACTGACCGGCATGGACCCTGCACCCGGATCGCGCGGTGGGTGGCGCCGTGCGCTGCGCCCGTTGACGTCGGTGTCGACGCTGCAGACCGGGGTGTACCTGGTGCTCGGCGGCGTCGTGGCCGGCGCGTACGGCGTGCTCGTGACCGGGTTCGCGCAGATGTTCGCCGCGCCGGAGATCTCGCGGGTGGCCCTGGCGGTGCTCGTCGGCGTGACGGCGGCGATCGTGCTGGTGCCGCCGTTCCTGGGGGCGGTGCGCACGCTCGAGATCCTGGCGGTGCGGACGTTCCTCGGGGTGGAGGTTCCGGTCCCACGGTCCGACGGCGGCAGGCTGCTCGCCGCGACACGGTGGCGCGCGGCGGCGTGGTACGGCCTCCACCTGGCGGCCGGTGCCGCGGCGACCCTCGCGCTGCTGCTCGTGGTGCCGCTGGCGACGCAGCTCGTGCTGGTCGGGCTCGGCCTCGACCAGGACGTCGTGATCGGGGTGTTCCACGAGGTCGGAGGCTTCGGCGGCGGACTGCTGTCCCTGGCGGCGGCCCTGGTGCTGCTGCTCGCGCTCCCGTATGCGGCGGCGCTCGTCCGGGTGGTGCTGCGGCAGGCGGCGCTGCCGCTGCTCGGTCCCGACCAGTCCGAGCGGATCGCCGAGCTCGAGGCGACCGCCCGGCGCGCCGTCGAACGGAACCGGCTGGCGCGCGAGCTGCACGACTCGGTCGGGCACGCCCTGACCGTCACCACCCTGCAGGCCGCAGCCGCCGTACGGCAGGTCGGGTCCGACGACGACGCCGCGCGGCAGTCGCTCGCCGCGATCGAGGCGACCGGCCGCGCCGCGATGGCCGACCTCGACCACGTGCTGGGACTGCTGCGCGACCCGGGACCCGGTCGTGCCGCGGGCCGTCCTGCGGGCGACGGGTCGCCGACGGCGCCCGCACCGCCGGTGCGCACCCTCGCCGACGTCCCGCGCCTCGTCGAGGACGTGCGGCGCACGGGGGCCGACGTCGCGCTGGACGGCCTGCCGCCGTCGTCGGGCACGGCCGGCACGTCGCCGGAGCCCGACGTGCCGCAGGCCGTGTCGCGCGAGGCGTACCGGATCGTGCAGGAGTCGGTCACGAACGCGCTGCGGCACGCGCCCGGTACCCCGGTGGCCGTGCGGGTGACGGCCGACGACGGCGGGGTCGAGATCGAGGTGACGAACCCGACGGCCGAGGGGCCGCCGTCGGGCGCCCCACGCACCGGCCGCGGGACGGCGGGCATGGCCGAACGGGTGGGGCTGCTCGGCGGCACCCTGGAGGCCGGACCCCGTCACGGCGGCCAGGAGCCGGACCGGTGGGTCGTGCGTGCGCGGTTCGGCACCGCGGGCACCGGTGCGGCAGGATCGGTGCCGTGACCGAGGACGTCCGCGTCGCGATCGTCGACGACGAGCCGCTCGTGCGCGCCGGGCTGCGCGTGGTGCTCGACGCGGAACCCGGCCTGACGGTGGTCGGCGAGGCGGAGGACGGCGCCGGGGTCCCGCAGCTCGTCACCGACACCCGGCCCGACGTCGTGCTCATGGACGTGCGCATGCCGCGCGTGGACGGCATCGCCGCGACCCGTGCCGTCGTCGACCGTGCCGGCGGGCCGGTGCCGCGCGTGGTCGTGCTGACGACGTTCGAGAACGACGACCACGTGCTCGACGCCCTGCAGGCCGGTGCCCAGGGGTTCCTCCTCAAGCGGGCCCGCCCGGAGGAGATCGCCCAGGCGGTCCGCACCGTCGCGCAGGGCGACTCGCTGCTGTTCCCGGACGCGGTGCGCCGCCTCGCTGCCGGGCGTCCGCCGTCGGGCGACGCCCTGGTGTCCGCGCGGCTCACCGACCGGGAGGGTGAGGTGCTGCGGCTCATGGCCGACGGGATGTCGAACGCCGAGATCGCCGGTGAGCTGTACCTCGGCGTCGAGACGGTGCGCACCCACGTGGGCAACCTGCTGGGCAAGCTCGGCGTGCGCGACCGGACCCAGGCCGTGGTGCGTGCCTACACGTCGGGGTTCGTGCGGGCGGGCTGAGGTTCCCCCGCACGGGGGAGCGTGCTGGTCGCGGCGGGGGATCCGTTCGTGGGCGCGGGTCACGAGGCTCGAGACATGACCACACACGAAGCTTCGCAGCAGTCGTCACCACCGACCGGCCGGGCGCCGCGCGGCCGGCCGTCCCGCCCCCGCACGTCCCGCCGCCTCGAGAACCTCGCCGTCCTCTGGTGGGTGGCCGGACTCGTCCTGGCGCTCGTCTACCGGGGAGCGGTGGACTCCGCCGTGGTGACGCCCGAGGCGATCAACCACGGCCTGCTCCGCGACGTGCCTGTCGCGACGCTGGCCACCGGCGTCGCCGTCCTCGCGGCCGTCGGTGCGGCGCTCGCGGCGTGGCTGCGCTGGGGACGCTCCACCGCGAACGGCCCGCGCCGCGCTGCCGTCGGCGGCACCGTCGCGGTGCTGCTGGCCGCCGTCCTGCTCGTGGACGCCACCGTCCTGGCCGGGGTCGGCTACCTGCCTGCCGTCCTGGTGATGTCGCTCTTCAGCGCCGAGGTGCGGGCCTCGCTCGACCACTACGTGGCACCCGACTTCCTGTTCCAGGTCGTGGTGCTGTGCGGGGCGGTGCTCCTCACGGTCGCCGCGGTGCGCTCCACCAGGCGCGGCCTCGCCGCGTGCGACCGGTGCGGCCGACGGCACGACGGCGCCGACCCGGCCTGGACGACGCCGGCCGCGGCCGCGCGCTGGGGCCGGGTCGCGGCGCTCGTGGCCGCGGCGATCCCCGCCTTCTACGGCCTCACCCGCATCGCGTGGGCGCTCGGCATCCCTCTGGGTTTCTCCCGCGACTCCGTCGAGTCGATGCGCGGGCTCGACCTCATCGGCCCCATCGGTCTCGGTACGTTCGCGCTGCTCGGTGCGGTGCTCACGCTCGGGCTGTACCAGCGCTGGGGAGACGTCTTCCCGCGCTGGATGCTCGGTCTCGCCGGCAAGCGGGTCCCGGTGGGTCTCGCCGTCGTGCCCGCGACCCTCGTGGCCGTGGCCGTGCTGCCCGCCGGCGTCTCCATGATCGCCCTCGGGTTCTCCGAGGGGATGCTCGGGCTGGACGCCGAGACGTGGGGCGCTGTCGGGCCGGCGTTGCTGTGGCCGCTGTGGTCGGCCGCGCTCGGGGCGGCGACCTACGCGTACTGGCTGCGCCGTCGGGGCACCTGCGGAGCGTGCGGCCGGGGCTGAGCGGCGCTCGGCCGCAGGACCGACCTACGATGAGGTGGCCGCGGCGGGAGGAGGCCATCGGTGGACGTGGCGGGGGAGATCTGGACGATCGGGCACTGGACCTGCCCGCGGGAGGTCGTGCTCGACACGCTCGCCTCGGCGGGCATCGAGCTGCTCGCCGACGTGCGCCGGATGCCCGGGTCGCGGCGCAGCCCGCAGTTCGACGCCGACGAGATGACCACGTGGCTCGCGGACGCCGGCATCGGCTACGAGCACCTCACCGAGCTCGCCGGGCGTCGGCCGAAGCAGCGCGACGTCGACCCGGAGCTGAACGCCGGATGGCAGAACGTCAGCTTCAAGAACTATGCCGACCACACGCTCACCCCGGAGTACGAGGCGGGCCTCGCGCGCCTGACCGGGCTGGCGCAGGACCGCCACGTGGCCGTCATGTGCGGCGAGCCGATGCCCTGGCGGTGCCACCGGCTGCTCGTCGCCAACACGTTGGCGGCGCGCGGCTGGCAGGTCGTCCACCTCATGAACGGCGCGAAGCCGCAGCCGCACGAGCTGGGGCGGTGGGGTGCGACGCCGTCGGTGGGCCCGGACGGTGCGGTGACGTACCCGCTCGCCGTCTCCTGACCCGTCCGCTGCTGCGGCCGTGGCCCCGCCGGTGGGGCCGTGCCGACGGCGGCCCACACCTCGGTCAGGTCGGCGACGAGACCGTCGCGTCGATGACCTCGGCGAGCTGCTCGACCTCCTCTCGGCGACTTCCACGCCGGAGTCCCCGAGGGGACCGAGGCGCGGCCCGAGATCTACGACGAGGCCACGGCGATCGTGCTCACCGCCGCCTCCGGGACGGACATCGACGCCGCGGCCGGGGACGAGGTCGCCGCCACCACGACCGTGAGCCTCGAGGAGTCCTTCGACGGTTCGCCCGGGTACTCCGCCGAGACGCTCACGCTCGAGCTCATCCAGGCGTTCCTGTACGCGATCTCGGCGCTCGTCGTCGGCGCGTTCTTCACCGTGTGGACCATCCAGCGCAAGCACGAGATCGCCGTCGCCCGCGCCATGGGTGCCTCGACCGCCTTCCTCGTCCGGGACGCCATCGGTCAGGCCGCCGTCGTCCTCGTCGTCTCCACCGCCGTCGGCATCGGCGTAGGTGTCGGGTTCGGCGCACTCCTGACCTCGACGCCGATGCCGTTCTCGCTCGAGGCCAGGCCGCTGGCCGCCGCTGCCGGACTCATGGTCGGTCTCGGACTCCTCGGCGCCGCCGTCTCCGTCGGCCGCATCGCCCGCGTCGACCCCCTGACCGCACTCGGAGGACAACGATGACGCACGCCGTCGAACAGCTCTCGAACTCCGCAGCACGCCACGCGGACGGCCTCGTCCTCGACCACGTCTCCCTGGAGCTGGGCGACGGCGACTCGACCGTCACCGCGCTGGACGGCGTGAGCCTCACCGTCCCGCAGGGCGAGCTCCTGGCCGTCCTCGGCCCCTCCGGTTCCGGCAAGTCGAGCCTGCTGGCCGTGGCGGGAGCACTCATCCAGCCGACGACGGGCGGCGTCCACGTGGGCGGCGTCGACGTGGGCGCGCTCAAGGCGAGCCGGCAGGCGGCGCTGCGGCGCGAGCAGATCGGGTTCGTCTTCCAGTCGGGCAACCTGATCCCCGCCCTGACGGCCGTCGACCAGCTGCGGTTCGCGCTGCGCGTCGTCGGCGGTCGTGAGACGCCGGGTCGGGAGCCGCGAGCGCTCCTGGAGCAGGTCGGCATGGGGCACAAGGCGAACCGTCGGCCGCACGAGCTGTCGGGAGGCGAACGGCAGCGCGTGGGCATCGCCCGCGCACTGGTCACCGCCCCCTCCCTGCTGCTCGTCGACGAGCCGACCGCTGCCCTGGACCGGGCGCGCAGCCACGAGGTCGTCCGGCTTCTCGCCGCCGAGACGCACGAGCACGGCGTGGCGACCGTCATGGTGACCCACGACCGTGACGTGCTCGAGCACTGCGACCGCATCGTCGAGATGGAAGATGGGAGACTCAGCGCTTGAGCTCACGCTCTCGGGCCCGGTCAGGGCCCGAGAGCCCGTCAGAAGGAGAGTCGTGCCGCGGATCAGCGCTCCCACGGTCGCCTTGCACCGTTCGGCACAGCAACGTGCGCTGCTCGACGCCGCCAGGTCCCTCCTGGCCGAGACCGGGCGACCCCCGACGTTCGCCGCGCTCGCCGAGCGGGCGGGGCTCGCCCGGCCGAGCGTGTACCAGTACTTCCGCTCCGCCGAGGACCTGCTGCACGCCATGGTCCAGGACGTCTTCCCGCGATGGTCGGCGACGGTCGCACGCGCGATGGACGAGGCGCCCGACGAGCCGGCGCGCGTCCTCGCCTACATGCGCGCCAACCTCCAGCTCGTGGCCGAGGGGGAGCACGCGCTCGCGACGGCGCTCGCGAGCGTCGGTCCCGCTGGCGCGGTCGAGGAGGGCTCTCGCGCGATGCACGACGAGCTGCTGCAGCCGCTGGCCGACACGCTGGAGACGCTCGGCGTCCACGACGTCACGCGGTGCGCCGAGCTCATCAACGCCGTCGTGCACTCCGGGTCGCGGATGATCGAGTCAGGTGTGCCGCTGGGGCAGGTCTGGACGAGCGTCGAGGAGCTCGTCGCACCGTTCGTGGAGCGGCTGGCCCCGCACGGCGGGCCGAATGGCGAGGCGAGCGGCTCCGTCCAAGAGTGAGGGGATGGCACGGATCCTGCGTTATCTCCCGTTCGTCGTCGCCGGGTGGCGGTGGTTCCGCAACCGTCGACGGCGGCCCGGCGCCTGAGCGCTAGCGGTCGACGTCGCCCGGCCCCACCTCGTGGCCGGGACGTGCGTGGGTGCGGCGCTCCTGCTTCATCCGCGCTTCCGCCAGGTGCCGGACGCCGTCGGCGAGCTCCTCACGGGCGTCCCGCTCGTGGGCGCGGAACGCGTGCCAGTAGCCGTCGTCGTAGTCCTCGACGATCTGGAAGGTCCAGCGGCCGGCGATCACGTTGCGGCCGACGAGGTCCTCGGAGATCCGGCGGGCGACGTCCTCGTGGCCGGCCTCGCGCAGCTTGTCCACCGCGTCCCCGAGGGCCAGGTCGGCCTCCCCGGTGAGCTGGTGGAACGTGTACAGGTGGCCGCGGGCGCGCTCGACGGTCTCCAACGCCTCGCTCAGCATGCCGAGCGCCTCGACGGTCGCGTCCGAGACGCCGGCGGGGGTCTGGTGCTCGCCGTCCGGCAGGTCCATGCTCATCGCAGCATGCTAGGCACGCAGCGCGTCGCTCACCTGCCGGACCGGTCGGTGCGACGGGCGGTCCGCAGCGCCGACCACGCTCCCGTCGACCACAGCGCCAGGGCGACGAGCACCGCCTGGAACGGCAGCCGGGCCAGGCGCTTGGCGTCGGTGTCGAGGCCGAACCCGTCCGTGCCCTCGAGCCACTGGGCGACGTTGCCGGGGAAGATCGCCACGAAGAACCCGGCGGCGACCAGACCGACGGCCACCTTCCACCGCGACAGCACCACGAGGGAACCGCCGATGGCGATCTCCACGACGCCGGACGCCAGCACCGTGACGTCGTCGTCGACGGGGAACCAGCTCGGCACCTGCGCCTGGAACTCCTCGCGCGCGACGGTGAGGTGCGAGATCCCCGCACCGGCGAGCGCCAGGCCGAGCGCGACCCGTGCCAGCGTGCGGGGCACGGACGTGCGCGGCGAGGGTCTGGTGAGCACGGAGAGATCCATGCCGGTGATCGTCGCACCGTGCGCACAGGCTCGCTACCTGGTCTGATAGCGGCGTGGAAGGCTTCTGGTGGAGACTCGTCGCTGATCATCGGCGCCTTCGGGCGCTCAGTGATCGGATGATGACCGCATGATGACCGTGACCCCGCACCCGTCGCAGCGGCCGCACCTGGCCGCGGTGGTCGAGGACCGCTTCTACGAGGCGGCGGGCTGGCTGCTGCGCCGCGTCGGCTGGCGGCCGCGGATGGAGACGTATTCCGGCTACGGTTCGCCGCGCCGGGTGCGGGTGCTCGCGAGGGTGCTGCTGACCCCGCCGGGCCGGGTCGCGGCGGACAACGCCCACCGCGCGGGGCGCCGCGGCTTCCGGCACTTCGTGACGGTGCCGGCCCCGCACCGCAGGGTCCTGGTCCAGGTCGGCGGCGCCCGACAGGTCGTGCAGAGCGACCGGGCCGGCTACGTCGACGTCCAGGTGGACGTGCCGGCCGACCCGCCGCTGCCGCCGGGCTGGCAGCGGGCCCGGCTGAGCGACGCGGGGGCCGCGACGGCGGCGGAGCGCGCGACGGAGCCGACGGTCCCGCCGGAGCAGGAGGACACCGCGGACGCGCCGTTGCTGATCATCGGCCCGGAGACGCGGTTCGGCGTGATCAGCGACATCGACGACACGACGATGGTCACCTCGGTGCCGCGCCCGCTGCTCGCGGCGTGGAACACGTTCGTGCGCCACTCCAGCAAGCGGCGCGCCGTGCCGGGCATGCCCGCGTTCTACCGGCGGCTGCGGCAGGCCCACCCGGAGGCGCCGTTCGTCTACCTCTCGACGGGCGCGTGGAACACCGCGGCGACGCTGCGGGCCTTCCTCGCGCGCAACGCCTACCCGCCGGGTCCGTTGCTGCTCACCGACTGGGGGCCCACCATGACCGGCTGGTTCCGCAGCGGGCAGGCGCACAAGGACGCCAGCATCGAGCTGCTCATGTCCTGGTTCCCCCACGTGCGCTGGCTGCTCGTGGGGGACGACGGTCAGCACGACGCCGGCATCTACGCGCGCGCCGTCGACCGCCGCCCCGACCAGGTGGCGGCCGTGGCCATCCGCCGGCTCCGCCCCACCGAGCAGGTCCTCGCGGGCAACCTGCCCGACGGCGGGGCAGCGGCCGGCCCGGAGCGATCGGACCTCGAGGGCTCGGGTGCACGGGCCGCGGTGCCGACCGTCTCGGGTGCGGACGGCGACGAGCTGGCGCGCCGTCTCACGACGGTCCCGGGCGTGCTCGGCTCCTGACCGAGCCTGACGACCGCGGCGTCCGGCGGCGACGCCACGTCCCGGGCCGGGTGCGCCGACGGGCGAAGATCACAGCCGCCGCGTGAATGTTGCCGACGCCGCGTCGGCTAGTGTGACGGCCATGGATCTGATGGTGATGCTTGCCCTGTTCGTCCACATCCTCGGCGCCGCTGCCCTGGTGGGTGGATGGTTCGCGCGGTTCCGGACTCCGACGGTGACCATGTCGCAGTTCGTCGGCGGCTGGGTGCAGCTCGCCAGCGGTGTCGCTCTCGTGGGCCTGGCGGAGTCGGCGGACGGCGACGTCAACCACATGAAGATCGGCGTCAAGCTCGTCGTGCTGGTCGCTGTCCTGGTCGCGGCGTGGATCGGCCGTTCGAAGATCAAGCGTGACCAGACGGTCCCGGTGGGCCTCGCGCACGCTGTCGGCGGCCTCTCGCTCGTGAACGTCGCCCTGGCCGTGTTCTGGTGAGCATGACCGGCACCGAGCTCAGCCAGCTCCTGGTGTGGTCCGCGGCGACCGCGCTGACGATCGGGCTGATCATGTTCGCCGTCGACCTCGCCCGGTTGGCCGACGTGCCCCGTCGGGCACCGGCCCGGGTCCCGCTCACCACGGAGAGCGACGGCCGAGCTGACGGCGCTGACGGCGTGGACGGCGGACCGCACGCTCCCCAGAACCGCCGGTTCGCCGCGATGGGGATGTCGGTGACCGTGCTCGGCACGGTGCTCCTGCTGGTGGCGATCGTCGCGCGTGGCATCGCTGCCGGGCGGGCCCCCTGGGCGAACATGTACGAGTTCACGATCGTCGGGGCCTTCATCACGCTCGCGACGTTCGTGCTGGTCGCGCGACGGGCCGAGGTACGGTTCCTGGGCTCGTTCGTCGTCGGGCTCTGCGTGCTCTTCCTGGCGCTGGCCCAGGTCGTCTTCGTCCCGGCGACGGCAACCCAGCCGGCGCTGCAGTCCTACTGGCTCGTCCTGCACGTCGGGGTCGCGATCATCGCGACGGGCATCTTCACCGTCAGCTTCGTCGTCTCGGTCCTCCAGCTCCTGCGGGACAGCCGGGAGAACGGCGCGGTCGCGCTCAGCGGCCGGTCCTGGCGCTGGCTGGACGGGATGCCCGTACCCGCTCAGCTCGAGATACTCAGCTTCCGCCTCAACGCCGTGGCGTTCGTCCTGTGGACGTTCACGCTGATCGGCGGCGCGATCTGGGCGGAGCACGCCTGGGGGCGCTACTGGGGCTGGGACCCGAAGGAGGTCTGGAGCTTCGTCGTCTGGGTCGTCTACGCCGCCTACCTCCATGCGCGGACGACGCGAGGCTGGTCCGGCCGCCGCGCGGCCTACCTGGTGCTGGTCGGCTACGCGTGCGTGCTGTTCAACTTCACCGGAGTGAACCTGATCTTCAACGGCAAGCACTCCTACAGCGGCCTCGACTGACCCGACCGACCGACCCACCCTCCGTGTTGTGGGCGCGATTTCTGGCCCGATTTGTCTGCTTGAGGCCATCTTCAGCCCCAGAAATCGCGCCCACAACACGAACGGTTACCAGGGGAGCGGTCCGGCCTCGTTGAAGAACCCGCCGCGGGGACCGTCGTCGGGCAGCGTGGCCAGCCGGATCGCGACCACGGCGCCCTGGTCGGGAGTGCGCGGGCCGTCGTGCCCGGTGAAGTCGGTCGCGACGTAGCCGGGGCACGCGGAGTTCACGATGACGTTCGTATCGGCCAGCCGGCGCGCGTAGTGGACCGTGAGCGCGTTGAGCATCGTCTTGGACGCCGCGTAGGCGGCCAGGAGGGGGCCGGTGTGCAGCTCCAGGGAGCCCATGTCGCTGGACATGTTCACGATCCGAGGCGAGTCGGCGCCCTCGAGCAGCGGCAGCATCGCGTTGGTCACGCGCACCGCCCCGAACGCGTTCGTGTCCAGCACGGTACGCACGACGTCGAGGTCGAGGGTCGTCGGGTCCTGGGCGCCGTCGGCGAGGCTGCCGGAGATCCCGGCGTTGTTGACGAGGACGTCGAGCCGCCCCGCCTCGGACGCGACGGCCCGCGCCGCCGCGGCGACGCTCTCGTCGGAGGTGACGTCGAGCGCGACGCCGAAGGCGTCCACACCGTCCGCGCGCAGCTTCTGGACGGCCGCGTCCCGTCGTGCGTCGTCGCGGGCGCCGACGGCGACCCGAAAGCCTTCCTGGCCCAGACCATGGGCGATGGCGTACCCGATTCCCTTGTTGGCGCCGGTGACGAGGGCGATCTTCTGCTGTTCCATGGGAACGATGCTCGGGCGTGCGGGCTCGGTCCGTCCAAGATCGATCGGGTCGCCTGTGATACCCCACAGGTATGAGCCGCGTAGGCTCGGACACCGTGGACACCCTCGAGACGCGCGAGCTGCGCTATTTCACGGCGGTGGCCGACGAGCTGCACTTCGGGCGCGCGGCCGAGCGGCTCGGCATCGCGCAGCCGCCGCTGTCGCGGGCGATCCGGCAGCTCGAACGGCGGCTCGGCGCGCAGCTCTTCGACCGCGATCGACGGGGCGTCGCGCTCACCGCCGTCGGGGAGGTGCTGCACGGGGAGGCCGGGCGGGCGCTCGCCGCCGTCGAGGCGGCTGAGCGGCGTACCCGTCGCGCCGCCGACCGGTCGCGGGCGATCACGCTGGTGACCAAGGCCGGTGCCTCCCACGAGCTGCTGCAGTCCCTGCTCGACGCGCACGCGAGCACGGACGGCGCCGTACCGGTCGAGGTGATGCTGTGCGAGGTGGGGGAGCAGGCCGGCGTCCTGCGTCGCGGTGCGGCCGACGTCGCGCTGATGCACCGCCCCGTCGACGATCTCGCCGGGTTCGAGACGCAGGATCTGCTGACGGAGGGACAGGTGGCGATCGTTCCCGCCGCGCACCCGCTGGCCGCCCGGGCCGAGGTGACGATGTCCGACGTCGCACGCGTCCCTGACCTGCCGATGGCGCGATGGCCGCGACTGGACGGCACGTACCCCGACGGCCCCGGACCGGAGGTGCGATCGCAGTCCCAGCTCGCACAGCTCGTCGCACTGGGGCGCACCCTCCTGGTCATCCCCGCGTCGAGCCGGGCGTGGCAGTGGCCGGAGCACGCTGCGATCCCCGTGACGGACGCGCCGCCCGTGACGACGGTCCTCGGGTGGCCGGCGCACACCCGCCCCGCCGGGCTCGGCACGTTGCTCGCAGCGGCCGTCGCGGTGCGGCCCTCGCCGGCCGCCGACGACGGTCGGCACGGCCCGGCGGGTCAGTCGAGCAGCGCGGTCGCCTCGACCTCGACGAGGACGTCCGGCTCGAAGAGGTAGTCGACACCGATCAGGCTGGCCGGCGGCATGGGGAGCGGGAGGCCGATCTCCTCGGCGACCGCCTCGATCCCGGCCATGAGGTCGCCGATCTTCTCCGGCGTCCACCCGGTCACGTAGAACGTCAGACGCAGCACGTCGGCGAACGACGCTCCGGCGGCCGTCAGGCCGAGGCCCGTGTTCTGCAAGGACCGGGCGACCTGACCGGCCAGGTCGCCCGGTGCGACCGGGGTCCCGTCAGCCTGGCGGGAGACCTGGCCGCTGACGTGCACGTGGGTCGTGCCCGTGCCGACGGCCACGTGGTGGTAGGGGGTGGGCTGCAGCATGCCCTCCGGCGTGAAGTGCTGAACAGTCATGGTCGTCTCTCCTTGTCGAAGCAGGTATCGGTAGGATATCTAGGCACGGGAAGGCACTTCAACGAGACGAGGTTTCGTCATGGATACCGACGGCGCGCTCCGCATCGACGCCCCCCACCGAGAGCTCCTCGACCAGGTGCTCGACAAGTGGTCCCTCGGAGTGCTCGACGAGCTCTGCGAACGTCCCTGCCGCTTCAACGAGCTGCGTCGAGCCATCCCCGCGGTGACGCAGAAGTCGCTGACCGCCACCCTTCGCCGGCTCGAGCGCAACGGCGTGGTGGAACGCGAGATCGTCTCCACGCGCCCGGTCGCGGTCCGGTACTCGATCACGCCGCTCGGCAAGACGCTGCGCCAGCCCGTCGACGTCGTCCTGGAGTGGGCGTCGGCGCACCTGCCCGCCGTCGAACGCGCGCGCGACGCCTACGACGCGCGCGACGAGGCCGAGCTCTGAGCCTCGGCCGGGCACACGGCACCGCTCAGCGGCCGGGCGCGCCCTCGGCGGTGACCACCGGGCACGTGGCGAGGTGGTCGTCGACCAGCCCGCAGGCCTGCATGGCCGCGTACGCCGTCGTCGGGCCGAAGAACCGGAAGCCCTCCTTCTTGAGCGCCTTGGCCAGCGCCTTCGACTCGTCCGTGGTGGCCGGGACGTCCTGCCACGTGGCGATCCGGGTCGCGCGCGGTGCGGGGGCGAACGACCAGAACAGCTCGTCGAGGGTCCGTCCGGACTCGTGCAGCGCCAGGACCGCGCGTCCGTTCGAGATCGTGGCCTCGATCTTGGCCCGGTTGCGCACGATGCGGGCGTCGCCCAGGAGCCGCTCGACGTCGTCGGGAGTCATGGCAGCCACGCGCTCGGGATCGAACCCGCCGAAGACCTCGCGGAACGCGTCGCGCTTGCGCAGGATCGTCAGCCACGACAGCCCGGACTGGAATCCCTCGAGAGCGATCCGTTCGAGCAGCTCGGCCTCGCCGTGCACGGGCAGGCCCCACTCGGTGTCGTGGTACTCGGCGTAGAGCGGGTCGCCGTCACCGAAGCAGCGGGCGCCGGGGGTCGGCGTCGTCTCCTGGGTCATGCCCACAGCCTGACGGACGGGACCGACACGCTCCGGGCGTCACAGGCCGGCGAGGCGTCGTGGCCGAGGAAACGGATACGGGTAGCGAATCGGTTCGATAGCATCACTCCGACACCCACGAAAACCCGCCAAGGAATGCCTCTTGCGTCACCGACGCCACGCGCGCTAGTGTCGAACCGGTTCGCAACGAAGAGGTCGACAACGAGGAGGCGCGGTGGCCACCATCGGGGACGTCGCCAGGGTCGCGGGAGTCTCGCGCAGCACGGCGTCGTACGCGCTGTCGGGCAAGCGCACCATCTCCGCCGACGTCCGCCGTCGCGTCGAGACCGCCGTCCGCGAGCTCGGCTACACGCCGAACGCCGGCGCCCGGGCCCTCGCCACCTCCCAGACCCGCGTCATCGGGCTGCTCGCGCAGTTCCTCGAGGACGAGTTCGCCCCGGCGATGCTGCAGTACATGCTGGGTGTCTCCAACACGGCCCGCGAGCTCGGCTACGACATCCTGCTGTCCACCGAGGCCGACGGGCGCAACGCGCTGCGGCGGATGACGGACTCGCGGATGGTCGACGGGATCGTCCTGCTCAACGTCGCCGAGCACGACGACCGCCTGCCGATCCTGCGCGAGGCACCCCAGCCGGGCGCGCTCGTCGGGCTGCCGGCGGACTGCACCGGCGTGGACGTGTTCGACCTCGACTTCGAGGACGCCGGCCGCCTGATGGTGGACCATCTGCACCGCCTCGGGCACCGCGAGCTGCTGCTCGTCTCGCAGCCCGAGCACGTCGTCGAGCGGGGTGGCGCCTACGTGTGGCGCCTGCAGAACGCGGCGATCGAGGCGGCCCGCACGCGGGGGATCACCCTGCACGCAGAGTTCGGCTCGTCGCACCAGCCGGAGGTGGGGCGCGACCTGCACCGTCTGCTGGACGCCTACCCCGGCGCGACGGGACTGCTCGTCAACAACGAGGCCGCCGCGGCAGCGCTGCCGACCGTGCTGCACGATCGCCGGCTGACCGCGCCGGCCGACCTGTCCGTCGTCGGGCGCTACTCGGACGAGTTCGCCCGTACGTTCTCCCTGCCGTACTCCTCGATCGAGAGCGCACCCGACCGGCTCGGCCGCATGGCCGTGCGCGAGCTGGTGCGGCGCATCGAGGGGCAGGCGGGTCCCGACGAGCCGCACGTGGTCCGGTTCGTCTCGCCCGAGCTGGTCGACCGGGGGAGCACCGCACCCCCGCGAGGGGACTGATTCCGCACCACCTTCCGGGGTGTCTCTCCCGCCGCCCACGATCGAACCGGTTCGACACCGGTGGAGACACAGAAGAAGCACCGCACCGGCCGCCGACGACGTCGGACCGGCCACCGTTCAAGGAGGAACCGCACCATGAAGCACACTCGGCGCAAGCCCACCAGTCTCGCGGCCGCCGCCGCTCTCGCCGTGGCCGGCGTGAGCGTCCTCGGCGCCTGCTCGTCCGACGACGGAGGCGGCAGCTCCGACGGAGCGTCCGGCGACTCTGCCGCCGGGGGCACCTACACCTGGTGGGACCCCTACCCCCAGCACGACGGCTCCTCCGACTGGGAGGCGCGCGTCCAGACCTGCGGCGAGGACGCCGGCGTCACGATCGAGCGCACCGCGTACGACACGACGGCGCTGACGAACCAGGCCCTGCTGTCGGCCCAGGAGGGCACGTCGCCCGACGTCATCCTCATCGACAACCCGGCCGTGTCCACCCTCGCGGACACCGGCATGCTGACCACGGTCGACGAGTTCGGCCTGGACACCTCCGCGATCGACCAGAACCTGCTCGACGCCGGCGTCGTGGACGGCAGCGCCTACGGCATCCCGATCGGCGCCAACACGCTCTCGCTGTACTACAACGCCGACGTGCTCTCCGACGCCGGCGTCGACCCGGCCTCGATCACCGACTGGGACTCCCTGACCGCCGCGCTCGCGCAGGTCACCGACGCCGGGCACAAGGGCATCACGTTCGCGGGCATCGGCACCGAGGAGGGCTCCTTCCAGTTCCTCCCGTGGTTCTGGGGCTCCGGCGCCGACCTGACAGACCTGTCCTCCCCGGAGGCCGTCGAGGCCCTCGAGCTGTGGAAGGGCTGGCTGGACGAGGGTTACGCGCCCAACACCGTCATCAACAACTCGCAGAACACGGTGTGGGAGGAGTTCCTCACGGGGGACTTCGCCTTCGCCGAGAACGGCACCTGGCAGGTCAACAGCGCGGCCGAGGCCGAGTTCGAGACCGGTCTCGTCCAGCTCCCGGGCAAGGATGGCGGCGTGGCCCCCGCCCCGACCGGTGGCGAGTTCATCGTCGCGCCCGTCCAGGAGGACACCGCGCGCTACGACGTGACCCGCCAGATCGTCGAGTGCATGACGACGCCGGAGGGCTTCGTCGAGACGGCGACCACGTTCGCGTACTACGTCCCGCCGACCGCCGAGGGCCAGGAGCAGCTGCTGGCCGAGAACCCGGACCTCGAGCCCTGGGTCGAGGCCGTGCAGAGCGCCAAGGGCCGCACCAGCGACGGTCTCGGGAACGACTACCCGCTGATCTCCGAGGCGCTGTGGACCGCCGTGCAGAACGCGCTGTCCGGTGCGGCGACGCCGCAGGAGGCGCTCGAGGCCGCGCAGGCCGACGCCGAGGCCGCCACGAGCTGACGGGCCGCCGCCCCTCAGCCACGCAAACCGCGCTCAATGCGAGCGCGACCGTCGAGAAGGACCTCTCATGACCAGCACCCCGGCCGACGTCGGGTCGCGCGGAGCACCGCGCGGCGTGGCGGGCACCACGCCCGCCACGCCGCCCGGCGGCCGTCGCCGACGGACGCTGAGCTCGAGCCAGTGGGCCGCGGTCGGCTTCGCCGCACCGCTCCTGGTGTACCTCGTGCTCTTCTACGCCTACCCGTTGTGGCGCAACATCGACCTGTCCGTGCACGACTACACGATCCGTGCGTTCGTGCAGGGCGACGCCGAGTTCGTCGGGCTGCAGAACTACGCCGACGTCTTCAGCTCCTCGACGTTCCCGACGGCCCTGTGGAACACCGCCGTGTTCACGTTCGGGTCGATCGCCTTCCAGTTCACGATCGGCCTGGCGCTGGCCGTGTTCTTCCGGTCGAGCTTCCGGCTCTCCAGCACCCTGCGGGCGATGTTCCTCGTGCCGTGGCTGCTGCCGCTCATCGTGTCGGCCTCCACCTGGGCCTGGATGCTCAACAGCGAGAACGGCATCGTCAACTCGGTGATCACCGCGTTCGGCGGCGAGCAGATCAACTGGCTCACCTCCCCGGACACGGCGCTGCTGTCGGTGACGATCGCGAACATCTGGCTGGGCATCCCGTTCAACCTGGTGATCCTCTACTCGGGCCTGCAGAACATCCCGGGGGAGGTCTACGAGGCCGCGTCGCTCGACGGCGCCGGCCCCTGGCGGCAGTTCTGGTCGATCACGTTCCCGCTGCTGCGGCCGGTCTCGGCGATCACGATCCTGCTGGGGCTGATCTACACCCTGAAGGTCGTCGACGTGATCTGGGTGATGACGACCGGTGGGCCGGGTGACGCGTCCACGACGCTCGCCATCTGGTCCTACCGCGAGGCCTTCGGCACGGGACAGCCCGACTTCTCGCCCGCCGCCGCCGTCGGCAACCTGCTCATCGTCATCGCGCTGGTGTTCGGGTTCCTGCACCTGCGCCTCCAGCACCGACAGGAGGCCTCGTCATGACGGAGCGCAAGGTCTGGTGGAAGACCGCCCTGGGCGTCCTCTTCACCGCGTTGATGCTGTTCCCGGTCTACTGGATGGTGAACGTCTCCTTCACGGAGACGCGTGACCTGCGGGCCGACCCGCCGCACTGGTTCCCGTGGGACCCCACGTTCGAGGGCTACGAGGCGGTGTTCGCCCAGCAGCTGCCGGCGCTGGGCACCAGCCTCCTCATCGGTCTGGGTTCGGTCGTGCTCACCGTGGTGATCGCCGCCCCGGCCGGGTACGCGCTGGCGCTGCTGCACCTGCGGGGCGGGCGCACGCTGAACTTCCTGCTGCTGGTCGCCCAGATGATCCCCGCCGTCGTCATGGCGATGGGCTTCTACGCCGTCTACAACAACCTCGGGCTGCTCAACACGGTCCCGGGGCTGATCGTGGCGGACTCGACCATCGCGGTGCCGTTCGGGGTGCTGCTCTTCACGGCGTTCATGTCGGGCATCCCGCGCGAGCTGCTCCAGGCCGCCCGCGTCGACGGCGCCGGCGCGTGGCGCACGTTCGTGGCGATCGTGCTGCCGATGAGCCGCAACTCGATCCTCACCGTGTCGCTGTTCGCGTTCCTGTGGGCGTGGTCGGACTTCATCTTCGCCTCGACGCTCAACCGCAACGGCGATCTCATCCCGATCACGCTCAGCATCTACCACTACATCGGCAACAACACCACGCAGTGGAACGCGATCATGGCGACCGCCGTCGTCGCCTCGATCCCGGCGTCGATCCTCCTCGTCGTCGCCCAGCGCTACGTGGCGGCCGGTGTGACCGCCGGTGCCGTCAAGGACTGAAGGACATCGACGTGACAGACACCCTCATCAGCAGCGGCGTGCGCGCCCGTCCGGTGGCGCCCGGCGGGAGCCGCCGCGGCCTCGGCATCGGCGAGCTGGCGCTGGACGGCGGATTCTGGGGAGAGCTCCAGGAGACGAACGCCCGCGCCACGCTGCAGCACTGCCTCGACTGGATGGAACGGCTCGGCTGGCTCGCCAACTTCGACCGAGTCACCGACGGAACAGCCGGGACGCCGGGTGTCCCGCGCCCCGGCTGGCAGTTCTCCGACTCCGAGGTCTACAAGCTCCTCGAGGCGGCGGCGTGGGAGCTGGGCCGCACCGCCGACCCCGCCGCCGAGGCCCTGTGGACGAAGGTCGTGGCGCGCGTGGCCGCGGCGCAGGACGACGACGGCTACCTCAACACCTGCTACGGGCACGGGAACCAGCCGGCGCGCTGGTCCGACCTGTCGACCGGGCACGAGCTGTACTGCACCGGTCACCTGCTGCAGGCGGCCGTCGCCCGGGTGCGCACCCACGGCCAGGACCTCCTGGTCGACGTCGCACGCCGTGCGGCCGACCAGGTCTGCCGGGAGTTCGGGCTCGACGGCCGCCAGGGGATCTGCGGGCACCCGGAGATCGAGCTCGGGCTCGCCGAGCTGGGCCGCGCGCTGGACGAGCCGCGGTACACGGAGCAGGCCCGCCTGTTCGTCGAGCGCCGCGGGCGCGGCACCCTCGCCCCGATCGCGCTGCTCAGCCCCGCGTACTTCCAGGACGACGTCCCGGTGCGCGAGGCCGACGTGTGGCGCGGCCACGCGGTGCGTGCGCTGTACCTCGCGGCCGGGGCGGTGGACGTCGCCGTCGACACCGGTGACGACGCCCTGCGCGCCGCCGTCGAGCGGCAGTGGACGCGCACGGTAGAGCGCCGCACGTACCTCACCGGGGGGATGGGGTCGCGCCACCAGGACGAGGGTTTCGGCGACGACTTCGAGCTGCCGCCGGACCGTGCCTACTGCGAGACGTGCGCCGGCATCGCGTCCGTCATGGTGTCGTGGCGCCTCCTGCTCGCCACGGACGACGTCCGGTACGCCGACCTCATCGAGCGCACGTTCTTCAACGTGGTCGCCACCTCGCCACGGACCGACGGCCGCGCGTTCTTCTACGCCAACCCGCTGCAGCAGCGCGAGGAGGGCGCCCCCATGCAGCCGGACGCCGTGAACCCGCGCGCCGAGGGCGGTGCCCGTGCGCCCTGGTTCGACGTGTCGTGCTGCCCCACCAACGTGGCGCGCACCCTCGCCTCCTGGCACACCTACGCGGCGTTCGTCGACGACGTCGGTGGCCCGGCCGAGACCGGACCGGGTGCCGACGGCGCGGCGGTCGTCACGCTCGCCCAGTACGCCGCGGGCGACGTCCGGGTGGCGGTGGGTGACGGCGCGCTCGCGCTGCGCGTCGACACCGGCTACCCCACGACCGGGACGGTGCGCATCGAGGTCGTCGACCTCCCCTCGGAGCCCGTGTCCCTGCGCCTGCGGGTGCCGCACTGGGCCGACGGCGCGTCGCTCACCGCGGCGTCCGGCACCGCGTCCCGCCCGGCCCCCGGCTGGGTGGAGGTGCCCGGGGCGCTCGCGGCGGGCGACGTCGTCGTCCTCGAGCTGCCCGTCGGGCCGCGGCTGACCTGGCCGGACCCGCGGGTGGACGCCGCCCGCGGCACGGTCGCCGTCGAGCGCGGACCGCTCGTGCTGTGCCTGGAGTCCGTCGACCTCCCGGACGGGGTCTCGCTGGAGAGCGTCCGCCTCGACGTCGCGGCCGCGCCGCGTGCGCACGCGGACGGCGCGCTCGTGCGGGCGCGCACCGGCCCGCTGCCCGACGGCGGCACGGGGACGCCGCCGTTCACCTCCGGCCCGCTCCTGCCCCTGCCCGACGGCGGCACGCCGGACACGTTCGACGTCCCGCTCGTGCCGTACCACCGGTGGGCCGAACGCGGCCCGTCGACCATGCGCGTCTTCGTCCCGGAAGGAGGGGCACGGTGACCGTGACCCAGCACCCCGCTCCGCACGTCCACGCCGACGGCACCCGCCTCGTCTGGCGCGGCGGCGGCGAGGTCCTCGTCGTCGAGCCCTGGGGCCGTGACTCGGTCCGCGTGCGCGCCACCGTCATGGGCGACGTCGAGGACACCGACTGGGCGCTGCTGCCCCCGGACCCGGCCGCGCACGCCGAGGTGCGGACCGAGGTGCGGACGGACGGCGCGACGCTCGTCAACGGTGCGGTGCGGGTCGAGCTCACGACGTCGTCGTGGTTCCACGAACCGGTGGGCTACGACGTCTTCCGGTGCGACCTCGCGTTCTACGACGCCGACGGGCGGCTGCTGTTCCGCGAGCTGGACCGGGGCGGCTCCCTGGACCTGCGGGCCCGGTCCTTCCGGCCGCGGCTCGGCGAAGACGGGCACACGCTGACCGCGGCGTTCGAGGCGGACCCGGACGAGCACCTGGCCGGCATGGGGCAGTACCAGCAGCACGTCCTGGACCTCAAGGGATCCACGTTCGAGCTGGCGCACCGCAACTCGCAGGCGTCGGTACCGTTCGTGGTGTCCAGCGCGGGCTACGGGTTCCTGTGGCACGACCCGGCGATCGGGCGGGCGACGTTCGCGCGCAACCGCACCGAGTGGCACGCGGAGTCCACGCGACAGCTCGACTACTGGGTGACGGCGGGGGCGACCCCGGCCGCGATCTCGCGGAACTATGCCGACGCCACCGGCCACGCCCCGATGATGCCGGAGCGCGGCCTGGGGTTCTGGCAGTGCAAGCTGCGCTACTGGAACCAGGAGCAGCTGCTCGAGGTGGCGCGCGAGCACCGCCGTCGGGGCCTGCCGTTGGACGTGATCGTCGCGGACTTCTTCCACTGGCCGCACATGGGCGACTACCGCTTCGAAGAGGAGTTCTGGCCGGACCCGGCCGCGATGGTGGCTGAGCTGGACGAGCTCGGCGTCGAGCTCATGGTGTCCGTGTGGCCGCAGGTGGCGCTGTCCTCGGAGAACTTCGCGTACCTGCGGCAGCACAACCTGCTGGTGCGCGCCGATCGCGGGCTCGACGTCCAGATGTCCTTCGAGGGGCCGAGCGTGTTCCTCGACGTGCTGAACCCCCAGGCCCGCGAGTGGCTGTGGGAGACCTGCCGGCGCAACTACGGCGAGCACGGCATCCGCACGTTCTGGTTGGACGAGGCCGAACCCGAGCTCGGCGTCTACGACTACGACGCCTACCGCACGCACCTCGGCCCCTACCAGCGGGTGGGCAACCTGTACCCGCAGGCCTTCGCGCGGGCGTTCTTCGAGGGGCAGGCCGCCGACGGCGAGACCGACGTGGTGAACCTGCTGCGGTGCGCGTGGGCCGGCAGCCAGCGGTACGGGGCGCTCGTGTGGTCGGGAGACATCTCCTCGACCTGGCAGGACCTGACGCGCCAGGTCACCGCGGGCATCCACATGGGGGTCGCCGGGATCCCGTGGTTCACCACGGACATCGGTGGGTTCCACGCCGGGGACGTGAGCGACCCCGGCTTCCGGGAGCTGATGGTGCGCTGGTTCCAGTTCGGGGCGTTCTGCCCGGTGATGCGGCTGCACGGCGACCGGCTGCCGTACGAGGAGGTCACCGCGGCCGACGGGTCGCGACGGCTCCGCTCGGGCGGACCGAACGAGCTGTGGAGCTTCGGCGACGAGGTGTACGGCGTCCTGGAACGCTACGTGCACCTGCGCGAGACGCTCCGCCCCTACGTGCGCGAGGTGATGCGCGCCGCGCACCTCGACGGTCAGCCCGCCATGCGCGGCCTGTTCCACGAGTTCCCCGACGATGCCGCCGCCTGGGACGTCGACGACCAGTTCCTGCTCGGGCCCGACGTCCTGGTGGCGCCGGTGCTGGAGGCCGGTGCCCGGGAGCGGGAGGTCTACCTGCCCGCCGGGGCGTCGTGGACCGACGCCGCGACCGGTGAGGTGCACGACGGCGGCGCGACCGTCGTCGTCGACGCGCCGCTCGACGTCGTACCGGTGTTCCTGCGCGACGGCGCGCTGACGCATCTCGTCGGACGGACCAGCAGCAACACCTGAGGAAGGAGGGACGACCCGAAGCGAACCGGTTCGACAGCGTGAGGTCGACGAAGGGAGGGAGCACGACGCCCCGGGCGGCCCCGGGGCGAGATCCGCGAGACTCGCACGTTGACGTCCGCGGAAGGCACGACGCGGTGCCTTCCGCCATGAACGAGGAGTACGAAGATGTCTCTGAAGAGAAGATCACCGGTGCCGGAGGCTCGACGCCGCCGGATCGCTATGACGGCGATGACGGCTGTGAGCGTCGTGGCCCTGGGCACCGTGGGCGCCGCAGTGAGCACGACGACGGCGGCGGCCGAGCCGGGCCCGGAGTCCACGCTGGTCGTCGAGGCCGACCAGCCGTTCCGTGAGGTGTCCCACGTGGCGACGGGGTCCCTGTACGGCATCGCCGACGAGGGCGTGCCGTCCGACGACCTCATCGCCCCGATCAAGCCGAACACGTTCGTCCAGATGCCGCCGGGTGGTCGCCAGCAGCCGACGGGCGACACCCTCGACGTGTGGCAGACCGCCGCGCGGCACGACGCCGGGATCGTTGTGCGGATCGTGGACTACTACCCCGGCTGGCCATACCAGTTCAGCTGGGAGAACACCGAGGACCGCAAGGCCTGGGAGGACGTCATCCGGGATGTCGTGGCAGACGTCGAGGCGTCGGGTGCGACCAACATCGTGGCCTACGCCCCGTGGAACGAGTCGGACCACACCTGGCTGGAGGAGAACGGTACCTTCGAGGAGCTGTGGGAGTTCAGCTACGACGTACTGCGCGAGGAGCTGGGACCGGACGTCCCGATCCAGGGCCCGAGCTTCTCGGACAACATCTCCGACATGCGCCAGTTCCTCGAGTTCGCGAAGGAGACGGATACCGTCCCCGACGTGCTCGAGTGGCACGAGCTGATCCGGTCGTCGAAGACCAAGGGTGACGTGGAGTCGGTGCGTGCCATGCTCGACGAGCTGAGCCTGCCCGATCTGCCGATCGACATCGCGGAGTACGCCTCCCCGCAGGAGGTGGGCTTGCCCGGACCACTTGTCGGGTACATCTCCAAGTTCGAGCGGTTCGGCATCGACCGCGCCGAGCTCGCCTTCTGGAACCAGTCCGGGACGCTGGGCGACCTGCTGGTCGAGCGCGGTGGCGCACCCAACGGCGCCTACTGGCTGTACACCTGGTACGCCGACATGACCGGGAACATGGTCACCACGACGCCGCCGTCGAACGAGAGCCCGCTGGACGGTGCGGCGTCGGTGAACGACGCGAAGGACGAGGTGCGGGTCATCGCGGGCGGCAACAGCGGCCCGACCTCGATCGAGGTCAACGGACTGGACCAGCTCGCTCTCGGCGACGACGTGAACGTGAAGCTGGAGGTCACGCCGTCCTACGGCAGGACCACGCCCACCGCAGGACCGATCACCATCTCGGACACGACCTACTCCGTCGGCGAGGACGGATCCATCACCGTCCCGGTCGTGATGAATCCGAACTACGGCTACCACGTCGTCGTGTCCGAGGCCGGGGAGACCGAGAACCTAGCGGGGACGTACACCCTCGACAACGTCCACTCCGGCCTGCCCCTCGGTTCGGATGACGGCGGTGCCGTCCAGTCCGCAGCTGGCGAGGGCAGCAAGTGGGAGATCCGTGCCGCCGGCTCGGGCCTCTACACCGTCGCCGACACCGCCAGCGGACTGCTCCTCGGCGCGCAGCCGGGGGCGACCGGCAACGGCGCACCCACCGTCCTCCAGGAGGAGGACGGGAGCGAGAACCAGCTGTGGCAGCTCGTCCCCGACGGCCAGGGCAACGTCCGGCTCGCCAACTATGCGACCGGCCTGACCGTCGGCGTCGACCAGATGAGCACCGAGCCGGGTGCAGCCGTGGTCCAGTGGACCGACGGGGCCCCGACGTCGAACTGCACGCCCGACGGGCCGCGGCAGCCGGGTCAGTTCGGGACGGCGCTCGACCTGTGCGGAACCGACTCCTACGTCACGGTGCCGGACGGCGTCGTCGACGGGCTCGACGGCGACTGGTCGATCTCCACCTGGGTGAACCCGTCCGCGTTGCCGACCTGGGCCCGGGTGTTCGACATCGGCTCAGGCTCGGGCTCGAGCATGTTCCTCACCCTCAACGCCGGCAGCGGGCCGCGCTTCGTCATCACCACGAGCGGTGCCGGAGGAGAGCAGCGCCTCGACTACCCGGGGCAGAACCTTCCTCTCGACGAGTGGACGCAGGTGGCAGTCACCGTGTCCGGCACGACCGGCACGCTGTACATCGACGGTGAGGCGGTCGTCACCAACGACCAGATCACCATCTCGCCCGCCGACCTGGGGGCGACGAACGGACGCAACTGGCTCGGGAGGTCGCAGTACGGCTCTGACCCGGCGTTCGACGGCGCACTGGACGACGTCGCGATCTACAGCCGTGCGCTGTCCGCCGCCGAGATCGCCGAGCTGGCCGAGGGGCAGCCGGCTGACGGTGACGTGGTCAGCTACGCGTTCGACGAGCCGGACGGCGGCTCGACCGTGGTCGACTCCTCGGGCAACGGTCTCGACGCCACGGTCACCGTCGGGCAGGGTTCGGGCGGCACGACCACGGCGACCGACGAGGAGACCGCCGACCGGTTCTGGACGCTGACGCCGGCGGAGACCGGTCCTGCGACCGCGACGCCGGAGGTGTCGGTCACGCAGCCGGACTGCGAGGCAGGCTCGTCGGGTTCGATCGAGGGAGTCCCGGTCGAGGGCGTGCAGCGGTACGTGCTCAAGGAGTGGGTCGACGGCGCGGCGGGCGGCTACGTGCCGGCCGGCGAGGTCGACGCGGGTACCTACGTGGTGCGCGCCTGGCCGGCCGACGGCACCGAGCTGGAGATCACGGGCGACTGGGAGGCGATCTTCAAGGGTCGCGCCCAGCTGGTCGTCGAGATCGAGGACTGCGCACCGGAGCACCCGGTGTGGGACGCCTCGACGGTGTACACCGCGGGTGACCGGGTGATGCACGAGGGTGCGGTCTTCGAGGCGACGTGGTGGACGCGTGATGCCGAGCCGGGGTCGTCGCCGTGGGGGTCGTGGCAGGAGATCGCCGAGACCTCGGACGGGACGGCCGTCTGGACGCCGTCGCGGATCTTCGTGGCCGGTGACGTCGTGGAGCACGACGGCGCCACCTACGAGGCCCAGTTGTGGACCCGCAACCAGACCCCCGGCGACTCGCCGTGGGGCCCCTGGCAGCTGACCGACTAACCTCTCTCGGTGCCGAACGTCCGGGTTCGGTACGGTTCGAGACGCTGAACCGTACCGAACCCGGACGCTCGGCGTGTGGGCGTGTGGGTGGGTGGTGGTCAGGAGCGGGTCAGCACCAGTGCGGCCGAGTGACCCCCGAAGCCGAACGCGTCGATCAGGGCGACCTCCGCCGTCGTCGGCCGCGCCTCGGTGACGAGGTCCAGGTCCACCTCCGGGTCCAGCGTGGAGGTGTGCAGCGTGGGCGGCACGACCCCGTCCCGCATCGCTCCGAGCGCGGCCAGCACCCCGAGCGGTCCGGAGCCGCCGAGCAGGTGGCCGGTCGCACCCTTGGTGGCCGTCACCGGCGCCGTGACCCCGACGGAGCGCAGCGCCCGCGCCTCGTTGAGGTCGCCCGACGGCGTAGACGTCGCATGGGCGTGCACCAGCCCGACGTCGGACGGCGTCACCCGCGCCGAGCGCAGCGCGAGGTCGATCGTGCGGGCCTGGTTCACGGGCTCGCCGCCGACGATGTCGTGCGCGTCCGAGGTGAGCGAGAAGCCCTCCACCGCGCTGAGGATCGTGGCGCCGCGGGCCCGGGCGTGCGACTCCTCCTCCAGGACGACCATCGCGCTGCCCTCACCCATGACGAACCCGTCGCGGGTCACGTCGAACGGACGCGAGGCGGTCTCCGGGCAGTCCGTGCGCGATGACATGGCCCGGGCCCGGGAGAACGCCGAGATCACCAGGTCGAGGACGCTCGCCTCCACGCCCCCGCAGACGTACACGTCCGCCTCGTCGGCGAGGATCGCCTGGCGGCCCATCCCGATCGCCTCGGAGCCGGCCGCGCAGGCCGTCACGGGAGCACGGGCGCCGGCCTTGGCGCCGAGGTCGATGGACAGCCACGCCGCCGGGCTGTTCGCCATCACCATCGTCACGGCGTGCGGTGACACGCCCCGATGACCGCGCTCGTCGAGGAGCGTGTGCTGGGCCAGCGTGGTGCCGTAGCCGCCGTTGGCGGTGCCGACCGCGACGCCCAGCCGCTCCGGCTCCACGTCCGGGCTGCCGGCGTCGGCCCACGCGGCCCGGCCGGCGACCAGGGTGAGCTGTGCGACGCGATCGGTGCGCCGGACCTCGCGCACCTGCAGCGCGTCGGCGAAGACGTCGTCCACACGGGCCGCGACGTGCACGGGAAGATCGTCGGCCCAGGGTTCCTTGAGCGTCGTCACGCCGTTCGCGCCGCCGCGCAGGCTGGTCCAGGTCTCGGTCGCTGTCAGGCCGAGGGGCGTGACCGCCCCGATCCCGGTGATGACTGCTCGTCGCACGTGTGCTCCCCATTTGTCTCGTCAGGCCCCCTGCGCGATGCTGCGCATGTTTTCACGGGCAACGAATCGGCGCCACGGCTGAATCGTCCGAACCGGCGAAGATCTGGCGGAGGTCCGGTGGCCGCCCGGTCAGCCCAGGGCCGCCTCGAAAGCGTCCAGGAGGGACCGGTGGAAGAGCACGAAGCGCACCGAGCGCACCGGTGCGTCTCCCGGTGCGCCCCACGCGCGGACCGCCTCGACCGCGACCCGCGCGACGTCGTCGGCCGCCCAGCCGTAGACGCCGGCGCTCACGGCAGGGAAGGCGACGCTGCGGGCGCCGACCTCGGCGGCGACGTCGAGCGAGCGGGTGAAGCACGAGGCGAGCAGCGCGGGATCGGTCTCGCCCGCGTGCCGGTTCGGGCCCACGGTGTGGATCACCCAGCGGGCCGGGAGGTCGAACCCGGGCGTCGCGACGGCGTCGCCGACCGGCAGACCGTCCGGCAGGACCGTGCGCCGCAGCTCGCGGCACGCCTCCAGGAGCTCGGGACCGGCGGCCGCGTGGATCGCGCCGTCGACGCCGCCCCCGCCGAGCAGGGACGAGTTCGCCGCGTTGACGACGGCGTCGGTGTCGGCACGAGTCAGGTCGCCGGTCTCGGCGGTGATCTCCATCCGTCCAGCATGGGGCGGCACGCCGGGTTCCTCCAGCGGACGGCCCGGCTCCCTCCGCTCGCGAGCCAGTAGCGCTCCGCGCGAGGTAGTACCGCCCATCGCCGAGGTAGTGGTGGTCAGGCCCCGTAGACCTTGCGCTCGTCCGGCATGAGGATCCAGAACACGATGTACGCCAGGACCTGCGGGCCGGGGATGAGGATGGACAGCGCCGTCAGGAGCCGGACGAGGCCGCGGCTCCAGCCGAAGTAGTCGGCGATGCCGGCGCACACGCCGCCGAACACGCGGCCGTTGCCCGGCCGGTAGAGCTTGCGGGGCTGCTGGATCGTCTGAGGGTTGCTCATGCTTCCACGCTAGGCACGACGGCGGTACCTCGGTATCCGGTGACCCCCGGATTCGACCCCGGGTCACCCTGAGGCGCGCCGATCAGATCGTCAGTTCGTGTTCAGGCCGGCAGTCCGGACTGCCGGCCTGAACACGAACTGACGACGAGATCACGCGTCCCCGGCTCGGGACGCCAGCAGGTGCTGCGGGACGAGCTCCGCACCGACTGCGCCGTCGAGCAGCTCCGCATCGACGGGGGTTCCGCGGCGGAGCACACTGATCGCGCCCGTGGGTTCGAGCAGGGCGACCGCGACGTCGTCGTACCGGTGGACGCCGGCGAGGCGCAGCCGGGAGGCGAGCTCGCTCGAGGCGACGTGGGCGCGCCGCAGCTGCTGGGCGAGGACCTGTCCGTCGGCCATGAGCACGATGGGGGCGGTCGTGATCGCCCGGGCGCCGAGCGGCCGCACGATCAGCGCCCCCGCGACCGACTGCAGCACGATGAGGGTCAGGAGGGCGACGAGCCCGCCACCCAGCACCGCCGCGTCCCCGAGCGCCGCACGTCCCAGGATCGCGCCGAACGCGATGACCGCCACCAGGTCGTAGTTCGACATCGCCCCGAGCATCCGCTGCCCGATCACGCGGACCAGGATCATCAGCGCGACGTACATCCCGGTCGTCGCGAGGACGACGGCGAGCGCCTCCGTCGGCGTGAGCCAGAGCAGGTCGCGGAGCGTGTCGAGCATCGAGGTGTCTCCTGGGCTCGGGTGCGGGGCAACCCGAGGATCTCATCACGCGCTCACCGGGGGAGCGGCGTCCGACGGCGGTACCCGGGCGTGCAAGACGGCTGCGGCCGAGCACACAGTCAGGGCATGAGGAGCGGAGTGCGCACGCGTGGTCTCGTCGCCGCGGCCGCGACGGCGGCGCTCGCGGCCGGGTGCGGGGCAGGCGGCGAGCTGTCGTCGCCGCGGGTGACCGGCGGGCCGGCGGAAGGCCCTGCCGAGGAGCTCACCTGCAACGGCGAACCGATTCCGTACGACGTCGTCGAGTCGTCGATCGAGGATCTCCCGGCGGCGGAAGACCTGGGCGTCGAGAACCGAGCCGCCTTGGACGGCGCTGAGGTCCCGCCGATCGACCCCTCCGAGTGGGCGATCGTCACGGAGTCCCCGGAGCGTGTCGCACTGCTGCGAGAGCTGGACGTGCCAGAGGATCTCGGCGGCGGCGACGTCCCCACCCACGAGCTCCTCGCGATCGACCATGCCGGCGAGGCCGCGGACCCGGAGTGGGTCCTGCGCTCCGCCGGCACCTGCGCGCTCAGCCTCGGTCCGCGGGAGCTGATCGAGTCCTTCGGCGCGGCGGGCATCGCGCTGGACCCGGACCATCCGGCCGGTGCCGCGGCGACCGAGATCCACCTGCTCGTGACCGAGCGCGCGTGCAACAGCGGCGAGGATGCGGAGGGCCGGGTCGTTCTGGCTGAGCTGACCGAGTCCAGCGACGTGGTGGACCTGGTCGTCGGCGTCGCCCCGCGGGGCGGCAACCACACGTGCCCGTCCAACCCGGCGACGCCGTTCGTCGTCGAGCTGGACGCGCCGCTGGGCGACCGGGTGGTCCGTGACGGGGCGGTCGTGCCGCCGCGCGAGCTGGTGCCCGCCGGCTAGGTCGTGAGTTTGGCACGTGCAGATCCGTTCGGCAGCTGAAGCGCCCGATCCGGGCCGGAGCTGCCGACCGGCCTCGCGTCATCATGCTCGACCTCCGTCACCTCCTTGACATTCCACTGCGATTCAATGAACATTGATTGCAGTCAATGATCTCAAGGCGGAGGCGAACGATGGTTCTCGACGAAGCGATAAGGGCGGGCGCCCTGGGGGCGTGCGTGGCGGTGCCGGCCGTCCTGGTTTGGCGGGAGTTGCGCGGACTCGCACGGCTCGCTTCGATGGCTGCTCGCCGGGCCGCCAGGCGCGCGACGCTGACCAGCGGGATCGCCGGCGTGCTCCTGCTCCTCGTGAACGCTTTCGTCGTCCTGTATCCCCACCACCTGTTCCAGATGGGCCTCGGCGGGCCCCAGATCTCCGGGACCCCCCTTGCGTCGCTCCTGATCTTCCTCGCTGTCTACGCCGTCGGCGAGCTGACCTGGCCCCGACCGGAGGGCGGACGTCGCGAGGCCCGGCTCACGGCGCGCACGCCCGCGCGCGTCGCGCCCCCGTTGGCGCGACGACTCGTCTGGGGCTGGCTCGGCGCGCTCGCTGTCGTGACAGTTGTCTTCGGGCTGATGGCCAGCGGGCCTCGTCACATCGCGAGGGTCTTCGGTGACGACAAGGCCTTCACCGTCCGGATCTTCCCGGGGTGGGAGTGGGCCGGCCCGGTGCTCGCGGCCGGGATCCTCGTCGTGGCTTGCACCGAGCTCGTGCTGCGTCTCGTCGCTGTGCGCCCTGCCGCGTCCGGCGTGGACCCGGGATGGGACCTGTGGCTCCGTCGCCGGACGACCCGCCGTGCACTGGGTGGGGTGCAGCTCGTCATCGGCCTCACCGTGGCAGGCCTGGTGGTGATCGGCGGCCGGTCGTTGCTCTGGCTGGGGAACGTCGGCCCCATGGGGGTCGGGCCTCGTCCGGAGGTGAGCGAGGGATACATCATCGCGGGCGGCGCCGGGATTCTGCTCGGGCTGTCGTTGGCCGTCGCCGCAGTGGCGGCAGCCTGCTGGCCCTCTCGTGACCCGGCCCCGGACGTGCTTGTCGGAGCGGAGCGCGCAGGGGTCCCCTCATGAGCGTCGCCGTCCGTATCGACGTCGACTCGTCGACGCCGCACTACGAACAGCTCCGCTCCCAGCTAGCTGCGCTCATCGCCGCAGGTGCGCTCGCCGACGGGGAGCGGTTGCCGACCGTCCGTGCGCTCGCGAACGACCTCGGCATCGCCGCCGCCACGGTGTCACGCACCTACCGGGATCTGGAGGGCGCTGGGCTGGTCAGCACCCGGCGACGAGTGGGCACGGTGGTGACGTCCCCTGGCCCGACACTCGAACGCGCCGCCGTCGCGGAGGCGGCGGAACGGTTCGTCACCCTTGCACGCGACCACCAGTTCAGCGACCAGGAGATCCGGGACGTCGTCGCGGCGACATTGATAGGAAGTGCGGGCAGTTCCCGTGCGGATCGGATCGGTAGTTCGTGACCAGATCGGCAGTGCCGAATGCCGATCTGGTCACGAACTACCGATCCGATCCGAGCCTGCCGATCGACCGGATCACCAACCGCCGGGGTTCAGTATCTTGCGGATCCGCTTTTCGGAGACCGCCCCGTCGGTGCCGAGCTGCTGCGCGAACAGCGACACGCGCAGCTCCTCGAGCAGCCAGCGCACCTCGGCGAGCTCGGCCGCCCGCGCCGAGTCGGCCGCACCGGCGGCGTACGCGGCCCGCGCTCGCTCGTACGCCTCGGTGACGTCGTGCACCTTCCACGCGAGCTCGGCGTCCCGGTGGGGGTTCGACTGCGCCTTCTCCAGGCGGTACGACGCCGCCCGCAGGTAGCGCACCAGGTGCGGCACGCGCCGTGGTGGCGTCGCGGACACGAACCCGTCGTGGACCAGGCCCGCCACGTGGTCGCGGATGTCCTGCAGCGTGTTCAGCAGGGCGAGGGACGACGACGCCCGCACCTCGCCCTCGACGGTCCGCCACGCGCTGAGCGCAGCCACCACATGGCCGACGATCCGGTGCACCTCGTCCTCCAGGTGCTGCCGTACGAAGGCGACAGCCTCCTTGTACGACTCCGCATCCCGGATCTGTACAGCAATCGGTCCGCCGGTCGGCGTCCCCGGTGCCTTCACGTCGTCCGCACTGGTCAGCGCCACCACGGCGGCGAGCTGGAGGTCGGCGACCAGCGCCTCCGTGTTCCGGTACGGTGCCGCCGCGAGCGTCAGCGACTGCTTCGACGACCACCGCGAGGTCACGCGCGCCGTCGCCAGCCCGGTCTCGGTGAGCAGCAGCCGCCGCACGCCACGTTCGTGCGCGGCGTCCTGCGCCGCCGCGTCGGCCAGCACCCGCAGCGCCACCGAGGGAGCACCCTTGCGGTCGCGCTCCTCGACCAGCGCGGGATACCCCCGCACGACGACGCCGCCCCCCACGTCGGTCGACACCACCCGAGGCAACCCCCCACCAGCCAAACCACCAGGCCAGGTCAACAGCTCCGTCTCCTCCGCCACCACTGCCTGTCTGGTGGCGGCGCGACCGCCGGATCCGGGCCGACCAGCGGCGGCGGACCCATCGCCGTCGGACCCGGAGGTTGGTGTGCCGCCGTCAAGCCGTAGCGGAGGGCCCCCTGGGGCCCGTGAGCGAGGCGGCACACCAACCTCCGGGTCCGACGGCCCAGACCCAGAAGCAGCCCGCGCCGCCTCCTGAAGTGCGACCCCCACAGCCCCCTTGACAGCCGCCCGCACCGCCGCCTCGGCCTGCGGCGCCAGCCGCTTCTGCAGCGACAGCAGGTCCTTCGACTCGTCGAGCGGCACCGGCTCGTGGGACGTCGCAGCCCGGCCGGACCGCTTTCCACGGCCCTTGCCGGGCTTCCGCCGTCGGGCATCGTCGGAGCCCGAACCGGACGCGCCCGAGGCGTCCTCGACGCGGAACGTCATCCGCAGGTGCGCGGGCAGACGCTCGACGCGCTCGGCGTCCCACACGTCGTCGGGGATCACGACGTCGCGCAGCTCGCGCACGGCGCGCGAGAACTCGACGTGGAACGGCGACGCCATGTCACCCGCCCGCGTCATGTCCGACCACTCGGGCGTGTTCTCCCGCAGCCAGTGCGCGACGGCGGCCCCGACGTCGGGCGCGGGCACCAGCTCGCGCCGCACGGCCTTGGGCAGAGAGCGGATGGTGGCGACGCAGAGCTCGTCGAGCAGGCCGGGGACCATCCAGTCGAACCCGTCGGGGACCACGCGGTTGAGGATCGACAGCGGGACGTGGACGGTGACGCCGTCGGCGGCGCTGCCGGGCTGGAACTGGTAGGTCAGCGGCAGCGTGAGGTCGCCCTGCGTCCACGTCTCGGGGAACTCGGTGGTGTCCACGGCGGCGGCGTCGACGAGCTGGTCGAGCGTGAAGGTCAGCAGGTCGGGGTCGTCGTGCCGGGCTTTCTTCCACCAGGAGTCGAAGTGGCGGGCGCTGACCACGGACGCCGGGACGCGCTCGTCGTAGAACGCGAACAGGTCGTCCTCGCTCGCGACGAGCCCGCGCTGGCGGGAGCGGGCCTCGAGCTCCTCGGCCTCGGCGAGCAGGCGCCGGTTCTCGGCGAAGAACCGGTGGTGGGTGGTCCACGCGCCCTCGACGAGGGCGTGCCGGATGAACAGGTCTCGGGCACCCACCGGATCGATCTTCCCGAACAGCACCTTGCGGTCCGCGACGATGGGGACGCCGTAGAGCAGCACCTTCTCGGTCGCCATCGCGGCGCCCTGCTTGGTGGACCAGTGCGGGTCGGAGTAGGTGCGCCGGGCGAGGTCGCCGGCGAGCTCCTCGGCCCACTCGGGCTGGATGCGGGCGACGTCGCGCGCCCACAACCGGGAGGTCTCGACGAGCTCACCCGCCATGATCCACGCCGGCGGCTTCTTGCTCAGCGGCGAGCCGGGGAAGATGGCGAACCGTGCCCCGCGTGCGCCGAGGTACTCGTTGCGGGCGCGCTTGGCGGCCTGCCGCAGCGCCCGGGCGCGGGCCTCGCCGCGCAGGTGCGCCACGGAGGACGCCTTGACCTCGCTGGTCTCCTGCATGCCGATCTGGGAGAGCAGTCCGGCGAGCAGTGACCGGTGCACGGTGTCCCCGTCCCAGGCGTGCCGCCAGTCGTCGGGGTTCTCCGGGTCGGCGGGCTGCGCCGCCCGGGCGGGGCGCGACAGGTCGATGCCGAGCGGACCGGACATCTGCCGGAGCTGCGCGACGACGTCCTGCCACTCGCGCACCCGCAGGAAGTTGATGTACTCGGCCCGGCACATGCGCCGGAACGCCGAGGACCCCATGGCGCGCTGCTGGGTGCGCAGGTACTCCCACAGGTTCAGGTACGTGAGGAAGTCCGACGTCGGGTCGGTGAACCGGGCGTGCATCTGGTCGGCCTGCGCCCGCGACTCGGCGGGCCGCTCGCGCGGGTCCTGGATGGACAACGCCGCGGCGATGATCGCGACCTCGCGGGCGACGCCGTGCTTGGCGCCCTCGATGATCATACGGGCGAGCCGCGGGTCCATGGGGAGCTGCGCCAGGGTGCGGCCGACGTCGGTGAGCCGGGTCTCGCCGCCCTGCACGCTGAGCGCGCCGAGCTCGGTGAGCAGCTGGACGCCGTCGCGCACGGCCCGCGTGTCCGGAGGCTCGACGAACGGGAACCTCGCGACGTCGTCGGGCGTGGTGACGACGCCGACGGAGATCATCTGCAGCAGCACCGACGCGAGCGAGGTCCGCAGGATCTCGGGCTCGGTGAACTCGGGCCGGCTCTCGAAGTCGGCCTGCGCGTAGAGGCGGATCGCGACGCCGTCGGCCACGCGCCCGGAGCGCCCGGAGCGCTGGTTCGCGGAGGCCTGCGAGATGGGCTCGATCGGCAGGCGCTGCACCTTGGTCGCCTTGGAGTAGCGCGAGATACGGGCGGTGCCGGGGTCGACGACGTAGTGGATGCCGGGCACGGTCAGGGACGTCTCGGCGACGTTGGTGGACAGCACGATCCGCCGCGACGAGTGCTGCTGGAACACGCGGTGCTGCTCGGCGGCGGACAGGCGAGAGTACAGCGGCAGGATCTCGACGTGCTGCGGGTGCTTGGGGTCGCGGACGCGTTCCTTGAGGTGGCCTTCGAGGGCGTCGGCGGCGTCGTGGATCTCGCGCTCGCCGGAGAGGAACACGAGGATGTCGCCGGGACCCTCGCGCATCAGCTCGTCGCAGGCCTCGACGATGCCGGTGACGAGGTCCTTCTCCTCGCCCTTCTTCTTCGCGGGCGCGTCCGGGTCGGTGTCCGGGGAGAGCGGCCGGTACCGGATCTCGACGGGGTAGGTCCGCCCGGTGACCTCGACGACGGGGGCATGGTCCGGCAGGACGCCGACGACGGCGTCGGGCGCCCCGCCGCCACGCGCCAGGGAAGCAGGCGAGAAGTGCGCCGCGAACCGCTCCGAGTCGATCGTCGCGGAGGTGATGATCAGCTTGAGGTCGGGGCGGCGCGGCAGCAGCCGGGACAGGTAGCCGAGCAGGAAGTCGATGTTGAGCGACCGCTCGTGCGCCTCGTCGATGATGATCGTGTCGTAGGCGAGCAGCTCCGGGTCACGCTGGATCTGCGCGAGCAGGATGCCGTCCGTCATCACCTTGACCAGCGTCTCCGCGCTGGAGGTGTCGGTGAACCGCACCTGGTAGCCGACGACGCCGCCGAGCTCGGTGCCCAGCTCCTCCGCGACGCGTTCGGCGACGGACCGCGCGGCGATGCGCCGCGGCTGCGTGTGCCCGATCTGACCCTTCCGGCCGCGTCCGAGCTCGAGCAGGATCTTGGGCAGCTGCGTCGTCTTGCCGGAGCCGGTCTCGCCCGCGACCACCACGACCTGGTGGGTCTCGATCGCGGCGGCGATGTCCTCGCGCCGCGCGGAGACGGGGAGCTGCTCGGGGTACGTGATCTCGGGGACGACGACGGCGGCACGCGCCGCGGCTGCCCGTTCGAGCTGGTCGCGGCTCACCCGGGCCGGTCCGCGGCCGTTCTGGCGACCACCCGTGGGGCCGGACTTCCGTGCCCCGCGGCCGCGCCGCCGTCGTCCACCGTCCTTGCCGGTGTGCTGGCGGCGCTGCTGCCCGGCCTGCGTCCCGCCGTCGTGTCGGTCCCGGCGGTCGCCGCGCGAGCCGCCGTCGTCGGCGGACTGCGGGGCGGGGGACGGCTCAGTGCTCACGACCCCTCATTCTGGCAGCCCTCGCAAGCTCATTGGATGGTGGGCGCGGATGCTGCCAGGAGTGCCTCCACCGTGGCGCGCGCCTCGGCGAGCGCGTCGGGGCGGCCTCCGGCGGTGGCGATGACGAGCGCCCCCTCGTAGAGCAGGTGGACGGCGGCGCCGGTCGCGTGGCGCGTGGTGGGGTGGGCCCCGGCGGCGAGGGAGACGAAGAGCTGTCGCATCCAGTCCTTCTCGCGGCGGATGACGTCGCGGGTCGCCTGGTCGTCGGCGCCCACCTCGGCGTAGGCGTTGACGAAGGCGCAGCCGCGGTCCTGCCCGGCGTGCCACTCCTCGAGCGCGTCGAAGACGGCGAGCAGCCGGGACCGGGCGTCGGTCCGCTCGGCGACGAGCTCGAGGACCCGGTGCTGCCAGCGGGCGCCGCGGCGGGTGAGGTACTGCGCGACGAGGCGGTCCTTGGAGCCGAAGCGGTCGTAGAGGGTCTTCTTCGTGGTGCCGGCCTCGAGGGCGACGAGGTCGACGCCGACGGCGCGGATCCCGCGCGTGTAGAAGAGCGTGCTGGCGGCGTCGAGCAGGCTGTGGCCGGCGGGCGTGAGCTCGGGCTCGGCGAAGACGGGGGTGGGGGTGTCGGTCGAGGTCGTCATGCGGCGCTCCTCGGCGGGGCAGAAGAGGGTACTGCGAGTATACAGACCGGTATGGTTACCTCGCCACCATGGGACGAGACACCATGGGACGAGACACCATCGCGGCGCTCGGGCTGATCGTGTTCTGGAGCTCCGGGTTCGTCGGCGCTGAGCTGGGGACGAGGGACGCCTCACCCGTGACCCTGCTCGCCTGGCGGTACCTCGTCGCGTGCGCGCTGGTCCTCGTGCTCGTCGCCGTGCTCCGCGGGCGACGCGCGCGGTGGGGGCGCGTGACGACCGGGCGCGCACGCCACGCCGTCGTCGTCGGCCTGCTGACCCAGGCCGGATACCTCGGGGGGATCGTCGGCGGCGTCGCGCTGGGCGTGCCCGCCGGGACCGCGGCGCTCGTCGCCGCGCTGCAGCCCTTGGTCGTCGCGGCGCTGGCGCGCGCGGCATGGGGCGAGCGGACGACGGCGGGCCAGCGGTTCGGCCTGGTGCTCGGCCTGGCCGGTGTCCTGCTGGTCGTGCTCGGTGATCTCGGTCAGGGGTCGGCGCCGTGGTGGGTGTACCTGCTGCCGCTCGGCGGGATGCTGTCCCTGTCGGTGGGCACGGCCCTGGAGCGGCGGGCACCCGGCGACGGTGACCTGCTCGGGGACCTGGCGGTCCACACGCTCGCGGCGGGTGCGGCCCTCGTCGCGCTGGCCGTCCTGACGGGTCGGATCGCACCGCCCGCCGCCCCGCAGTTCTGGGTGGCGGTGGGGTGGGTCGTGGTGCTGTCGACGGTCGGCGGGTACGGGTGCTACTTCCTGGTGCTGCGGCGGCGCGGACCGCAGACCGTGAGCGCCCTGCTGTACCTCACGCCGCCGGTCACGGCGCTGTGGGCCGGGCTGCAGCTCGGTCAGGTGCCGGGGCTGCTCGCCCTCCCCGGGGCGCTGCTCTGCGCGGTGGCCGTCTGGCTGGTGGCCCGGGAATAGCGCCCGGCCAGCACGCACAGGTGCTCGACCAGGCCCGGCGGCTCCGTGACGTGGAAGTCGTAGCCGAGCATGCCGATCCACACGGCGACCGTCTCGACGCTGTCGCCGCCCGTCACCAGCACCGACCGTCCGTCGGGCAGCGGCTCCACGGTCCCCACGGCGGGGTTGATCCGCGCGAGCACCTGCTCGGCGCCGGCGTCCACGACGATGCGGGCGTGCACCGCCCAGCCGGTCCGCGCGACCTCCCGGACCACGAACTCCGTGAGGTCGCCGGGGAAGGGCGCCGGGCTGAAACGCCGCCCTCCCGGCGTGCGCAGCTTCAGCCAGTCGACGCGGTACGGCGCCCAGGTCCCCCCGGCCGCGTCGCGCCCCACGAGGAACCAGCGACGCTGCCAGGCGACCAGGTGATAGGGCTCGATCTCGACCGGCTCGCCCCGGTAGAAGCACCGCAGCCCCTGGCGGTCGCGGACGGCCGCCGCGACGTCGCGGAGCACGCCGGGGTCGATCTCCGGGTCGTCGACGTCGGAGTCCGTGTTCTCGGGCCCGGCGGTGCTCGCGGCGCGGAGCGCCGCGAGCTGCCGGCGCAGCCGGTCGGGCATGACCTGCTCGAGCTTGGCCAGCGCCGACGCTCCCGGCTCTTCCAGGCCGGCGGTGCCGCTCGCGGTCCGGAGGCCGACGGCGACCGCGACGGCCTCGTCGTCGTCGAGGAGCAGAGGTGGCAGGCGGGCGCCCGCACCGAGCCGGTAGCGCCCTCCGGGCCCACGCACCGCGTCGACCGGGTAACCGAGCTCGCGCAGGCGTGCGACGTCGTTCCGGAGGGTGCGGCCGGTGACCTCCAGGCGGGTGGCGAGCTCGGGTCCGGTCCAGTCCGCGCGGGACTGCAGCAGGCCGAGCAGCGTCAGCAGGCGTGCGGACCTGTCGCTCGCGGTGGTGGTCATCCCGCCCCCAGAAAAAGTCGTGGAGTCCAGAATAGAGGAACGGAACGTTCCTGAACTCTTCCTAGTGTCGGAGACACGCAGCGGGCAGCCGCCCGCCGGACACCAAGGAGAGTCACCATGCACCGCACCGAGCTCGCGACCCGCCCCTTTACCGTCGAGGTCCCGCAGGCCGACCTGGACGACCTGCACCAGCGCCTCGAGCGGACCCGCTTCGCCCCGGCCGCCCCCGGCGACTCCTGGGAGTACGGCACCCCGGAGTCCTACCTGCGCGACATGGTCGAGCGCTGGAAGAACTTCGACTGGCGCGCCGTCGAGGCCCGCCTGAACGCCTACCCCGCGTTCGTCACCGAGATCGACGGGCAGCCGGTCCACTACCTGCACGTGCGCTCGGCGCACGACGACGCCACGCCGCTGCTCCTCGCGCACACGTACCCCGGCTCCGTGCTCGACTTTCTCGACATGATCGAGCCGCTGGTCGACCCGGTCGCCCACGGCGGACGCCCCGAGGACGCCTTCGACCTGGTGATCCCGTCGATGCCCGGCTTCGGCTTCTCGATGCCGCTGGTCGGCGAGGGCTGGACCATGGCCCGGGTCGCCCGCACCTACGACACCCTGATGCGCGGGCTGGGCCACGAGTCCTACGGCATCCACGGCAGCGACGGCGGTGCGATGGTCGCGCGCGAGCTCGCCGTCCTCGACCCGGAGGGCTTTCGCGGCGCGCACGTGCTGCACCTGTTCTCGTTCCCGTCCGGTGCGCCGGGGGAGATGGACGACTTCGGCGAGAAGGAGTATGCGGCGCTGGCCCACGCGCAGTGGTTCCAGTCGGTGGGTGGCTACAACGCGATGAACGCGTCGCGCCCGCAGACCGTCGCGGCCGGACTCGCGGACTCGCCCGTCGCGACGCTGGCGTACTCCGAGCTCTTCGAGAGCTTCGGCAACGGCACGTCGCTGGTGCGCCCGGAGCAGGTGCTCGCCCAGGCCACGCTCTACTGGTTCACGAACACCTACGCGACCGCCGCGCGGTACCACTACGCGGAGCAGCGCAGCGGCGCGGAGCTCGTCGTCGCCGCCGGTCGTCTCGGCGTCGCGGTGTTCGCGGACGACTTCCGGACGATCCGCAGCCTCGCCGAGCGCGACAACTCACGCATCGAGCACTGGTCCGAGTTCCCGCGCGGCGGGCACTTCGCCGCGATGGAGGTGCCCGGCGACGTCGTCGCCGACCTGCGGGTGTTCTTCGCCTGAGCGATCAGTAGTAGCTGCTCGACGCCACGCCCATCGCGCCGAAGAAGAACACGAAGAACCCGATGTACGCGATGACCGCCAGCACGCCGAGCGACGTGAAGATGATCGACAGCCACAGGCCCCACTTGCCCAGCGCGTTGTCGTAGCCGACCTTCTTCGACTCCGACAGGGCCATGGCCGAGACCACGATCCCGGCGGGGGCGAGGACAAACGCCAGCACGAACCCGATGATCCCCATGGTCTTGCCGGGCGGGTCCGGCGCGTAGACCGGCGCGTAGCCGGGCTGGCCGTACGGGGTCTGCCCGTAGCCGGGCTGCTGCCCGTACCCCTGCCCGTACGCGGGCGGCGTCGGGTCGGCCTGCGGAGCGCCGCTGTGCGACTTCCCGGGGTCGCCCGAGGAGTCGGGGGTCGAGTACGGCTGCGGCGGCTGGTACGGATCGGTCATGAGGCCATCCTCCCGGACGCGAGCGCCGCGCACCAGCGCCGCCTTCACCAGGATGCGTATCCGTGATGAGATCGATGCGTGCTCTCGCGACCTCGAACCTCGCTCGACCTGATCCCGCGTCGCGTCCGCGTGCACGCCGTCCGGCAGCTCGCCGGGTCGATGGTGCGCACCACCCTCCGGGACGCCGACGCCGACGCCGACGCCGACGCCGACGGCGCGGACCCGGCCGCGCCGTCGTCCCTGGCTGCGCTGCGGGCGGCCGGGCCGGAGGACCATGTGAAGGTCTTCCTGCCCGACCCGGCCACCGGTGAGCTGCACCCACCGACCGTCGCCGCGGACGGCGGGATCCAGCGACCGACGGGCGTCGTCTCGATCTCGCGCGAGCTCACGGTGCGTGCGTGGCGCACCGTGGACGGCGTCGCCGAGGTGGATCTCGACTGGGTGCTGCACGGCGGTGGCGGGCCGGCGTCGGCCTGGGCGTCGCGCGCCGCCGTCGGCGACGAGGTGGTGCTCGTCGGCCCGAGCGTGAGCGCCGGCGTCCCCGAGGGCGTGGAACGACTGACCGTCGTCGTCGACGAGACCGGCCTGCCCGCCGCGGCCCGCTGGGTGGAGGCCGTCGGGCCGGACGTCCGCGTGACGGCGATCGTGGAGATCGGCGACGACGTCGACGAGTCGTTCGTGGAGTCCGAGCTGGGCCACGCGGACGTCGAGATCCTCTACCGCACCGACGGCCCCGGTCAGCTCGCCGAGGCCGTGCGCTCCCTCGGCGGCCTGGACGACGGCGAGCTCCTCGTCGCGCTCGGCGAGGCGGGCGAGCTGGTGCCCGTGCGCCGCTACCTGCGGCGCGAGGCCGGTGCCCGTCCGGACCAGCTCGCGATCGCCGGCTACTGGCGGCGTGGCACCGTGAACCTGGACCCCGCCGAGCCGCTGGACCCGAGCGACCCGGACTGAGTCGCCTTCCGGCAGGGTGCTAGCATTCTGCTGTCAGGGAGGTAGTGATGTCGATGACGATCACCGTGCGAGGGCTCGACGACGAGCTGCACCGGCAGATCAAGGAGCGTGCGCGCAGGCACCATCGCTCGATGGAGGCCGAGGTGCGCGCGATCCTCGCGGGCGCGGTGACGGCACCTGCGCTCGACGTCCGCTGGGGCGAGGCGCCGGAGGACGGCCCGCCTCGCGACGCGCCGGCCGGCGGCGACTGGATCGACCGCGCGCGCTCTGCCCTCCACGAGGTCTGGGCGGATCCGGCGTGGGATGACGACTGGCTTCCGGAGCGTCCCGAGGCGCCGTCCCGGCCGGCCGTGGAGCTCGAGGGGTGACCTACCTCCTCGACACGAACGTTCTCTCGGAGCTGACGCGTCGGGCGCCCGATCCCGCCGTCCTGCGGTGGCTGAGGTCGCACGACGACGTGTGGACGACGTCCGTGGTGGTGGGCGAGCTGCTCTTCGGCGTGGCCCGGCTACCTTCCGGACGCCGGCGAGAGGCGCTCCACGCGGTGGTGCTGGCGATCCTCTCGGAGAGGTTCCGCGACCGGGTGCTGCCGTTCGGCGAGCCCGCTGCCGTCGAGTACGCCGTGGTGCGGAGCCGTCAGGAGCGCGCCGGGCGACCGGCCGGTGACCTCGACGCGATGATCGCCGCCGTGGCCAGGGCGCACGGGGCCGCGGTCGTGACGCGCAACGTCCGGCACTTCGCCCACAGCGGCATCGAGGTCGTCGACCCGTGGAGTCGGGCCTGAGTCCGCGGCGTCGTCACCGGTGGGCCTGCACGAGGATCACGGAGTCGCCGAGCAGCGGCATGCGCTCCACCGTGCGCGCGTCGGCCAGGCCGGCTGCCGTGAGCAGCCGTTCGATGCCCCCGTCGGCGTTGTCGGCGTCGTGGGTGCGGCTGCCCGGGCCGTGACCCGGCTGGTGGCGGTGACCACGCCCGGGCCCGTGGTCGTGCTGCCCGTGGTGCGTGCCGCCGTCGTCCCCGTGCCCGGGTGATCCCTCGGACGCGTGCTCGTGCGCGCTCGCGTGGTCGCCGGCGAAGTCCGCGATCGTCACCCGCCCGCCGGGACGCAGCACCCGGGCGATCTCCCCGGCGAGGCGCTCCTTCTCCTCGGCCGGCACGTGGTGCAGCGCCAGGGAGGAGACCACGTGGTCCTGGCTCGCGTCCGGCACGGGCAGGCGGTGCGCGAACCCGCGAACCAGCGTGACCTCGCCACGCCGACGACGGCGGAGCTTGCGGGCCGCACGGCGCAGCGACTCGCCGTCGGGGTCCAGCCCGGTGACCACGGCGTCCGGCGCGGCGCGCAGCACCTCCCGGGAGAGGTTGCCGGTGCCGCAGCCGACGTCGAGCACCCGCTGGCCGGGCCTGATCCGTGCGAGCTCGACCGTCCGGCGGTAGAGGCGTCCGAGGCCGCGGAGGCGGGCGGTGAGGTCGTACCAGGGCACCAGCCAGCTGCGGGACATGGCGGGCAGGAACTCGTGGTCGGACTCGTCCGGGCGGACGTCGTCGAGCATGCGGACCTGGCTGGGCATGGGGCCTCCCTGGCGGTGCGGACCGTTCCATGGTCCCCCCGGGGGCCGCCCGGTGAAAGCCGCGTTGCCGGACCGGCAAACGGGTTCCCGGACTCCCCGGTGGGAGGGTCCGTACGATGACGGCATGCCTGTGGATGGACCGCTCCCGCCCAGCACCGCGTACCTCGACCACGTCGTCGACGAGACCGAGGCACGTCGGCGCGTCGCCCTCGCGGCGCAGGCCGCGCAGCCCGTGTCCGAGGACGACGGCGGAGCACCGGCCGTGCTGCGGGCGGCGGTGGAGACGGCGGTCACCTCGCTCCGGCCGGAGCTGGTCCAGGTGGTGCAGTCGTTGCACGCCCACCCGGAGACTGCGTTCGCCGAGCACCGCAGCGCGCGGCTGCTCGTGGACCTGCTCGCGCAGCACGGCGTCGAGGCGGAGCTCGGCGTGCACGGCGTGGACACGGCGTTCCGGGCCGAGCTGACAGGCCCCGACCCGGCCGACGGGCCGACGATCGCGATCTGCGCCGAGTACGACGCGCTGCCCGTGATCGGCCACGCCTGCGGCCACAACGTCATCGCGGCCGCAGGGGTGGGCGCGTTCCTCGCGCTGCAGCCGGTGCTGGCGGGCGAGGGGGCGCCGTCGGGCCGCGTGGTGCTGCTCGGTACGCCCGCCGAGGAGGGGCACAGCGGCAAGGAGGTCATGGCGCGCGCCGGGGCGTTCGACGACGTCGACGCCGCGATCATGGTGCACCCGTACGGCGTCGACGTCGCGGACCAGGTGTGGCTGGGGCGGCGGCTGCTGACCTGGACCTTCACCGGCCGGGCGGCGCACGCCTCGGCGCAGCCGTTCATGGGTCGCAACGCCCTGGACGCGGCGACCCTGGCCTACCAGGGCATCGGTCTGCTGCGGCAGCAGATGCCGCCGTCGGACCGGGTCCACGCCACCATCGTGGAGGGTGGCACCCGGCCGAGCATCATCACCGAGCGTGCGGTGATGCACCTCTACGCGCGCTCGAAGTACCCGGACACGCTGCGTGACCTGTCGCGCCGACTGGACGACGTCGCCCGCGGTGCCGCGCTCATCACCGGCACCGAGGTGCAGATCGACTGGGACGACGGCGCGCACCCGTCGTTGCCGGTGCGGACCAACCAGGCGCTCACCCGGCGGTGGGTGGCGGCGCAGGAGGCGCGAGGGCGGGACGTGCTGCCGGGCGGGGTGGTGTCCGAGACGCTGGCGGCGTCGACGGACTTCGGCAACGTCAGCTTCCGGGTGCCGGGGATCCACCCGTTGATCCAGGTGTCCGAGCCTTCCGTGGCGCTGCACACGGAGGCGTTCGCCGCGGCGGCGGGCGGTCCGGACGCCGAGCGGGCCGCCGTCGACGGCGCCGCCGGGCTCGCGCAGACGGCGCTGGACTATCTGTGCGACGCGGGGCTGCGTGCGGCGGTGGATGCCGAGTTCGCGGCGGCCGGCGGTCCGATCGACGTGCCCGCCTACTTCGACTGACCACGCCGAACGTCACGGTCCGGACTGGTTTGACGCACCGAACCGGTCCGGACCGTGACATTTGCCCGACCTGGGGTCAGGCGGTGGTGACCTCGATGCGCTGCGGCGTCGTGCCCGCGAACACTCCGGCGACGGTGACCGTCAGGACACCGGCGTCGTAGGACGCGGTCACGGCCGTGCCGTCGACGGCCTTGCGCAGCGGGACGACACGACGGAACTCGCCGTAGCGGACCTCCGAGAACCGGCGGCCCTCGGCGTCCTCGTCACGGTGGTCCTTGCGCTCGCCGCGGACGACGAGCTGGCGTCCCTCGACCTCGACGGTGACGTCGTCGGCCGGGTCGATGCCCGGCAGGTCGAAGCGGGCGACGAGGTCCTCGCCCTGGCGGTAGACGTCCACCGGTGCGGTCTGGCGTTCGGCGGGTGCGAGCGGCAGACGGCGCGGGTCGCGGATCCGGACGTCGGCGAACGGGGGACGGTTCAGGGTGGCGATCATGATTCCTCCTCGGGTGGGTGGTGCTGAGGGGTGCAACTTGAGTCGTGCCGACTCAATTTCCGGATTCGCCCACGGCGTACGTGCGGCGACGGTCGCGGGTCGGCAGGGCAGGATGGCGGCATGAGCGCCCTCACCGCCGCGGAGCTCACCGCGGTCTACACCGACCTGCACGCGCATCCCGAGCTCGCGTTCGCCGAGCACCGCACGGCGGGCGTCGTCGCCGATCGCCTGCGCACGGCGGGCTTCGCGGTGCACGACCGCATCGGGGGTACCGGCGTCGTCGGCGTCCTGGCGAACGGCGACGGCCCCACGGTGCTGCTCCGCGCCGACATGGACGGCCTGCCCGTCGCGGAGCGCACCGACCTGCCCTACGCCTCGACGGACACCGCCACCCTGCCGGACGGGCGCGAGACGCCGACCATGCACGCCTGCGGGCACGACGTCCACGTGACGTGCCTCCTCGGCGCGGCAGCCCACCTGGCCGAGCGCCGCGAGGAGTGGTCGGGCACGCTCCAGGTGCTCTTCCAGCCGGCGGAGGAGGTCGGCGCCGGCGCACGAGCCATGGTCGACGACGGCCTGTACGCGCGGATCGGCACGCCCGACGTCGTACTTGGCCAGCACGTCATGCCGCTCCCGGTCGGGACGGTCAACCTCACGCCGGGCACCGCCATGGCCGCTGCCGACTCGATGCGGATCGTCCTGCACGGGCGCGGCGGGCACGGGTCCAGCCCGGAGGGCGCAGTCGACCCGGTCCTCATGGCGGCCGCGACGATCCAGCGGCTGCAGGGGATCGTGGCGCGCGAGGTCGGAGCGCGGGAGGCGGCGGTGGTGACGGTCGGTGCGGTCCGCGCCGGCACGCAGGCGAACATCATCCCGGACCGCGCGGAGCTGCTGGTCAACGTCCGCACGTTCGACGAGGCCGTGCGCGAGCGCGTGCTCGCCGCCATCCACCGCATCGTCGACGCCGAGGCGGTGGCGTCGGGCGCCCCGCAGCCGCCGGAGTACGAGCAGGTCTCGACGTTCGGCGCCACCGTGAACGACCCGGAGGCCGCCGGGCGCACCCGCTCCGCGCTCGAACGCTCGCTCGAGGCCCGCCGCGCGACGATCGAGTCCGCGGGCGGGCGGCCCGCCGTCGTGGAGCTGCCGCCGCTCGCGGGTTCGGAGGACGTCGGCGTCCTGGCGGCCGCAGCGGACGCCCCGCTCGTGTACTGGTTCCTGGGCGGCTTCGATGCCGCGCTGTTCGAGGGCTTCGACCCGTCGACGGCCAGCATGGGCAACCTGCCCGCGGAGGTCGCGCCGAACCACTCACCGTTCTTCGCGCCGGTGCCCGAGCCCACGCTGGAGCTCGGCGTGGGCCTCCTGGTCGCCGCGGCGCGGGAGTGGCTCGGCCGGCGGCGGCCGGCCTGAGGCCCTACTCGCCGGCGTTCTCCGTCTGGCCCCGCAGCGCGTTGATCTGCTCCTGCAGCTCGGTGAGGGCGGTGACGACCTCGGGGCTGGCGTCGGCGTTCGCGATCACGTAGCTCACCTCGGCGGAGGCGGCCTCGAGCGCGACCTGGGCGTCCGCGAGCGCCACGACGGCGCCGTCGGACGACTCCGCGGCCTTGTCGAGGGCGGAGCGGGCTTCGTCGGTGGCGGCCTGTGCAGAGTCGACGGCGTTCGTGACGTCCTCCCCGAGTGTGGTGAGCTCGGAGGTCTGGTCCGCGAGCTGCTGGAGGTCGGCGTCGAGGCTGTCGGCCTGGACCTGGGCATCGGCGATGTACCGCTCGACGTCGTGGGGGACGGAGCAGGCACCGAGGGTGAGGGTGACGGCGAGCAGTCCGGCCGCTGCGGCGCGGCCCGGTGCTCGACCGGTCGTCGTGCTGGTCGTCGTTGACGTCATGCCCCTATCCTGCCCGCGACCTTGCGCGATGTGTGTGGTTGTGGACAAAGAGTCCGTGGAGATCTTGCGCACACTCACGTCACACGGAAGCGCAGCCGGGCGCCGGGCGGCATCTGGCCGGCCACCCACAGGTCTGCCGTCGGCACCGCGGCCACGACGGGGTATCCCCCGGTGAGGGGGTGGTCGGAGAGGAACAGGACCGGCTGGCCGTCGGGCGGCACCTGCAGCGCTCCGGTGACGCAGCCCTCGCTGGGCAGCTCGGCGTGCGCGACGGCGGAGCGCCGGTCCAGCGGCGCCGCCCCGGCGAGCCGGAGCCCCACGCGGTTGGACCGCGCCGTGACCTCCCACTCCTGCTCGGTGAGCAGCCGCAGAGCCTCGGGGGTGAACCAGTCGTCGCGCGGGCCGAGCACCAGCGGCAGCGTCGCGACGTCGCCCGGTGCAGGCAGGGTGGCCGGGTCGGGCGCGCCCGTCGTGGTCAGGGCCACGGCGGCCGACGGCGGTGGCCCGGCGGGCAGCAGGGTGCCGGCGCGCACCGGGTCGGGGCCCAGCCCGGCGAGGACGTCGGTGGCACGTGAGCCCAGCACGGCCGGCACGTCGAGGCCGCCTCGCAGCGCCAGGTAGCTGCGCAGCCCGCGCGTCGGCGTCCCGATCGACAGCTCGTCGCCGTCGGCCAGCGCGAACGCCTGGCCGAGGCGGTGCGGGCGGGCGGGGCCTCCGCCGTCGGGCACCGTGCTGAGCGGGGTGGGAGCGCCGGTGACGGCGACCACGACGGGGCCGTGCGCCCGGAGCCGCAGGCCGCCGAGAGTCTCCAGGGCGGCGGCGTCGACGGGGTTGCCGACGGCGCGGTTCGCGGCGCGCAGGCTGCGGGGGTCGGCGGCTCCGGAGGTCGCGACGCCGAGGTCCGCCCGGCCGGGGCGGCCGAGGTCCTGCACGAGGGTCTGCACTCCCGGGTCGAGCACCTCCAGCGCGCCGCGTTCGGCACTTCCGGCTCCGTTCGGCAGTCCGGACTGCCGAACGGAGCCGGAAGTGCCGAACGGAGCCGAGACACCGCGCACCGACTCTCGCACCGCCACGAACCGCACGCGGTCGCCCGGGACCCAGAGCGCGGGCGGGTCCCGCCGTTCGTCCCAGGTGACGACGGCGGTGCGCCCGACGATCTGCCAGCCGCCCGGGCTCTCGCGCGGGTAGACGCCGGAGTACGGCCCGGCGAGGGCCACCGCTCCCGCCGGGACACGCGTGCGCGGGCTCGCCCGCCGCGGCACCACCAGCCCCGGGTCGTCGCCCACGAGGTAGCCGAACCCGGGCGCGAAGCCCACGAACCCCACCGTCCAGCGGGCGCCCGTGTGCCGGCGCACCACCTCGGCCACGCTCCACCCGTGGTGGGCCGCGACGCCGTCCAGGTCGGCGCCGTCGTACACCGTGGGCACCTCCACGAGACGTCCTGGCTGCTCCGTGCCCGACGACGGCACCTCGGCCCGCGCGCGCAGCTCGTCGGCGAGCGTCGTGGCGGGGAGGACCCGCGGGTCGAACGGCACCAGGACCGTCCGGGCCCCTGGCACCGGCTGCCCGACGCCGGGCACCGGGGCGCTCGACAGAGAGCGGTGCAAAGCGGTGGCGGCCGCCAGGTCGGCGACCTCCACGAGCAGCACGTCGTCCCGGGCGACCCGGACCCGCACGCTCACGTGCCCTCGACGAAGGATCGGAGTTGGACGCCGGCGCCGGCGAGCACCTCGCGCACCCGCTCGGCCATCATGACCGCACCCGGGGTGTCGCCGTGCACGCACACGGAGTCGGCCTGCACCAGGACGTCGGTGCCGTCCACGGCGGTGACGAGGCCGGACGCGACGAGCCGCAGCATGCGGGCGGCGACCTCCTCGGCGTCGTCGAGCACCGCGCCGGGCGTACCGCGGGGCACGAGGGTCCCGGCTGCGGTGTACGCGCGGTCGGCGAACGCCTCCGACATGGTCGCGAGCCCGGCGTCGGCCGCGGCGGCCAGGGCGACGCTGCCGGGCAGTCCGAGCACCACCAGGGCCGGGTCCACGGCGGCGACCGCCGCCGCGACGTCGACCGCGACCCGCTCGTCGGTGGCCGCCGTGTTGTACAGCGCACCGTGCGGCTTGACGTACCGCACCCGCGTGCCCTCGGCCGCGGCGACAGCCTGCAGCGCGCCGAGCTGGTAGACGACGTCGGCGCGCAGCTCGTCGCTGGGCACGTCCATCGACCGGCGACCGAACCCGGCACGGTCCCGGTAGGCGACGTGCGCGCCGATCGCGACCCCGTGGGTGACCGCTCCGCGGACCGTGCGGCGCATCGTCGCGGGGTCCCCGGCGTGGAACCCGCACGCCACGTTCGCGCTGGAGACGACGGCGAGCATGCGGGCGTCGTCCCGGACGGCGGACCGCTCGGACCGCTCACCGAGATCGCTGTTCAGGTCGATGCTCGGGGGCGTCGATGCGGAGGGCCTGCTCATGGGTCCAGTGTGCCCTCGGGCGGACCCGGCCGGCTCCGGGCGAACGGTGGTTGGGAGGACTGGCGGGACTCGTCGCGGTGCCGCACAGTGGTTCTTGGGGGACGTTGCCCGCAGCATCTGGTCACGTTGGTGTGCGAGGATGCGTCGTGCAGCACAGCGGCTGGCAGAAGGGTTCCGCGTGGCGGTCGAGAAGAACGGTGACCTGGGAGGACGTGACGCCGAGAGCGTCGACGGCTCCGCGCCGCGCCGGCCCGCGTCCGCCGAGCGAGGCCGCTCGGTCCTGCGCACCGTCGGCGCCGGTGCGGCTGCTCTGACCTTCGCCGCCGGCATCATGGCCGGCTCGGTCTCCGACCTTCCCTGGAACGACTTCACCGAGCACCCTGAGTTCACTGCGCCCGTCGACACCGAGCCGGTGGTCGTGGGCGTCGTCGGCGCCTCGACGTCGACCGGCCCGAAGACGGTGGGCCAGATCCTCGACGTGGTCGAGCGGGCCGAGCTGGCCGCCGTGGACTCGGGCCGCGCGCTCGACCCAGAGGTGCAGCAGGCCGCAGCGGAGCTCGGCACCCTGCTGAGCATCTACGTCGCCCAGCGGGACGCCGCCGTCGCGCCACGGGTCGGCGTCCCCCAGCAGCGCGAGGACGTCGCCGACGCCGTACCGGACGAGCCCGCCGACGAACCGACGGCGCCGGACCCGGCCGGCGAGCCCGCGGGCGACGTCCCCTTCGGCGACCCCGAGGACTTCGGCAGCGACGAGCTGCGGCCGCCCGCCGAGGTCGACGAGCCCGCGGACGACGACGGCGGGTCGGTGCGCCCGGAGGACCTCGCGGACGCCGGGGACCCCGAGATCGAGTACGGCGCGGCCGGTGACACCGGTGGGCCGCGGTCGACGGCGGACCTGGAGCCCATCGAGCCGGTCGACGTGCCGAGCCTCCGGCTCCCCACGCTGGACCAGCTGCTCCAGGGCGACGGGGCGCTGCGGGTCGCGAGCCCGGTCCTGCCGGACGACGGCGCAGCAGGGGGCGGTTCCGGGTCCGACGAGGAGGACGCCTCGGCCGAGCCGGAGATGCCCTCGACGGCCGGCGGCTTCGGCGGTGCCGAGGAGCCCGATGCCGAGGAGCCCGGTGCCGAGGAGACGCTCGGGGTGGAGGGCGACGTCGAGCACGAGCACGTGGACGACGCCGTCACGTTCGACGACGTGGTGGTGGCGGCGACGCGTCTTTCCACGCTCCTCGACCCGGCGGCAGCGGGCTACGTCGTCGACATCCGCCCGTCGGTCACCGAGCTGCCCGACGGGACCTTCGTGCTGAGCGACGGCACCCCGGTCACCGCGGGCGGCCTCCCGCTGGACGCCGCGGCCAACTCGCTGTCGCAGGCGCTGCGCTCGGTCGTCGATCAGCACGCCACATCGACGGCGGGCTACAGCAACGGCCGGATCCCCACGTCGGTGCTGTGCGCCGTCCCGTGGGCGCCCGGCCACATGCTCCGGTGCGACGCCGCGCTGCAGCTCGAAGCGCTCAACGAGGCCTACCGCGCACGGTTCGGCACGAACATCCCCATCACGGACTCCTACCGCTCGTACGCCTCACAGGTCGCGGTGCGTGCAGCGAAGCCCCACCTGGCCGCCGTGCCCGGCACGTCGAACCATGGCTGGGGTCTCGCCCTGGACCTCTCCACCCCGATCTCGGGCGGCCGGTCCGCCGAGTACGCGTGGCTGCGGGTCAACGGGCCGGACTACGGCTGGGACAACCCCGCCTGGGCGCGCCTCGACGGCAGCAAGCCCGAGCCGTGGCACTTCGAGTTCTTCGCCGCGGGCCCGATCCCGGACCGCGCCACCTCGACGGACGACTTCGCCACGGACGGCGGCTCCTCCACCGGTGGCGGGTCGTCGGACGGCAACGGGTCCGGTGGCGACTCGACGGGCGGGTCGGACGGCAAGAAGGACTCCGGGGACTCGAAGGACGGCAAGAAGAAGGACGGCGACAAGAAGAACAAGAAGGACGGCAAGAAGGACAAGAAGGACAAGGGCAAGGACAAGAACAAGAAGGGCAACGGCGACGAGAATAAGGACCCGAAGCCCAAGCCCAAGCCCAAGCCGACGCCCACGCCGACCACGCCGACCAAGCCGCCTGCCGACAAGCCGTCGCCGTCGCCGACACCGACACCGACGGAGCCGACGCCCTCGCCCGAGCCGACCGAGCCGCCCGCCGACGAGCCGTCGCCCGAGCCGACGGAGCCGCCTGCCGACGAGCCGCCCGCCGACGAGCTCTGCGAGGAGGAACCTGCCGCGGAAGAGCAGCCGGCGGACGACAAGCAGCTCGCGGACGAGGAGCGTTCCGAGCAGGAGCCGGACTGCACGGAGGACGACGCGCCCGAGCCGAGGCCGCAGTCGCTCCTGCAGAGCCCTCTGGGACGTGACGACGCGGACTCGGACGACGCCGACGCCCAGGGCCTGAGGATCTCGTGACCGACCAGCAGCCCGCCGGGGACCCTCGCCGGTTCCTGGACGACGGACGGCTCCGGCGCAGCCCGCGACGATGGCGTGACAAGCGGGCCGTCACGCGGTACCTCGCGACGCTCGCGATGCCGCGCCTGCTCGAGCCGTGGACCGAGCGCGAGCTCACGGACCGGCTCGCCGAGCTGGCGGACGATCCGGTCGGTCTGCGCCGCGCCATGATCGATCTCGGGCTGGTCGCCCGGACGCGGGACGGCGCCGAGTACTGGCGCACGGAACGCACGGAGCACGACGGGCCGGTGGACGCGGCGGCGACCGCGCAGCGCGTCCTGGGGGAAGCATGATGACCGGGTCGGACACCGAGGCACGCGCGCGCCGCGGCCTGGTGGCGTCCGGGGTCGAGTTCGAGCTCACCCGGCACGGTCGTGTCGGCTCCCTCGCGGAGGCTGCCACGGCGCGCGGGCTCGAGCCGCACCAGATCCTCAAGACCCTCGTGGTGCGTCGCGGGGCGGACGACTTCCTGTTCGTGCTGGTCCCGGGCGGCCGGACGATCGCCTGGGCACGGCTGAGGTCGCTGCTCGGTGTGAACCGGCTGTCGATGCCGGACGCCGACGTGGCCCGGGAGGTCACGGGCTACGAGCGTGGAACGATCACCCCTTTTGGCGCGTCGACCGCTTGGCCGGTCGTCGCCGACGCCTCCGTCGCCGGTGCGGGGCGCGTGTCGGTCGGTGCGGGAGGTCACGGCGTCGCCGCGACGCTCGACGCCGACGACCTCATCCGGGTGCTCGGCGCCGAGGTCGCTGACGTCACCGACCCGGATCCACCTCCCGGGTCGTGAGCCTCGGGCAATGATCGTCCGGTTCCACTGGACGAATCCACGAGACCGGTGAACACTCGACCATGGCCTTCGACGGGGGGAGAAGCGCCACCACGGTCGCCGACGGCACTACGGGAGCCTGACACCCCATGGATACCGACCACAGCACAGAACTCGAGCCCGACCCTGGGTCCGGCATCGCCTGCCAGCAGCAGGAGGAAGGTACCTACCTGACCTTGTGGGGCGAGGTGGACGCTGCGTTGCGGGAGGCGGCGAGCGACGCGATGGCCACCGTCGTGGCCCGTCGTTCGGCGACCCCGATCGTGCTGGACGTCCGTGACGTCACGTTCCTCGACTCGTCCGGGGTGGCTTTCATCCTGCAGATCTACATGCTCGGCCAGGAGACCGGCTCGCCGGTCCAGCTGCTCGAGCCTTCCGACGCCGTGATCGAGGTGCTCGACATGGTGGGCATGGGTGGCCGCATCCCGATCATCCGTGAGGAGCAGCCCGCCGGCGCCTGACGCTGTCGCGTCCTCAGTCGCGGTCGTCCCGGGTCGTGCCGCGCAGGACGAGGCGCGCGGGTGCCGTGACGTGCTGCGGCACGTCCGCTGCGCCGTCGGCCCCTGCTGCCGGGCCGCGCGCGATCGCGGCCTCGAGGAGCCGCAGCGTCTCGGTGGCCAACCACTCGTGGCCGGGGTCCACCGTCGACAGGGCGGGGACGGTGAACTCGGACGAGGCGAGGTTGTCGAACCCGACCACCTGGACGTCGTCGGGCACCCGCCGTCCGGCCTCGGCGAGACCGGCGAGGACGCCGACGGCGAGGGAGTCGGTGACGGCGAGCACGGCGTCGAGGTCGAGCCCTTCGCGCACGATCCGGCGGACGGCGTCGCGGCCGGAGGTGAGGTCGGCGGGCGCGCGGACGATGAGCTCCGGCGCGGCCTGCACCCCGGCGTCGTCGTGGGCGAGCGACCATCCGAGGGTGCGTGCGGGCATCATGCCGGCCTCGGCGGAGGGTTCGGCGCCGCCGACGACGGCGATGCGGCGCGCTCCGGCGGCCAGCAGGTGCGCGGTCGCGAGGCGGGCGCCGCCGACGTTGTCCATCCGGACGTGGGCGTAGCGGGCGGACATGTCCTGCTCGCCGAGCAGCACGAGGGGGACGGAGGTGTGCATGGCGTCGAGGTCGGCGGCGGTCATCCCGACGGCGGAGAGCACCACGCCGTCGTAGAGCTGCCACCGGGCGCGTGCGCGGGCGACGGCGGCGAGCTCGGCCTCGCGGCTGGCCCCGGTCTGCTCGACGACGAGGTGGCGGTCCTCCGCCGCGAGGAGTCCTGCGAGGCGGGCGGCGAGCTCGCCGAAGTAGGGGTGGTCGAAGTGCGGGACGACGAGCGCGACGGTGTCGGTGCGCCCGGCCCGCAGGTGGCGGGCGGTGAGGTTCAGCTCGTAGCCGAGGTGGGTGGCGGCCTGCTCCACGCGTGACCGGGTGGCGGGGCTGACGCGCCGCCGCCCGGTGAGGACGTTGGAGACGGTCATCGCGGAGACGCCCGCGGCGCGCGCCACGTCGCTCATGGTCGGCCTCACACCGGTCACGGTATCGGTCACCCTCTTTCGTCCCCACGATTATATCGATAAACTGCTCCCATGGAGCAGACGACAGCCATCATCGACCTCGACCTGCCGGGCCCGCGCATCTCCCGGCACGTGTACGGACACTTCGCCGAGCACCTCGGCCGCTGCATCTACGGCGGCTTCTACGTCGGCGAGGACTCCGACATCCCGAACGAGCGCGGCATCCGGTCCGACGTCGTCGAGGCCCTGCGCGCCCTGAACATCCCGAACCTGCGGTGGCCGGGCGGGTGCTTCGCGGACGACTACCACTGGCGCGACGGCATCGGCCCGCGCGAGGACCGCCCCCGGATGGTCAACTCGCACTGGGGCGACGTCGTCGAGGACAACTCGTTCGGCACCCACGAGTTCATGGACCTGTGCGAGCTGCTCGGCACCGAGGCGTACATCGCGGGGAACGTGGGTTCGGGCTCGGTGGCTGAGATGAGCGAGTGGATCGAGTACCTCACCCGCGCCGACGACTCGCCGATGGCCGACCTGCGGCGTCGCAACGGCCGCGACGAGCCGTGGAAGGTGCCGTTCTTCGGCATCGGCAACGAGGCCTGGGGCTGCGGCGGCAACCTGCGCGTCGAGCAGTTCGCGTCGCTGGCGCGCCAGTACTCGACGTACGTGCGCAACCATGCGGGCAACGACGTCTACCGCATCGCGGCGGGCGCCTCGGACGCCGACCTGCACTGGACCGAGGTGCTCATGCAGTCGTTCGACGCGCTGGACCGCGCGGAGGACGCCGGCACCCCCGCCGCGCCCTTCCAGGCCGTCTCGCTGCACTACTACACGATGACCGGCCCGTGGGCGGACAAGGGCTCGGCGACCGAGTTCACCGAGGACGAGTGGTACCTCGCCCTGGAGCGGGCCCGGTACATGGACCACCTGCTCACCCGGCACGGGCAGGTCATGGACCGCTACGACCCGCACAAGCGGGTGGGGCTGGTCGTGGACGAGTGGGGCACCTGGTGGAACGTGGAACCCGGCACCAACCCCGGGTTCCTGTACCAGCAGAACACCCTGCGCGACGCCCTGGTGGCCTCGGTGCACCTCGATGCCTTCCACCGGCACGCCGACCGCGTGGTCATGGCCAACATCGCCCAGACGGTCAACGTGCTGCAGGCGATGCTGCTCACCGACCCGGAGTCCGGTGCGCTGGTCCGCACGCCGAGCTATCACGTGTTCGAGATGAACGCGGGTCACCACGACGCCGACTCACTGGACGTGCACCTGCAGGGCGTGCCCTCCCGGCCCGGCGAGCAGGCCGAGCTGCCGCTGGTCTCGGCGTCGGCGTCGACCCGTGGGAACACGGCGCTGGTCTCGCTGACCAACCTGGACGCGACGGCGGAGCGCACCGTCGTGCTGGACCTGCGCGGCCGTGACGTCGTCGAGCACTCTGCCCGGGTGCTGAGCGCGCCCGGGCTCGCCACGCACAACACGCCGGACGCGCCCGACGCCGTCGCGCCCGTCGCGCTGGAGGCCGTCCGGCCGCACGCGCGTGGCCTCGAGGTGACCCTCCCGGCGCACTCCTACGCGACGCTGAGCCTCACCCTCGCCTGACCCGCAGGGGTTGTGGGCGCGATCTCTGGCCCGATTCGTCCCTTGTGGGGCGTCTGCGGCCCGGCGATCGCGCCCACAACAGCGGCGAGATGTCCGGACCTGGTGGCAGAGTGCCTCCATGAGCGTCGACGCCGTCACGGTCCGCGCCGCCCGGCTCCGGGCCCAGCGCCTGCGCGAGCCCGACCTGCCCGACCTGCCCTCCGCCGTCGGGCACCTGCTCGCCGTCCAGGGACAGGAGCTGCGCCCGACGCTCTGGGGCCTCAGCCGGCGCGTCACGCCCGGCACGCGGCCCGACGAGGCCGCTGCGCTCGGTGCGCTCGACGACGGCGCGGTCCTGCGCACCCACGCCCTGCGGCCCACGTGGCACCTGGTCCGGCCCGACGACGCGCGCTGGCTCCTCGAGCTCACCGCGCCCCGCGTGGCGCGCACGATGGCCTCCACCGAGAAGCAGTGGGGCATCGGCGACCCCACGGCCGCGATCGACGCCGTCGCCGACGAGGTCGCCGTCGGCGCGCGCACCCGCACCGAGCTCGCCACGGCGCTGGTCGCGCGCGGGCTCGTGGCGGACGACGCACCCGGCATCGTCGTCACGCACGTGCTGATGCACGCCGAGCTGCGCGGCGTCGTCGTCAGCGGGCCGACGGCGCAGGGCCGGCACACGTACGTGCCCTTCGACTCGCGCGTCCCGGCCGGGTACGGGCCGCTCGGCAGGCGGTTCGACCGGGAGGCCGCCGTGCTGGAGCTGTGGCGACGGTTCCTGCCCGGCCGCGCCTACGCCACGGCCAAGGACCTCGGCCAGTGGTGCGGGCTGACGCTCGCGGAGCTGCGCGCGGGGCTCGCCGTCCTGCTCGACACGGGCGAGGCGGTCATGGTCCCCGGCAGCGGCGACCTCGACGGCCTGCTGCTCGTCAGCACGCCCGAGCTGCACGACGCCGCCACCCACCCGCCGCCGTCGTCGAGCCCCGTGGTCGACCTGCTCTGTGGGTACGACGAGATCCTGGCCTCCTACCGGGAGACGCGCGGAGTCCTGAGCGACCCGCGCGCGCCGGAACCCGGCCGCATCGGCGCCTTCGTCCACACGGTCGCCGTGGACGGGCTGCTCGCCGCCCGCTGGCGCTGGCCGGCCCGGCCCGCGCGCGACGGCGAGCCCGAGCTGCAGTGGCAGCGCGACCCGACGCCGGCGGAGCGTGCCGCCGTCCGGGACGCGGCGACGGCGCTCGCGACCTACCGGGACGGAGCCGTGGCAGGCTAGGCGCGTGCAGAACTGGGCAGGCAACCTCCACTACGCGGCGCACACCCTCGCGCGGCCGTCCACCCTCGACGAGCTCGCGGCGGTGCTCGCCGCGGCGGGGCCCGTGCGCGCCCTCGGGTCGCGGCACTCGTTCAACGACATCGCCGACACGCCCGGCACGCAGGTCCAGGTGGACCGGCTCGACGACGGCCGCCCGGCCGTCGACCTCGACCCGACAACCGGCGTCGTCTCGGTCAACGCGGGCCTGCGCTACGGCGAGGTCTCCCGCGCCCTGCAGCTCCAGGGGCGCGGGCTGGGCAGCCTGGCCTCCCTGCCGCACATCTCCGTGGCGGGCGCCGTCGCGACGGCGACCCACGGGTCCGGCGACACCAACCAGTCGCTCGCCGGGCCGGTCGTCGGGCTCGAGATCATGACCACGGCGGGTGAGCTGCGCCGGGTCACCCGCGCGAACGACCCGGAGGTGTTCCCGGGCGCCGTCGTCTCCCTCGGGGCGCTCGGGATCGTCACGCGGGTCGAGCTGGAGACCCGGCCGAGCTACGACGTCCGCCAGGACGTCGCCGTCGACGTGCCCTGGGACACCGTGCTCGGCAGCTTCGACGCCCTGACCGGCGCCGCCTACTCCGTCAGCCTCTTCACGAGCTGGGAGGAGTCGTCGGTGCGCCACGTGCTCTTCAAGTCGCTCGTCCCCGAGGGCGCCGGTCAGCGACCCTCGGCGGTGGACGGCCTGCGGTGGGCGACGGACCCGGTGCACCCCCTGCCCGGCGTCGACACCGCCGCCTGCACCGAGCAGCTCGGCGTGCCCGGGCCGTGGCACGAGCGGCTGAGCCACTTCCGGCTGGAGTTCACGCCGTCGTCCGGCAACGAGCTGCAGTCCGAGTACCTGATGCCGCGGCGCCACGCCGTCGCCGCGATCGAGGGCATGCGCAGGCTCGCGCCGCAGGTCGCGCCGCTGCTGCAGACGTGCGAGATCCGCACCGTCGCCGCCGACGACCTGTGGCTCAGCCCGTTCCCCGAGGACTCCGTCGCCCTGCACTTCACGTGGCACCCGCGCGACGCCGAGGTGGCTGCCGTGCTGCCGGCCGTCGAGGACCTCCTGCTGCCGCTGGGCGCCCGGCCGCACTGGGGGAAGGTCTTCGCGATCGATCCCACGCAGCTCGGAGCGCTCTATCCCCGCTTCGGCGACTTCAAGGCGCTGGCGGAGCGGTTCGACCCGGGCGCGCGCCTGCAGGGCGGCTACCTCGCCCGGCTGCTCGGCTGAGCCGTTGCCTGTGCGGGCCGTATCGCGCATGATCGCAGGTGACGTGGTTTGACTCGACGGCGAACGACCCGGAGGCTGTGGGACTCGTGAGTACTGACAAGACGACTGCGGCGCCACGCGAGCAGTTCACCGGACAGGTCGGCTTCATCCTGTCGGCGGTCGGCTCGGCCGTGGGGCTCGGCAACATCTGGCGGTTCCCCGGGGTGGCGTACGAGAACGGCGGTGGGGCCTTCCTGGTCCCCTACCTCGTGGCTCTGCTGACCGCCGGCATCCCGATCCTCTTCCTGGACTACGCGCTGGGCCACCGCTTCCGCGGGGGCGCCCCGCAGGCGTTCCGGCGCGTCAAGGGGTGGCTGGAGAGCCTCGGCTGGTTCCAGGTGATGATCTGCGTGCTGATCGCCGTCTACTACGCGGCCGTGGTCGCCTGGGCTGCGAGCTTCTTCGTCTACTCGTTCGGCCTCGACTGGGGCGACGACCCGGAGGCGTTTTTCTTCGGCGAGCACCTGCAGCTGCCCAAGAGTGCCGGTGTGGACACGGTGCTGACGTTCGATTTCGTCGCCGCCGTCCTCATCCCACTGGTTCTTGTGTGGGTCGCCGTCATCGCGGTCCTCGCGGCCGGGGTGGTCAGGGGCGTCCAGCGTGCCAACGTCGTCTTCATCCCGCTGCTGATCGTCGCCTTCATAGCCCTGGTGGTGCGCGCGCTGACACTCGACGGTGCGGTCGACGGCCTCAACCTGCTCTTCACCCCGAACTGGAGTGCGCTCGGAGACCCGAATGTGTGGATCGCGGCCTACGGGCAGATCTTCTTCTCGTTGTCCGTGGCGTTCGGCATCATGATCACGTACGCCTCGTACCGTCGGCGCCGGTCGAACATGTCCGGACCAGGTCTGGTCGTGGCGTTCTCGAACTCCGGCTTCGAGCTGCTCGCCGGCCTGGGTGTCTTTGCGGCTATCGGATTCTTGGCGGCCGACGCGGGGATGGCAGTGGCGGACCTGAGTATCGCCGGTGTGGGGCTCGCGTTCGTGACGTTCCCGGCCATCGTCTCCGAGATGCCCGCGGGCGCGTTCTTCGGAGCGCTGTTCTTCGGGTCGCTGGTGATGGCGGGGTTCACGTCGCTGGTGTCGATCCTGCAGGTTGTCTCCGCCGCCCTGCAGGAGAAGTTCGCGCTGTCTCGCCGCGCAGCGACGATCGGCCTCGGCGTGGTGCTCGGCACGGTCTCCGTGCTCGGGTTCAGCACCACGACAGGCCTGATCCTGCTCGACACGGCCGACGCGTTCGTCAACAACATCGGCATCGTCGCCTCGGCGATCTTCATGTGCGTGTTCGTGATCTGGTTCTACCGCCGGGGCCCGGAACTGCGCTATCACCTCAACGCGGTCTCGACGTTCCAGGTCGGCCGCTGGTGGTACGTCTGCGTCGGTGCGATCGTCCCGGTGATGCTCATCGTGATGCTGGTCCAGTACGTCATCACGCGGATCAACGAGCCGTACGAGGGCTACGACACCACGTACCTGCTGTTCGCGGGCTGGGGCTCGGTCGCGCTGCTTGTCGTCGGGGCGATCGTGTTCACGCTGCCGCGCTGGCGTGGCCGTGACGAGTTTGCCGCGTGGCCGCCGTACCCGGTCGATACCGTCTCCGAGCAGAAGGGTGCCGTCCGATGACCACCGAAGCGATCCTCATGATGGCCGTGGCCATGGTGATCATCTGGGGAGGGCTGATCGTCAGCATCCTCGCCCTCCGCGCCCGTCCCGAGAGCGCCGACCTCCCGCCGGGCGGCGAGGACGACCATCGCGAGGACGCGGGGATCATCGAGCACGACACGTAGACCACTCCTCCGTTCGGGTGGCCGACCCGTCGAGTCGACGCTAATCTCACCTCCCGGAGGACACCGTCCTCATGTCTCCTTTGTCGAGACAACTACACATGCGAGGAGATGTGAGATGAATGGTGTCAAGCGAGGCGCTGCGGTAGTGCTTGCTGCGGCGCTGGTGTTCGGTACGGGTGCGGCCGGGTCGGCCGCCGCGGACCCCGTGCGTTCCCAGCCCGCCGCTGTTGTGGAGGCTGCACCGACGAACGTCTCCGGGTGCATTGCGTGCGTCGGTGGAGCGGGACGCCAGACCAGGAAGGTATCCGGCCCGGTCTACGTCAACAAGAAGTTCGTGCGACACCTCACCGGCACCTGGGCCAAGGCAGGCAGCTACAACTGGTCCAAGTCGACAACGGTGGGCGCGAGCCTGACGTCCTCGATCGGCGTCTCGGCCAAGTCCGTCTCCGGATCGCTCGGTGTCACCTCCTCTTACACTGCGACGTGGTCGGTCGGTGGGACCATTCCCGCCAACAAGAAGCGCTACTCGAAGTTGACCCTGCGGTCTGACTACAAGCGCTACTACGTGAAGACCAGAACGTACGTCGGTAAGTCCTACTCCAGTTGGAAGTACTCGTACCTCTACTCCCCGGTCCGCGGTGAGCAGTACCTGACCGTCACCTACAAGTAGAAGGTCACATATGGCGACGCGGCCCCGCATCCCGAGGTCGTTCCTGGTGACGGGCCTCGCCGCCGGAGCGGTAGCCCTGAACTGCGCATGCTCGGCCTCGGGGCAGCCCGAGGTCGAGCATGCGTCGCTGGATGACGGTGGAGCGGTGGCGTTCGCCGTCACCGCAGCTGACGTCGTCGAGAGCGACGAGGGCGGATTCCCGTTGAACCTGCTCTTTGTCGCGCCTCCAGGCGATGCGATCTGGGAGTCTACCGAGTGGGTGGAAATCGCCGGTCATCCCGAGGTAGAGATCGACGAGCTCGAGATCCATCGAGGGACGGTCGGCGAGTTCGAAGGGCTCGGGCAGCGTCGGCTGGGAAACCTCAGCATCACGGTCCCGGTCGACACGGAGACGACGTTCTCGGAGGTGGTCCTGAGCGTCGACGGGGCTCAGCGAAAATACGCGGTGGGCGACGTCCGCATCAGGCCGTACATTCAGGGATCCTTCGAGGCGACGGGTGATGCCACCCTCACAGCCCCTGAGTGCGGGACCTTCACCCAGCGCTTCATAGCCACCGGCGAAGACACCGTCACGCCGGTGGTCGCCAACAACGGGGCCGCGGGCATCGAGATCACCGGTACCGCGACCCTGCAGGGCGAAGAGCTGCGGGCCGAGGTCGACGTCGAGTGCTCCGGCGCTGACGTATACATCTTCACACCCTTGCTGGAGGTCGGCCCGCCATCGGCGAGCGAGGCGCTAGTCATGGACACGGTGAGCGTCGGCACGCAGCCGACGGGCGAGACGATCTACTCCATGGCAACGCGTCCTGGTTGATCTGGCGGGCCCCGGCGCGGGGCGTGACGCACGTCATGCCTGGCCGGTTTGGACCCACGCGGAATAGGTATGCATACTCCTGCATAGACGTTGATCGCCCGGACCGGGTCTCGGCGTCGTCCCCTCCCGCGACCCCTCGGAGACCGTCATGCGCGCCCGCCCCGCCAAGTCCCTGTCCGTGCTCGCCGTCGGCGCCCTGGGCGCCGGCCTGCTCGCCGGCTGCACCACCGCCTCGCAGGACCTGGGGTCCGCGTCGGGCGACGCCGCCGCTCAGGACGGCGCGGGGGAGTCCGGGGCCACCCAGGGCTACGACGTCTCCGGCATCGAGGCCGACGCCGACCTGGCCGCCCTCGTCCCGGAGGAGGTCGCCGCCGACGGCGTGCTGACCGTGGGCGCCGAGCTGTCCTACGCGCCGGCGGAGTTCGTCGCGCCCGACGGCGTCACCCCGGTCGGGTTCGACGTCGACATCGCCGGTGCGGTCGCCGCGACGCTGGGCCTCGAGGCCGAGGTGGAGCCCTCCACGTTCGACGCGATCATCCCCGCCGTCGGCACCAAGTACGAGGTCGGCGTCTCCGGTTTCACGATCGACGCCGAGCGCCTGCAGGTGGCGCACATGGTCAGCTACTTCGACGCGGGTTCCCAGCTCGCCGTGGCGGCCGGCAACCCGGACGGGGTCGACGCGACCGACCTGTGCGGCGTCGTCGTCGGCGTGCAGACGGGCACCGTGCAGCAGAGCGAGCTCGAGACGGTCTCGGCCGACTGCGAGGCCGCCGGCTCCGAGGTCGTCGAGGTGCTGCCCTACGACTCGCAGGCCGACGTCACCACGAACCTCGTCGGCGGCAAGGTCCAGGCCATGTACGCGGACTCGCCCGTCACCGCGTACGCCGTGGACCAGGCGGACGGCCAGCTCGAGACCCTCGGCGACATCACCGACGCCGCCCCGTACGGCGTCGTGGTCTCGCACGACGACACCGAGCTGGCCGAGGCCGTCCAGGCTGCGCTGCAGCAGCTCATGGACGACGGCACGCTGACGGCGATCCTCGACGCGTGGGGCAACGCCGACGGCGCGCTGGCCACCGCCGAGCTCGACCCCGGCGTCTGACATGACGGCCGAGACCCCGCAACCGGGCGCCTCGCAGCCCGGCTCCCCGCTGCCCGAGCCCCTGCGCGCCCGGCCCGTCCGGCGGCCGGGCCGCTGGGTGTCCGGGGCGATCGTCCTCGTGCTCGCCGCGATGGTCGTCAACGCCCTGGTGACCAACCCGAACTTCCGGTGGGACACCGTCTGGCTGTACCTGCGCGACGTCAACGTGGTGCGCGGCGTGGGCTGGACGCTCGTGCTGACGTTCGGGTCCATGGCCATCGCCGTGGTGCTGGCGGTGCTGCTCGCGGTGATGCGCCGCAGCGACAACCCGGTCATGCGGTGGGTCTCGTGGTGCTACATCTGGTTCTTCCGCGGCACCCCGATCTACACCCAGCTCGTGTTCTGGGGGCTGATCTCGGTGCTGTACCCGCGCCTGAGCCTGGGCATCCCGTTCGGCCCCGAGCTGCTGGTCTTCGATACCCGCACGGTCATCACCGCGTTCTGGGCGGCCCTGGTCGGGCTGGCGCTCAACGAGGCGGCCTACCTCGCCGAGATCGTGCGCGCGGGGCTGGGGTCGGTGGACGCGGGCCAGGCCGAGGCGGCGCGTGCGCTCGGCATGAAGGAGAGCAGGATCCTGCGCCGTGTCGTGCTGCCGCAGGCCATGCGGGTCATCGTGCCGCCCACCGGCAACGAGACGATCTCGATGCTCAAGACCACATCGCTGGTGGTCGCGGTGCCGTTCACGCTGGAGATCACGTACGCGACCAGCGCCATCGGCTCGCGCACGTTCGAGCCGATCCCGCTGCTGATCGTGGCGGCCCTGTGGTACCTGCTCATCACGTCGGTCCTCATGGTCGGCCAGCACCACCTCGAGCAGCACTACGGGCGCGGGTTCGACGACGGTGCGCGGCCCGGCCGGGGCGGCGGCCCCGGCCGCCGACGGCGGAACCGGCGGCCGAGCAGGCAGGCCGCGATCCGTGCGGCCGGCACCACCCGTGACGACCCGTTTGCCGAGGTGACCCCATGACCGACGTCCAGGCGACCCCCGCACCGACGGCGTCGGACGTGGCGGCCGAGAAGGCGCCGATGGTCGAGGCCCGCGACGTGCACAAGGTGTTCGGCCACGGCAGCGACGGGCTGCACGTGCTGCGCGGCGTCGACCTCGCGGTGCCGCGGGGCTCGGTGATGGTGATCCTGGGACCCTCGGGCTCCGGGAAGTCCACGCTGCTGCGCTGCCTCAACGAGCTGGAGGAGATCACCGCGGGCTCGGTGCACGTCGACGGCGAGCGGCTCGGCTACCGCCGGGACGCCAAGGGCGTGCTGCACCGGCTGCACCCCACCCGGATCGCGGCCCAGCGCTCGCGCATCGGGATGGTGTTCCAGCGGTTCCACCTGTTCGGGCACCTGACGGCGCTGGAGAACGTCATGGAGGCGCCCGTGCAGGTGCGCGGGCTGTCGAAGCGGGCGGCGCGCGCCCGCGCGCTGGAGCTGCTGGACCGCGTGGGGCTCACCGACCGCGTGGACCACTACCCGGCGCAGCTCTCCGGCGGTCAGCAGCAGCGCGTGGCGATCGCGCGGGCGCTGGCGATGGACCCCGAGCTGATGCTGTTCGACGAGCCCACCTCGGCTCTCGACCCGGAGCTGGTGGGCGAGGTGCTGGCGGTCATGCAGGACCTCGCGGCGTCGGGCATGACGATGGTCGTGGTGACGCACGAGATCGGGTTCGCCCGGGAGGTCGCCGACCACGTGGTCTTCATGGACGACGGCGTGATCGTCGAGCAGGGGCCGCCGGCCGACGTGCTGGACCGCCCGAGCGAGCCGCGTCTGCAGGAGTTCCTGGCGCACGTGCTCTGAGGCGCGTGCCCGGGGCACGTGCCCCGGGCAGTGCCGGGCAGTGCCGGTCAGAGCCGCGAGCAGGCCGATCCCCAGTCGGTGTGCCCGAACACGACCTTCTTCCAGATGTGTCCCGAGTACCCGGTGGTGGTGGTCTTCGACTTGGAGATGCTGCGCGTCATGCCGCTGCTCCAGGTGGAGCTCGGGCCGGTCAGCCACGTGCTGCCGCGGTAGCAGCTCGACGACGACGCCGAGATCCGGTAGATGCGCAGGAATCCCTTGACGCTGCCGGAGCCCCGGTACTTCCACGAGGCGTAGACCCGCCCGCCGCTCTTGTAGACGCAGGCGGTGCCGGGCCCGTGGGTGCTGCTGCACGAGGTGCCCCGCGACAGCGCCGTCGTGCTGACGTCACCGGTCGCGCCGTCCTCCGCGGAGCTCATGAGGCGCTCCGCCTTCGCTGACGAGCAGTCCTCCACGAGGTCCACGCGGTGGGTGGACAGGTCGTCGGGTGCGCCCATCGCCCGGTTGTAGTCGACGTCGACCTCGTCGGAGATCTCCACCTCCTGCAGCTCGCAGCCACGGGTCGCGGCGTCCGCGTCCCAGTCGGTCGCCTCGGCCTCCGCCCGCTCCTCGGCGGCCCAGGACTCCCAGACGTCGGCGGGGCTGCCCGGTTCCGGCACGCCCGGCAGGTTCTCGTCGGCGGCGACGGCGGCAGGTGCCGACGTCGGCGCGGCAGCCAGGCCGAGTGCGAGGGCGGCGGTGCCGAGGATCGCGACGGCGTGGCGGTGGACGGTCCTGCGTCGGCTCATGTCGTTCTCCTCGCCCTGTCGAGCGTCGTCGTCGATGTCGAGATCGGGTGCGGTGGCGCGTGCACGAGTTGGGTGCGAGCGTACCGGCCGAGACCTCCGGCGCAACAGGTCGTGCCCTACCGTGTAGACATCGCGGCCCTGCCGGCAATGACAGGGTGATGGGTGGAAGAAGGTTGCGGAGCGTGGACGACGCCGAGGCGCAGGAGCGGCTGACCGGGCTGTGGGTCGATCACCACGAGCAGGTCACGCGCTTCGTCGCGCGCCGGGTCGCGCCCGAGCTGGTCGACGATGTCGTCTCCGAGGTCTTCCTCGTCGCGTGGCGGCGGCTGGACGACGTCCCGGCCGACCCCCGGCCGTGGCTCTTCGGGGTGGCGCGCAACGTCCTCGCGACGCACCTGCGCACGCACGGCCGCTGGCGTGCGCTCAACGTGCGGATCGAGCAGCAGCCCACCCTCGTCCGGGAGGGCGCCGACGACGTCGCCGCGGACCGCGCCGACCTGCGCCAGGCCTGGGAGCTCCTCTCCGACGGCGACCGCGAGGTCATCGCGCTGGTCGCCTGGGACGGGCTGACGACGGTCGAGGCCGCCCGCGTGCTCGGCTGCCGGCCCTCCACCTTCTCCGTGCGCCTCACCCGCGCCCGCAAGCGTCTGCTCGCATTCTCCGAGGTGCCGAGCGAGACGGCCGAGGTCCTGCAGAAGCTCCAGGAGGCGCGATGAGGTCCCCGATGCTCGACGAGCTCGCCGAGCTCGACCCGGCACGCGAGCTGCGGGCACCGGGCCACGCCGACGACGACGCCCTGGCCCGGATCCTCGCGCAGCCGCGTGTCGCCCCCGCCGGCGAGCGCCGGCCGGCAGCCCGCCGCCCGGGCCGGGTCGCGGCCGCCGCGAGCGCCGCGGCCGCCGTCGCGGTCGCCGTCGTGGTCACCACGGTCACGCTGGACTCCCCGGCCGCGTACGCGTCGTGGACGCCGGTGCCGGACGCCGTGCCCGAGGCGGAGCAGGAGCTGCGCACCGAGCAGTGCGGTGCCGGGGCGGCCGAGATCGTCGACGGCCCGGACGGACCCGTGGTGCAGGACTCGCCCGTCGAGCCGGTGCTGGTCGACGTGCGCGGCGACTACACGTACGTGGTGATGGCCGGCGAGGGCGCGTACACCGAGTGCTTCGTCACGGCCCCGGCCGACGAGCCCCCGACGGTCGTCACCGCGGGCGCTGCCGGCGTCGACCTCCCCGCCCCGGACGCGCGGGACCTCACGACCCTGCAGCGCGGGACGGCCTCGTGGTCCGAGGGTGACGGCACGGAGGGCGCGCTGACGTCCGCGTTCGGCCAGGCCGGCGACGACGTCGCGGCCGTCGAGCTGACGCTCACCAGCGGCGAGCGGGTCGAGGCGTCGGTGGCCGACGGCTGGTGGGCGGTGTGGGCGCCGGGCGGTGCGGCGCTCGCGGCACGCGCCGAGGTCACCTACACGGACGGGACGACGGTGATGACAGATGTCATGGCAGGTCCGTGACCAGGCCACGTGAACCGGTGCGTCCTCGCACCGGTCCTGGCCTCCGACCGGCCCCAGGATGGTGTCACGTCCTTCCACCACCATCCAGGAGCGCCGAGCCATGATCGAGAACCTGCAGTCCTTCACCGAGTCCCTCCCGCCGCTGCTGCAGTGGGTGGGCGTGATGGTCGCGGGGGCCATCCCGTTCGTCGAGTCCTACGCCGGCTCCGCGCTGGGCGTCCTCGCCGGCCTGAACCCGGCGGTCGCGGTGGCGGCCGCCGTCGTCGGCAACTTGGTCACCATGGTGATCTTCGTGGTGGCGACGGCCCGTGTGCGAACCGCCGCCGTCTCGCGGAGGGAGAAGCCCGACTCCCCTCGTCGCGCGAAGCTCCGTGAGCGGTTCGACCGCTTCGGGGTGCCCGGCGTGAGCCTGCTCGGCCAGACGGTGCTGCCCAGCCAGATCACTGCCGCGGCCATGGTGTCGTTCGGGGCCTCGCGCAACGCCGTGATCGGCTGGCAGATCGTCTCGATCATCCTGTGGGGTGTCCTGTTCGGCGTGCTGGCAGTGATCGGCTCCGACGTGGCGGGATACGGCGTCTGACGCTGGCGGGTCAGCCCGCGTCCTCGTCGTCGGCGCCGCGGAAGATCACCACGAGCAGGCGCATCACGAGGATGACGGACCCGCCGAGCAGTGCGGTCCCGAGCACGTGGAAGATGCCGACCGCGTCGGTCACCATCGGGCCGGGAGCCGCCAGGTAGAGCGCCACGGACATCAGGCCGGCGGTGCAGGCGAGCACCACCAGCAGGGCCTGGTGCCACAGCCGGGTGACGAACCGGCGGTCGGCGGGGTCGGCGAGGAGCCGGACGCCGACCTGCAGCCGGCCGTGCTCGACGGCGTCGGTGATCCGGTCGATCCGGCGGGGCAGACGGCGCAGCACCGGCACCAGCCCGACGAGCTCGGACTCCAGCGTGGCGCGCACCTCCCGCGGGGAGGCGGCCCGGTGCGCCGGCCGCTCGGCGTACCGGCGAGCACCGTCCACCAGGTCGTACTCGTCGCAGATCACCTGCAGCGTGCCTTCGAGGGTGGCCAGCGTGCGGAACGCGGCCGCCACCTGCGGCGGGATGCCGAGCCGGTGCCGGGCGACGAGCTGGAACAGCGCCGCCATCGCAGGTGCGGCCTGCGCCGCGGACGGCCCGGCGTACCGGGCGAGGATCTCCCCGACCTCCTGCTCGATGCGATGCTCGTCGACGACGTCCGGGCGGTCCACCACCTCGAGCAGCGCGTCGGTGACGGCCACCGAGTCGGCCGTCGCCAGCGCCGCGAGCAGCAGCACGAGCTGGTCGCGCGCCCGTGAGCCCAGCCGCCCCACCGAGCCCAGGTCCAGCATCGCCAGGGTGCCGTCGTCCGCGACCAGCAGGTTGCCCGGGTGCAGGTCCACGTGGAACACGCCGTGCGCCACCACCTGGTCCACCACCACGTGCAGCAGGTTCTCCGCGATCGCCCGACGGCGGTCCTCGCCCAGGCGGGCGAGCACCGGTCCCGCCGCCCCGAGCGGCGTGCCCGCCAGGTGTTCCATGACCAGCACGCGGGCCGTGCACAGGTCCGGATCGGCGGCCGGCACGACGATGCCGTCCGACCCCTCGAGCCCCGCCGCGACCGTCGCGAGGTTGTCCCGCTCGACGCGGAAGTCCAGCTCCTCGCGCAGGGCGGCCGCGAAGCCTGCCACCAGGTCCGCCAGCCCGAGGTGCCGCGCCCACGCGGTCCGCGCCGTCAACGTCCGCGCCAGCCGGTCCAGGATGTCCAGGTCACCGGCCACCTGGGAGCCGATCCCCGGGCGCTGCACCTTGACGACGACGGCGCGTCCCGCCGTCGTGCGCGCCGCATGAACCTGGGCGACCGACGCCGAGGCGAGCGGCTCCTGCTCGATCGAGGCGAACACCTGTGTCGGTGGGGCGCCCAGCTCCGCGGTCAGGACCGCCTCGACGGCGGGCCACGGCAGCGGGTCCGCGTCGTCCTGCAGGCGGGACAGCTCCGCGACGAACTCCGGCGGGATGTCGCGGCGGGTGCCGAGCTGCTGGCCGAGCTTGACGAACGTGACCCCGGCGTCCTCCATCGCGCGCCGCACCGAGCGGGCCAGCGCACGGCGGTCCTCCGGCGTCGCGACGCCCCGATGACGTCCACCGCGCAGGAACCGCGCCAGCCCGTGCTGGGCCAGCACCCGCAGGATCCGCAGGTAGCGGCGCGTGCGCCGCGCCCGGCCCCGGAGCCCACGTACGGTGCTGACCGGGCCGGGCAGGGACCCGTTCGGGACCAGCATCTCGATCGCGGCCAGCGCGAACATCGCCACCACCAGCGTGACCACGGACAGCAGCGCGGTGTAGAGCAGCAGGTCGAGGGTGTCGCTGGCCGGGTCGGGGACCGGCATCATGCCCGTCACGAGAGCAGGGCCGAGCGTGATCCCGACCGCCGCGGCGAGCAGCGTGCGCGGCAGACCGAGCCGGACGCCGATCACCCGCCGCACGAACAGGGCGAACAGCAGCAGCGCGATGAGCGCGGACCAGGCGTAGAGCTGGGCTCCGAGGACGTCGACCACCCGTTCACGGTACGGGGGGCCACCGTGGTGCGACATCGGGGATCACCCCGATGTCAGGAACTACTCCCCGGGCTCGCAGGCGACGCCGTTGCCGTTGCCGTCCAGGCTGCCGCGGTAGCCCGGCTGACCCTGGTGGATCGGGGCCGCACCGGCGTCTCGCGCGCCGTTGCAGTCCCAGTACCACCACTGGCCGCCGCCCTGCTGCTCCTGCTGCTGCTGTTGCTGAGCCTGCTGCTCCTGGGCCTGCTGCTCGGCGTCGGCGATCTGGTTCTCCCGGTTCGTGAGCTCGGCGTCGCGGTCCGCGATCGCCGTCTCGCGCTCCTGGAGGTCCTTCTCGAGGCTGTCGAGGGCGGAGGCGCGCTCCTCGAGCGCGGCGCGGTCGGCCTCGACCTGTTCCTGGGCGACCTTGGCCGCCTCGACCTCCCGGGTCGCGTCGGCGACATCCTGCCGGGCGTCGGAGGTCTGCACCATCGAGAACATGACGCCCATGATGATCCCCAGCGCCAGGCAGGCGACGGCCACGCCCGCGACCATCATGGTCGGAGGGCGTCGCTTGCGTACCGCTCTGCCTCCTGCCGCCGGTTCCGTCGCGCTGCGGGACGGCGCGGGGTCGGCGGGGGGTGTCGGGCGACCGAGCGGCTGCACCGGCGTCGTGCCGTGCTCGGTGGGGTGGATCGCGTCCGCCGGAGGAACGGGCGGGGGCGCCGGCGCCGGTGGCGGGGCAGGCGCGGGCTCGGCAGCAGCGGGCCGCACGGCGGGCGGCGGGGCGGCGGCCGGCGACGCCGTGACCGGCGCGAGCACCGACGTCGCGCCGACGTCCTGCGCGGCGGAGGCCGCGGCCGGGGCGAACGAGGGGGCGGGCGCGCCCGCCGTCGGCTCATCGACCCAGTACTCCCAGCCGGGCGGCGCCGGAGGCCACGACGGGTCGGGTGACCAGCCGGCCTCGGGCCGGAACCCGGGAGGGACCTGCCAGCCTGGAGGGGGGTTGAACCGCACGGACATGGGACTCCTTCGAGATCGCGCGGGCCCTACTATGGCGGACGCGACCGCCCGAGGTCCATGTCGGGGGCCACTGGTAGACCTGTGACATGTTCCTGCTGAGCGATGGCGATGGTGGTGACGCGCCGACGGCGACGGCGCCGCGGCTCGTGCACTCGGCGAGCGACCTCGTGGTCGCCGCAGAGTGCGAGCATGCGCTGCTGCGACGCCTCGACGAGGTGCTCGGCCGTGCCCCCGCGCGTCGCCGCGAACGGGACGAGATGCTCGAGCGCACGGCCCTGCTCGGACAATCGCACGAGCAGGCGGTGCTCGACAAGTTCGTGGACCGGTTCGGCTGGGCACAGGGAGACGGCCCGGGCGGCGTGGTGGCGATCGCCCCGCCGCGGCGCATGGAGCACGACGAGCTCGCGGCCGCGCACGCGCGCACCCTGGGAGCCCTCGAGCAGGGCGCCGACGTCGTCTTCCAGGCCGCGTTCTTCGACGGCCGCTTCCACGGCCGGGCCGACTTCCTCGTGCGCGACGGCGGCCCCCGGTACGCGGTCTGGGACACCAAGCTGGCCCGGCGGGAGAAGGTCCGCGCCGTGCTGCAGCTCGCGGCGTACGCCGACCAGCTCCTCGCGGCCGGCGTCGACCCGACGGAGCACGCCCACCTGGTGCTCGGCACCGGGGAGGTCACGAACCATCTGCTCGCCGAGGTGCTGCCGGTGTTCCGGGCGCGCCGGGAGCGGCTGCTCGAGGTGGTCGAGCGGCACGTCGCCGCGGACGCCCCCGTCGAGTGGGACGCACCCGGTCACACGGCCTGCCGTCGTCTGGGGCAGTGCCCGGACTGTGCCGCGGCCGCGGAGGCGCACTCCGACGTCCTGCTCGTCGCCGGGGTCTACGGCCCGCAGCGTGCACGGCTCGGCGAGGCAGGCATCACCACGGTGGAGGCGCTCGCCGGTGCGACGTCACCACCGGAGGGGATGAGCGCCGACCGGTTCGCCGGGCTGCGTCTCCAGGCCGGGCTGCAGCTCGGCACGGAGCCGGGGCACGGGTCGGTCAAGATCGAGACCGACGACGGCCCGGCCGAGCTGCGGTGGGCGCTCACCGACCCGCGATCGGTCGAGCGGCTGCCCCCGCCCAGCGAGGGAGACGTCTTCTTCGACTTCGAGGGTGATCCGCTGTGGACACCGCCCGACGGCGCGGGCGCCCCGGCGGCGTCCGGCATCGACTACCTGTTCGGCTGGGTCACACGCGACCTCGACGCGGAAGGGCGCCCGGCGTTCCACGCGCTGTGGGCCGACTCGCTGGCCGACGAGTCCCGCGCCCTCGTCGCGTTCGTGGACGAGATGGCTGAGCGTCGCCGTCGATGGCCGGACTTGCACATCTACCACTACGCGGCGTACGAACGGACGCACCTGCTGTCCATCGCGGCGCGCCACGGCGTCTACGAGGAAGAGGTCGACGAGCTCCTGCGGGCCGGCGTGCTCGTCGACCTGTACGCCACCGTGCGGGCCGGGCTGCGCATCTCGCACCGGTCCCGCTCGATCAAGAAGCTCGAACCGCTGTACATGCGCGACGAGGCGGCACGCTCCGGAGTCACGGACGCCGCCGCCTCCGTGGTCGAGTACGCCGAGTACTGCGAGCTCGTCGAGGCGGGCGCGAGCGACGAGGCCGCCGCCCGGCGCGCCGAGATCCTCGACTACAACCGCTACGACTGCCTGTCGACCCTGCGCCTGCTCGACTGGCTGCGCTGGGCGCACGACGAGGTGGTCGGCCCGGTCGAGGTGCCCGTGGCGGCACCGCTCGCCGTCCCCGAGGAGATCACCGTCGACGAGGCGCGGGCCGCCCGCGACCGGCTCGAGGCCGATGTCCGTGCCGCCGTCGAGCACGCGCACCCGCACGACCCGAGGGACGTCGCGGCCGTCCGGGCGCTGAGCCTGCTCGGCGCGAGCGTCGGGTACCACCGCCGCGAGGGCAAGCCGTTCTGGCACGCGCACTTCGCACGCCTCGAGCTGCCCCCCGACGAGTGGCCGGGCCGGCGCTCGGCGTCGGTCGTCGAGTCGTGCCGGGTGCTGCGTGACTGGGAGGTCGAGCCCGGCCGGCGGACGCCGTCGCGCGTGCTCGAGCTGGGCTGCCCGGCCGTCGAGGGCTCCGAGCTGCGGGTCGGCGTCGGGGCGTTCCTCCTCTACGAGGCGCCCGGGCCCGCCGCCGTCGGTGAGATCGGGCCACGAGCGGTGCGCGGATGTCACGGCCGGGTCGAGATCACCGCGGTCCGCCGGGTGTCCGACGACGGCGGCGAGCGGGACGTCTTCACCGTGCGGGAGGCGGTGGGCCGCGACCACGAGCCGCACGCCGAGGCGCCGTCCGCGATCTCCGTCAACGGGTTCGTCCAGGCCAAGCCGCAGGAGTCCGCGACGGCAGAGGCGGCGTCGGCGGCCCTCGAGGCGTGGCGCGCCGGGGAGTCGGAGGGCGCGCCGATGGCCGAACGGCTGCCCCCCGGGCCTATGACCGACCTGCTCCAGCGGCATCCGTCGCGGGTGACCGGCGGCCTGCCGGTCCCGGCGCTCGCCGAGGACGGCGAACCCGACGTCGTGGCAGCGGTCGAGGAGGCCGTCCGGCGCCTCGACCGGTCCTACCTCGCGGTGCAGGGCCCTCCGGGGACCGGCAAGACCTACCTGGCGTCGCACGTCATCGCGGCACTGGTGCGCAGCGGTTGGCGCATCGGCGTCGTGGCGCAGTCGCACGCCGTCGTCGGAAACCTGCTCCACGGCGTCCTAGCGGCGGGCGTGCCGGCCGAGCAGGTCGCCAAGAAGTCGTCGTCGGGCGACCCGGACGACGTCCCCTGGCAGCCGATGTCGCCCGAACCGTTGGAACGGTTCTCCGCGTCGGCCGGTGAGGCGGGCGACGGCTGCGTGGTCGGCGGGACCGCCTGGGACTTCGCGCACGAGCGGTGGCCGGACTCCGGGCTGGACCTCCTGGTAATCGACGAGGCAGGCCAGTTCGCCATCGCGAACACGGTGGCGGTGGCGCGGGCCGCGTCACGGCTGCTGCTGCTCGGCGACCCGCAACAGCTGCCACAGGTCACGCAGGGGAACCATCCCGACCCTGCCGTGGGTGGTTCGGCGCTCGGCTGGCTCGCCGACGGCCACGAGACCCTGCCGGATGGGCTCGGGTACTTCCTGCCCGCGTCCCGCCGCATGCACCCCGACCTGTGCGCCGGAGTCTCCGACCTCGCCTACGACGGCAGGCTCCACGCACACGCCACCGCACGCGGCCGTTCGCTCGACGCTCTCGCACCCGGGGTGCACGAGGTGCTGGTGCCCCACGAGGGCCGCGCGGTGGCCTCGCACGAGGAGGCGGACGCCGTGGTGCGGCAGGTGCGCGCCGTCGTCGGGCGGGAGTGGGTCGGTGCCGCGAACGGCGCGGCCCGGCGGCTCACCCCGACCGACGTCATCGTGGTCGCGGCGTACAACGCGCAGGTCTGGGTCGTGCGTCGCGCGCTGGAGGCGGCAGGGCTCGAGGACGTCCCGGTCGGCACCGTGGACAAGTTCCAGGGCCAGGAGGCACCCGTGGCGATCCTGTCGATGGCGGCTTCCTCCCCGGAGGAGGTGCCGCGCGGCATGGCCTTCCTGCTGAGCCGGAACCGGGTCAACGTGGCCGTCTCGCGGGGACAGTGGTGCGCGATCGTCGTCCGGTCACCGCGGCTGACGGACTACCTGCCGACGTCCGTGCGGGACCTCGAACAGCTCGGCGCGTTCCTCCGCCTCGTCACGCCGAGGTAGTGCGGCTCGCGCCGAGGTAGTGCGGCTCGCGCCGACGTAGGTGCCCGGCCGGGTCAGATGTCGAACCCGCCGCCGTCGCCGCCGAAGAAGCCGCCACCGTCCCCACCGAAGAAGCCGCCGAAGATCCCTTCGTCACCGCCCGCTTCGCCACCACCGGCGTCCGCTGCTCCGGCCTCCCCTTCGGCGCCGCTGCCGTCGCCGGCCGCGGCAGCATCTTCGGCGACGGGAGCCGAGGGATCACCGAACATCGGGCCGAACAGCGCGTTCGCGACCGCCGAGCCGATCACGACGCCGGCGACCGTACCGAGCAGGCTGGAGCCGACCATCGCGCCGAACCCGGGTGCCGCGCCACCCTGACCGCGGAACGTGTTCTCGAGCGTGCCGGGGCTGCGCATCTCCGCACGCGTCGCCATCCGCGCCAGGGACCGGGGATCGTCCGAGGTGGCGCGCTCGGACTCCGGCACGGTCGCCCCGACCTCCGTCAGGACGCGCTGGCGCTGCTCAGGGGTGAGCTGGGAGAACGCTTCGGCGTGCGCCTGCTCGACGGCGTCCGGCGGGGCGGTGCGGAGCAGGTAGCGGTAACGGTCGATCGCGACGTCGTCCGGGTGGCGATCCGGGGCCGGGCCGGATGTGCCCGGACCAGACGAGTCCGGGCCGGACGGCGGCGCCGTCCGTGCCGCCGTCGGCTCCTGCTGGTACATGCCGGGCTGATGCGCCTGGGTGGGGGACTGGTAGCCGCGCGGTGTCCCGCCGCCGGTCATGCCGGGGATGGCGGGACGCTCGTCGCGTGACCTGCCGAGGAGTCGGTCGAGGAAGCCCATGCCGTGGGAACGCGCGGTGCCGGGCGCTGGTTCCCGGCGGACGGCGATCAGCCCGGAGACGAAGAACGGCCCGCACCTGCTGCCCTGAGGCAACGGGTGCGGGCCGTCCGCACGAGGAGAGGGCCGCCGTCAGGCGACCGTCACGCGTGAGATCAGACCGGGCGAACGTTCTCCGCCTGCGGGCCCTTGGGGCCCTGCGTGACGTCGAACTCGACCTTCTGCTCCTCCTCCAGCGAGCGGTAGCCCTGCGACTGGATCGCGGAGAAGTGAACGAACACGTCAGCGGTGCCGTCCTCGGGGGCGATGAAGCCGTAGCCCTTTTCGCTGTTGAACCACTTCACAGTTCCGGTGGCCATGGGGTACTCCTTCAAGAGTCGGCGACCCCGACTGTCGGGGGCGCTCATCACGGTGTTCGTCGTCAACTCTTGAAAGACCAAGGTCCGCCGACTCCGCTGCGTCAATCCTGACGACACAACCTCGTCGACGCAGGACGGAAGACCGTCCCGGTACGAGCAACACACTGCAACAGCCTCAACCGTACGCGAGCGCGCGCCATCGCACCAGCACAAGACACAATGTTGTGCATGACTGTTCCCAGTATCACCCTGAACAACGGTGTCCGGATCCCGCAGGTCGGCCTCGGCGTCTTCCAGGTGCCCGACGACGGCACGCAGGCGAACGTGGAGCAGGCGATCGAGCGCGGCTACCGTCACATCGACACCGCCGCGGGCTACTACAACGAGGCCGGTGTGGGAGCGGCCCTGCGCGCATCAGACATCCCGCGTGAGGAACTGTTCGTCACCACGAAGCTCCGCAACGGTGATCAGGGCTACGACTCGGCACTGCGGGCGTTCGAGGACTCGCGGCGAGCGCTGGACGTCGACGTCGTCGACCTCTACCTGATCCACTGGCCGATGCCCGGCAAGGACCTCTACGTCGAGACGTGGAAGGCGTTCGAGAAGCTGCTGGCCGACGGGGCGGTGCGAGCCATCGGCGTCTCGAACTTCCTGACGGACCACCTGGAGCGCCTGGTCAGCGCGTCGGACGTGGTCCCGGCCGTGAACCAGATAGAGGTCCACCCGACCTTCCAGCAGCTCGACGTGCAGGCCGCGTGCCGCAAGCTCGGGATCGCGGTCGAGGCCTACTCGCCGCTCGGCCGCGGTGCTGACCTGGAGGCTCCCGCGGTGGAGTCGGTCGCCTCCTCGCTCGGCGTCACGACGGCCCAGGTGGTGCTGCGCTGGCACGTCCAGCAGGGGACGATCGTCATCCCGAAGTCGTTGTCCGCGGAGCGGCAGGCGAGCAACATCGACCTCTTCGCGTTCGAGCTCGACGAGGAGCAGATGGCCGCCGTCTCGGGGCTCGACGCCGGCGCGTCGGGCCGGACCGGTTCCGACCCGGCCTCCGCGGACTTCACCCAGTTCCGCGCCTGAGAACCGGGTGTCCCGGGAGGGACACCGCGCCCAGGTGTGAGGTACATAACAGGTTCGTCACGATCCTGCAGATCTGCCGCAACTGTCACATCCCCGTCACACAATCGGGTTACGTTCAGCGCCACTACATGCGGCATTGAGTGGCCGTGGGAAGTCCGACCCCGAAGGGGAAGCACATGAATCGACGCATGACGGCTGCCAAGGGCATCGCCTTTGCAGCAGCCCTCACCCTGGGCCTTGCGGCCTGCTCCTCCGGCGCGGAGCCCGAGGGCGACTCGACCGCCGAGGAGACGACCGACGAGGCGGCGGCCGACGCCGAGCCGCTGACCATCGGCACGACGCTCCCCGTGACCGGGACCCTCTCCTTCCTCGGCCCGCCGGAGATCGCCGGCGTCGGCCTCGCGATCGCCGACATCAACGACGCGGGCGGCGTCCTCGGCAACCCGGTCCGGGTCGAGTGGGGGGACTCGGGCGACAACACCGACCTGACCACCGCCAACTCGACGGCGACCGACCACATCAGCAAGGGCGTCGACGCCGTGGTCGGCGCCGCGTCGTCCTCCGTGACCCTCGGTGTCGTGGACACCTACGTCGAGGCGCAGATCATGATGATCTCGCCGGCGAACACGTCCGCCGACCTGTCGGACTACAGCGAGTTCTACTCGCGCACGGCGCCGCCGGACACGGTCCAGGGCTCCGCGCTCGGTTCGCTCATCCTCGACGGCGGGCACCAGGACGTCGCGATGATCGTCCTCAACGACGCCTACGGCACCGGTCTGCGTGACCACACGCAGGCTGCGATCGAGGCCGGCGGCGGCTCCGTCGTCTACGGCGCCAACGGCGCCGGCGAGGAGTTCCCGCCCGGTGAGACGAACTTCGGTTCGCAGGTCTCCGCCGCTCTGGCCACGGACCCCGACGCCCTGGTCGTCATCGCCTTCGAGGAGACGACGGCGGCCGTCAACGAGCTCGTGGCGCAGGGCTGGGACTTCGACGGCACCACGTACTTCACCGACGGCAACCTGTCGAACGACTACGAGTTCGATGAGGGGACGCTCACCGGCGTCCAGGGCACCCTGCCGGGTGCGCAGGCCGACGACGACTTCAAGGAGCGCCTCAACAGCTGGTACTCCGAGAACGAGGGCGGCGAACTCGACGGCTACTCCTACGCCGCCGAGTCCTACGACGCCACGATGCTCGCCGCGCTCGCCGCCGTGCGGGGCGGGGCGACCGACGGCCCGACGATCGCGGAGAACATCCGCGCCGTCTCGGGTGCGGAGGGCGGCACCGAGGTGTCCACGTTCGCCGACGGCGTCGCTGCGCTCGAGGCCGGCGAGGAGATCCACTACACGGGTCCCTCGGGCACCGGTCCGCTGAACGAGGCCAACGACCCGTCGTCGGCCTTCATCGGCATCTACGAGTACGGCGAGGACAACCAGTACGAGTACGTGCGTCAGATCGAGGGGCAGATCTGACGATCTGACCCGCCCGGCGCACCGCCGCGCGACGGCCCGGCTGCCTCCACCACGGAGGCGGCCGGGCCGTCGTCGTCCGTCGATGCGCCGGGCCGTCCCGGCGTCTCGGTCCGTCGATGCGCCGGGCCGTCCCGGCGTCCCGCTATGTCGACGTCTCCGTCGAGGACTCCGGCTCCACCCCTGCGGCCGCTGCGTCGTCGACGTCCTCCGCGAGGGTGCCGAGGTACAGCGAGATGACCTTGGGGTCGGCCTGCAGCTCGCGCCCGGTGCCGGTGTAGGCGTCCTTGCCCTGGTCGAGCACGTAGCCGCGGTCGCAGACCTGCAGGCAGCGGCGGGCGTTCTGCTCGACCATGATCACCGAGACACCGGCCTTGTTGATCATCCGGGTGCGCAGGAACGCCTCGTCCTGGCGCACCGGGGAGAGGCCCGCCGAGGGCTCGTCCAGGAGCAGGACGGACGGGTTCATCATGAGGGCGCGGGCCATCGCCACCATCTGGCGCTCCCCGCCCGACATCGCGCCTGCCTTCTGCCCGGAGCGGTCGTGCAGCACGGGGAAGAGGTCCCCGATGAACTCCCACCGGTCCGCGAAGGTCTTCGGCTTGAGGTAGGTGCCCATCCGCATGTTCTCCGCGACGGTGAGCGAGGGGAACACGTTGTTGTTCTGGGGCACGTAACCGACGCCGTTGGCCACGAGCTTGTTGGCCTTCATGCCCGTGATCTCCCTGCCCTCCAGGGTCACGGTGCCGGAGTGGATCTTCACGAGGCCGAAGAGGGCCTTGAGCAGCGTCGACTTCCCGGCCCCGTTCGGGCCGATGATGCCGACCAGCTCACCCTTGGCGACCTTCAGGGAGCATCCGTTGAGGATGTTCACCCCCGGCAGGTAACCGGCCACGAGGTCGTCCGCGTGGAGGAGGAGATCCTTCGACTCCATGTCGCGGTCCGAGGTCAGACCGGCGTCTCGGGTTGCGGTCGTGCTCATCGCTTCTCCTCCTCGGCCTCGAGCCTGGCCAGCACCTCAGGATCGAGCAGCGCGTCGTCCCCGAGGTCGGTGTCGTGGTGGGCGCCGAGGTAGGCGTCCACCACGGCCTGGTCCTTCATCACGCTGCTGGGCGGCCCCTCGGCCACGATGCGACCCTCGGCCATGACCACGACCCAGTCGGAGATGTGCCGTACGGCGTGCATGTCGTGCTCGACGAAGAGGACGGTCATGCCCTCGTCCCGCAGCGCCTGGACGTGGCCCAGGAGCGACTGCACGAGCGCGGGGTTCACGCCGGCCATCGGCTCGTCGAGCATGACGATCTTGGGGTCGGTCATGAGGGCCCGTGCCATCTCGAGCAGCTTGCGCTGGCCGCCGGACAACGAACCGGCGTACTCGTCCGCCATCTTGTCGAGCCTGAACCGGGCGAGGATCTCCATCGCCTTGGCGGTGGCCTGGGCCTCGTGCTTCTTCCACAGGAACGGCAGCCAGGAGAGCGCGAGCCTCTCGCCGGGGTTCCTGGTCGACGCGAGGAGCATGTTCTGCAGCACGGTCAGGCGCGAGAGCGCCTTGGTGAGCTGGAACGTGCGCACCATGCCGGACTTCGCGACGGCGGCTGCGCTCTTGCCGTGGAGGGACGTGCCCTGGAAGCTCCACTCCCCGGTGTTCGGGGTGTCGAACCCGGTGAGCAGGTTGAACAGCGTGGTCTTGCCGGCACCGTTGGGCCCGATGAGCGCCGTGATGACGCCCTCCTGCACCTCGAGGTGGTCGACGTCGACGGCGGTCATGCCGCCGAACTTGCGCACGACGTGGTCGGCGACCACGAGCGGGTCCGGCTTGGCAGCACCGGGGACGTGCTCGACGGAGCGCAGCATCTCGGCTGCGGCTGTCGTGGTCTCGTCAACGGGCATTGAACGCCAGCTCCTTCTTGTTCCCGAGGATGCCCTGGGGTCGGAAGATCACCAGGAGCATCAGCGTGATGCCGACGGCCATGCCGCCGATCTGCTCCACGGTGGTGGGGTCGATGACCTCACCGACCGCGGTGCCCTCGGACAGGGCACGCATGCCCGTCCGCATGAACATGAACGCGGTGAAGAAGATCATCGAGCCGAGCACCGGCCCGAACACGGTGGCGGCACCACCGAGCAGGAGGACGGTCCAGACGAAGAACGTCATGGTGCGGCCGCCCATCGAGTCGGGGGAGATGGCCAGCTGGAGTGCGTAGACCACCCCACCCAGCGAGCCGATCGCACCACCGAGGACCAGGGCCTGGAGCTTGTACGAGTAGACGTTCTTGCCCAGTGCGCGGACGGCGTCCTCGTCCTCGCGGATCCCCTTGAGGACGCGGCCCCACGGGCTGCGCGTGATGAGCCAGACGAACAGCAGCAGCAGGATCACCAGACCCCAGGCGACGATGCGGGTCCACCACGAGTCGGAGCCGGTGTTGATGTACTCGAACGGCCCCAGCGTGGTGAAACCCTCGGGGAGCGGCGACAGCTCGAGGTACGGGTCCTTGTAGTGCCGGCCCTGCAGGCCGGACGAGGCCCCGGTCCACTCCTGCCAGAGGGTGGACCTGCCGAGCCATCTGACGATCTCGGCGGCGGAGATCGTCACGATGGCGAGATAGTCGCCTCGCAGCTGGAGCGTGGGCATGCCCAGCACGAGGGCGAACAGGGTGCCCGCGGCGAGGGAGACCAGGACGGCGAGCCAGATGGGCCCCCCGGCGATGAGGGTGATGGCGAACCCGTACGCCCCGAGGAGCATGAAGCCGGCCTGCCCCATGTTGAGCAGGCCCGTGTACCCGAAGTGCAGGTTCAGTCCGATGGCAGCGATGGCGTACGCCGCCGTCGTCGGGGCGAGGATCTCGCCGAGCGACTGCGTGAGGATGCGGAGAAAGTCTTCCATGGTCTTCTAGCTCCCTTCAGCCGACCCGCTCGGAGCGGCCGAGGATGCCCTGCGGCCTGAACAGGAGCACGAGGATGAGGATCACCAGCGCCGAGGCGTAGCGCAGGTCGCTGGGGATCACGAGGTTGGACAGCTCCACGACCTGCCCGATGAGGAGCGAGCCGACCATCGCGCCGAAGGCGGTCCCGAGACCGCCGAGCGTGACGGCCGCGAACATGAGCAGCAGAAGCTGGACACCGAGCTGCCAGTTGAACGATCCGAAGGAGATGCCCCACATGAGTCCGGCGAGGGCGGCGAAGCCGGTCGCCATGATCCACACGACGCGGATGACCTTGTCGGGGTCGATGCCGGTGGCGGACGCGAGCGCGGGGTTGTCCGACACCGCGCGGGTGGCCTGACCCAACCGGGTGCGCGTGAGGAAGAACGCGATGGCGACGATGCACACGAGTGCGACGATCATGGAGACCCAGGACGCGATGCTCAGGGTGACTCCGGCGATCGTCAGCGGCCGCGGATTCTGGGACAGGATGCGTTCGGAACCACCACCGATCAGCAGCTGGATCACGTACTGCAGCGTGATCGAGAGCCCGATGGAGACGATCATCAGCTGCATCACCGGCACGTTGCGTTTGCGCAGCGGGCGCCAGATACCCGCGTCCTGGGCGGCACCCGTCAGGGCGCAGAGCGCGATGGTCAGCAGCCCGCCGACCCAGATGGACATCCCCAGCTGGTTGATGAAGATGAAGCCGAGCGCGGCACCGAGCGCGAACTGCTCACCGTGCGCGAAGTTCGACAGCCCCGTGGTGCCGAAGACCAGGTTGAGCCCGATCGACGCCAGCGCGAGCAGGAGCCCGAACCGCAGCCCGGAACCGATCTGCTGCCAGACCTGCGAGAGCGAGAACGCCCGCTGGGAGGCGTCGCCCTCGGGCGCGGCCTCCACGCCTTCGTCGTCCGTCGTGGCGGGGGCCCCCGCACCGGCGTCGCCGTCCGTGGCGGTCGGCGAGGCCGGGACCTCGGCCTCGGCGCCGACCCGGAACGCTGCCCGGGCCGTGCCACCGATCTGGGCGGGTACCTCGACCTGCGTCTCCGCACCGTCGGGCAGCGGCTGGTCGGCGGGCAGGGTGCCCGGGTCGATCTCGACCGTGAAGCGGCCGGTGCCGGGGACGGCGACCGCGACGGGTCCGTCCGCCGTCGTGGTCAGGTCCGCGCTGAAGCCTTCGCCGGTCACGGTGATCGCCACGTCACCGACGTGGTCGTTGTCGGCGGTCAGCACCATCGCGGCCACGCAGGCCGTCTCGTCGTCAGGTTCGCAGGATGCGTCGTCGGTGCTCGCCGTCGCTGGTGGTGCGACGAGCATCGCGGGCAGGAGCACGAGCGCGATCGCCGCGAGCAGGCGGCTCCATCGGCTCGTGATGGTGGGTCGGTCCGCTGTCATCGGACGGGGTCCTCCGTCGGGTCAAGGTCAGATGCCCCGGGTCACCCCGGGACGCGACCGCACCGGTGCCGACCATGTAGGCGTGCTGAAGCCCCCATTGACCGGCGAGCGGTACGAACGTGCGGGAAGTGTAGCGGCGCACTGTGACGTGGACGACACCCCTGTGTCACACGGGGATGACGCGAACGGGTGATATCGGGGCATCGCGCGGCTCCGGCGGTCCTGCGGGAGCAAACCGTTGCAGAGACGTGACCATCGAGGCTCCCGTGACCGACGGCAAAGGTCCAGCCCTGCTGTCCGCCCTGCGCCGTACGCTGGTCGGGTGCCCGACGACGTCACTCCCGCCCAGCCCAGACCGGTCCGGCCCGAGCCCGCAGCCCCCGACACCCACACGCGTCCCGCGCCGAGCGCTCCGGTGGCGGACCGCCGCCCGACGGAGCGCACCCATCACGGCCACACGTTCGTCGACGAGTACGAGTGGTTGCGCGCCGCGGACGACCCGGAGGTGATCGCGCACCTCGAGGCCGAGAACGCCTGGACGCAGGCGCAGCTCGCCCACCTGGAACCCTTGCGCGACCGGATCTTCCACGAGATCAAGGACCGCACGCTCGAGTCGGACCTGTCGGTGCCCGTCCGCCAGGGCGACCACTGGTACTACGTGCGCACCGTCGAGGGTCAGCAGTACCCGCTGCACGCTCGCGTACCGGTCTCGGGCCCGGACGACTGGACCCCGCCGTCGCTCGATCCGGGCGAGGTCCCCGCCGGCGAGCAGGTGCTCCTGGACCAGAACGCGGAGGCCGAGGGGCACGACTTCTTCTCGCTCGGCTCCTTCGCGGTCTCCGGGGACGGCGGCCGACTGGTCTACGCCGTGGACACCACCGGCGACGAGCGCTACACGGTGCGGGTGCGCGACCTGACCACGGGCGCGGACCTGCCGGACACGATCGAGCAGACGTTCCCCGGCGCGGTCATCAGCCCGGACGGGCGCTACGTCTTCTACCCGACGGTCGACGACGCCTGGCGGCCGGACAGGATCTGGCGGCACGAGGTCGGGCAACCGGCGAGCGACGACGTCATGGTCCTCGAGGAGCCGGACGAGCGCTTCTGGCTCGGTGTCGGCCTCTCCCGCGACGACCGGTTCCTGCAGATCGAGCTGGGGTCCAAGAGCACGAGCGAGTCCTGGATCCTCGAGGCAAACGACCCGGCGGGGGAGTTCCGGGTGGTGTGGGAGCGCCGCGAGGGCGTCGAGTACACGGTCGAGCCCACGCTGCTGCCGGGTCGTGGTCCGGCGCTCCTGATCCTGCACAACGAGCGGGCGCAGAACTTCGAGCTGGTCACCGCCGAGGTGCCCCCCGCCGGGGCCGGGCCGGCGGACCCCGCCGCGGCCGCCGTCGTCGTCCCCCACGACCCGGACGTGCGGCTGGAGGCGGTGGACGCGTTCTCGACCCACGTGGTGCTCGCCGTGCGCCGCGACGCCACGCCGCGCGTCGCCGTCGTGGCGCTCGACGGGCTGGTGCCGGGCGTGCCGTGGACCGCGCGCGAGCTGGAGTTCGACGAGCCGCTGCACTCGGCGGAGCTGGCCGCCAACCCGGAGTTCGCGACGCCGGCGCTGCGCGTGCACGGCACGTCGTTCGTCACGCCGCCCACGGTCTACGACATCGACCTGGCGACCGGTGAGCGGGTGGTGCGCAAGCGCCAGGAGGTCCTCGGCGGCTACGACCCGCGCGACTACGCCCAGAGCCGCGAGTGGGCGACGGCCGAGGACGGCACCCGGGTGCCGATCTCGCTCGTCTGGAAGCGTGACGCGGTCACGCTCGACGCCGCGGGCACCGGGGCGGACCCGGCTCCGCTGCTGCTCTACGGCTACGGCGCCTACGAGATCAGCATGGACCCCTACTTCAGCGTGCCGCGCTTGTCGCTCCTGGACCGCGGGGTCGTGTTCGCCGTCGCGCACGTGCGGGGCGGCGGGGAGATGGGCCGCGCCTGGTACGAGGGCGGCCGGCTGGACCGCAAGCGCAACACGTTCACGGACTTCGTGGCGTGCGCCGAGCACCTGGTCGGCACGGGCTGGACGACGCCGGAGCGCATGGTGGCCGACGGCGGTAGCGCGGGCGGGCTCCTCATGGGTGCGGTCGCGAACCTGGCCCCGGAGAAGTTCGCGGGCGTGCTCGCCGGGGTGCCGTTCGTCGATGCGCTGACCTCGATCCTGGACCCGTCGCTGCCGCTGACCGTCGTGGAGTGGGAGGAGTGGGGCAACCCGCTCGCCGACCCGGAGGTGTACGAGTACATGCGCTCGTACTCGCCGTACGAGAACGTGCCCGACGACGCCTCGCACTACCCGCGGATCCTGGCGGTCACGTCGTTGCACGACACGCGGGTGCTGTACGTCGAGCCGGCCAAGTGGGTGGCGCGCCTGCGGGCCGCGGGGGCGCCGGCGCTGCTCAAGATCGAGATGTCGGCGGGTCACGGCGGGGTGTCCGGGCGCTATGCCCGCTGGGAGGAGATCGCGTTCGAGCACGCGTGGACGCTGCAGACGCTGGGGCTCGCAGAAAGTTAACAGAAGGTGAACAGATGAGGAACAGTTCACCGTGTGCTCGGACGATGGTCGCGTGCAGTTCATCGGCAGCCCCACCATGGACGGGTGACCGAGACGCTCCTGCTCGTGCTCGTCGTCGTGACGGCTCTGGCCTTCGACTTCACGAACGGCTTCCATGACACCGGCAACGCGATGGCGACGTCCATCGCGACCCGCGCGCTCAAGCCCCGGGCGGCCGTGCTGCTGTCCGCCGTGCTCAACATGGCGGGCGCGTTCCTCTCCCTGGCCGTGGCCGCGACGATCGCCAAGGGTCTCGTGGACGCCGGCGCGATCAGCCTCGAAGTCGTCTTCGCCGGGCTGGTGGGCGGCATCGTGTGGAACCTGCTCACCTGGTTGTTCGGGTTGCCGTCGAGCTCGTCGCACGCCCTCGTCGGCGGTGTGATCGGTTCGGTGCTGGCTGCCGCCGGCACCTCCGGCGTCCTCTGGTCCGGCGTGCTGTCCAAGGTGCTCCTGCCCGCGCTGCTGGCGCCGGTCATCGCGATCGGTGTGGCCTCGGTGGGCACCTTCCTCGTGGCCCGCCTGACCCGCGGCGTCTCGCAGGACGTCACCACGCGGGGCTTCCGCTGGGGCCAGGTGGGCTCCGCGTCGCTGGTGTCCCTGGCGCACGGCACGAACGACGCCCAGAAGTCGATGGGCATCATCCTGCTGGCCCTCATCACCGCCGGCGCCGTCCCCGCGGACTCCAGCGTGCCGTTCTGGGTGATCGTCTCCTGCGCGTTCTTCATGGCGCTCGGCACCTACCTGGGCGGCTGGCGGATCATCCGCACGCTCGGCAAGGGCCTCGTCGAGATCGACAGCCGCCAGGGCATGGCCGCCGAGACGTCGTCCGCCGCGGTGATCCTGCTCTCGAGCCACTTCGGCTTCTCCCTGTCCACGACGCACGTGGCGACCGGCTCGATCCTCGGCTCCGGTGTCGGCATGCCCGGCGCGAAGGTGCGCTGGGGCGTCGCCGGCCGGATGCTCGCGGCGTGGGGCCTGACGCTGCCGGCGGCCGGCCTCGTCGGTGCGGTGTGCTTCTGGATCCAGCACGTCGTCGGAGGGTTCTTCGGCACCCTGCTGGTCTTCGCGCTGCTGGTCGGCACCTCGATCGCCATCTGGGTGGCCTCGCGGCGCAAGCCGGTCGACCACAACAACGTCAACGAGGAGTGGGACGAGGCCAAGGGCGCCCGCCTGCGGACGTCCGTGGCGACCACGGGCGAGGTCGGCGAGCCGCAGGTCGGGCCTGTCGTCGAGGAGCGCCGGGCCTCGGCGATGGCATCCGCGATCTCGACGACCGGCTCGGGCGCGACGAGCACCGACGGCAAGGGGAGGCAGTCATGAACGGACTCGTCGAGTGGAGCGCTCTCGGCCAGGTGGTCGTGGCGGGCCTCGTCCTCGGTGCGGGCATCCCCGCGCTGTTCGCGCTGGGGCTGCGTCTCGTGGCCGGGACCTCGCAGGAGGACCCGGACGCCGCGCAGCGCCGTCGGACGTCCACCGACACGAAGGGCCCGGTCGTCATCGCGCGGCCCTCGCCCGCCCGGCTCGTCGGCGCGCTGCTCTGTTTCGGCACGGTCGTCGGCGCGGTCGCGGCAGGTCTGGTCTTCCTCGCGGCCGGCGGGCACTCCTGAGCCCGAGCGGGTGAAATCCCGGCGCGACGCGCCGCATGCTGGGACCGAGGGCGATCCAGGCCCGCGTGCGTCTAAGATCCTGCGCGTCAGGTCGCAAGCCTCGCCGATGGCGCATGCCAGAGCCGGGCCGACGACGTAGCCCGAGCTGCGCGTGGGAAAGGTTCTCTGGTTGGGTCAGCGGCCTGCCAGCACGCCTGCACGCGCACTCGGAGCGTCCGTCACGGGGCCGACACCGGAATCGACCCTCTGGAAGGATCTCCATGCGCACAGCACTCAAGCTTGCCGCCACGACGGTGGCAGCGGCCTCGCTCCTGCTCGGTGGCCTCGTGGCACCCGCCTCGGCCGCGACGAGCTCGCCCGTCAACGTCACCTCGGTGTCGGTGAAGCCCAGCTATGGCGGCGCCGCCATCAGCTCGAAGACGAAGTACTACCGGATCACCACCAAGGCGAAGATCTCGGGCCTCGACGGCTGGGCCGACATCTACGGTGACGTGTACCGCGGCAGCAAGCGCGTGGCGTCCAAGGTGGACCTCGGCTACGCGTACCCGGGCGGCAAGAACCTCACCGGCTACCTCACGGCGAAGTCGTCCTGGGGCCGCGGCAAGTTCAAGGTGAAGAACGTCCGCGTCGTCTACGACTCCAAGACCTACAAGGACACGAAGGTCTCGGGCGGCTCGTTCAAGATGAAGTCCGCGATCGACGGCAAGCTCAAGTACGGCAACGTCGTCCACGTGAAGGCCAACGGCAAGAAGAAGACCGTCAAGGTCGGCGTCAAGCAGTACACGTCGAAGAAGGCCTGGGAGCCCTACGCGGGCAAGAAGGTCAAGATCCAGCACAAGGTCGGCGGCAAGTGGAAGACCAAGAAGACCGTCAAGCTCAACAAGAAGGGCAAGGCGACGTACAAGTTCTCCACGAGCAAGCGCGTCAAGTACCGCGTCGTGGTGCCCTCCACCTCCACGGTGGTCGGCGGTCGGACCGCGGGGACCTCGCGCATCTGACACCGGCGTCGCGTCCCGCGCGACACCACGAAGGCCTCCCGGGGGGCCGGGGCGCGTTGCCGCTCCCGCCACGGGAGGCCTTTCGTCGTCCGGCAGCGGCTCGGGCGCTAGTCCCCGAGCGAGGCCTTGGCGGTCAGCACCCGTCCGACGGCGGCATCCACTTTCGCAGCGAACTCGGCGTCGTCCTGGGCCCGGGCCACGAGCGCGTCGGCCATCGCGGGCACGACCGTCGGGTCCGCGGACGCCAGGACGAGGTCCGCACCGGCGCCGACGGCCTCGAGCGCTCGCTCCGCCGGGGCGAGGCCCGTCACCGCCGCGGCCGCCGAGACGTCGTCGGTCACGACTACCCCGTCGAAGCCCAGGTCCTCGCGGAGCAGCCCCACCACCGCCGGGGAGAAGGCTGCCGGGTTCTCCGTGTCGATCCGGGTGTAGACGGCGTTCGAGAGCATGACGAACCGCGCTCCGGCGTCGATCCCGTCGGCGAAGACCTCGACCGACGCGGAGCCTGCGGTCACCGAGTCGTCGGTCACGCGCTCGGTGGTGTCCGTGTTCCGGGTGACGTGCCCCAGGCCGGGGAAGTGCTTGATCACGGGCTCCACGCCCGAGGCCTGCATCCCTGCGGAGAACGCGGTCGCCGAGCGCACCACCGACTGCGCGGTGTTGCCGTAGTTGCGCGAGAAGTAGCCGATCGGTGCGTTGGCGGACTGGTTGTCGGCCGGCACGAGGTCCATCACAGGCGCCAGGTTGAGGTTGACGCCCGCGTCCGCGAGCTCGGCGCCCCAGGCGGTGGCCTCCTCCTCGAGCCGTTCGGCGTCCCACGTCGCCTGCTCCGTCGCCCGCGGCAGCTCGGAGAAGCCGGGACCGCGCAGCACCTGGACCGACCCGCCCTCCTGGTCGGTCGCGACGAGCATCGGCGGCGCGTCGTCCGGCGCCAGGCCGATCGCCGACTCCACGAGCCCGCGCGTCGCCTCGAGACCCGCCTCGCTGCGGCCGTGCAGGAACACGTTGCCCACGTGGTGGTCCTCGATCGCCGTCCGGGTCGCGTCCCCCACGGTCGCGGCGTCGGCGGGTGTCCCCACCACGAGCAGCTGGCCCACCTTCTGCTCGATGCTCCACCCGGCCGCAGGGTCCTGCGGGTCCGGGGTGCCGCCGTCGGGCACCGCGGACGGCGAGGGCAGCGGGACCGGGGTGCCCGACGGCGAGGGACCGGTCGCGCTGCCGGGGCCGGGCCGCTCGGGGGCGGGGGTCGGTGCGGGCTGCGACCCCGGGCCGCCGCAGGCGGCGAGGGCCGCGCAGGTGAGCGCGACCAGCGCGGCCGTCCGGCGTCTCACGGGCCCGAGGTCGGGGCCGAGTCCCGGTGCGCGAGCGTGGAGAGGGCGTCGCGCCAGTGCTGCTCGGAGCGGGTGGCGTGCTCGGCGGTGTCGATGTTGCCCTGCTGCACCGTCACCTGGGTGCCGCCGTCGTCGGCCACGAGGGTGATGCGGATCTCGTGGTAGCTCGCGGGGACGTCGGGGAGCTCGCTGAGCGGCGAGTAGTGCGTGAAGTGCAGCAGGTGCGGGCGGTCGACGGCGATGACCTGGCCCTTGTCGGCGAACTGGCGGCCGAAGAAGTGGCCCTCGAACGTGATCGGGCTGCCGGGTCGGAAGTCGGTCTCGATGTTGGCGCCGAGCATCCAGCGGGCGCCCGGGTGCATCAGCTCGTTCCAGACCCGTTCCGGCGGCTCGGCGACGTGGGTCGAGGCGGTGGCGGTGAACCCGGTGGCGTGCTCGGTCGTCATGGCGGCTCCTGGGCTGGTGAGCGGGCGGGCCGCCCCGTCGCGGCCTGTCAGCACGACCGTAACGCGCCGGTCGTGACCCGGCCGAATCGGGCGTCCCGGTTCCGTGCGGCCGTCCAGTCCGGCGTGTCCGTTCCGCTCTGCGAGACCGTTCCGCTCCGCTCTGGCCGTTTTACCGATGTCGGTAGTTCGTGTCGAGATCGGTAGTGCGCACTACCGATCTCGACACGAACTACCGACATCGGCAAAACGTTGGAGGCTGCCGGTGGAGAGCGGTCGCCCGCAGGCCGCGCAACGGTTCTCGGCGGTCCACTGTGGCGGTCGTCCACAGGGCAGCGCGGAGGCGCCGCGCGCACCGTCGGCCGGCGCCAAGGTGCCTGCATGACGACCGAGATTCTCATCGCACGCGAGCATCACCGCCTCCGTCTTCGTGAAGCGCTCCGGAACGGCTCTATCGAGAGGTTGCGCCACGGCGCCTACCGGCTGAAGCAACCGAGCAAGGACGCGCGGGCGGTCGCCGAACGCAAGCGGGCGCTCGACCGGATCCGCGCTGTCCACCGCCAGCTGCGTGCTGAGCACGTCTTCAGCCATGACAGCGCCGCGCTCCTCTGGGGCATGCGCTGCTGGCGGTCTCCCGCGAAGATCCACGTGCTGCAGGCATATCGGGCCGGCAAGGCTGCCGCCCAGGACATCGTCCGACGGCGCCCGCTGCCGCTGACGGTCGCGACGGTCGACGACATCCCGGTGACGGACCGCGCCGAGACCGTGGCCGACTGCCTGCGGACCATGCCTCCGCTGGACGGGCTCGTCCTGCTCGACGGCGCACTGGCGAACGGGCTCGACGAGGGCCGGGTGCGCGAGCACGTGGAGCGGAGGAACAAGCAGAGAGGGCGGGCGATCGCGAGGCATCTTCTCAGCCTGGCCGACCCTGGGGCCGAGTCCGCCTGGGAGTCGTTCATCCGCTATCTCGCGGCGCATGCGGGCCTCCCGCGCCCGCGGACACAGCTGCCGGTCGAGACCGCGGAAGGGCTGTACCGCGTGGACCTCGGCTGGCTCGACCACGGCGTGCTCGCCGAGTTCGACGGTCAGATCAAGTATGTCGACGGGGCCTTCGGGGCGGAGTACGACGCGGACGCGGCACGGTTCGCGGAGAAGCTTCGCGACGATGCGATCACTGCCGCGACCGGTGTGCGGCCGCTGCGCTTCACAGCGAAGGACGGTTCCGTCAGAGCGATGCGCAAGCTCGTCGCGGCGTTCCCCGGGGACGTGCGGCGTGCTGCGCGGATCGACCCGTTGCTGCCCTTCCCATCCTGACCCGTGTGCCGTTCTACCGATGTCGGCAATCCGTGTCGAGATCGGTAGTGCGCACTACCGATCTCGACACGGATTGCCGACATCGGTAAAACGCATCACAGGGCGGTGACGACGGCCTCGACGAACGCGTCCACCGCGGCGGCCGGGGTGTCCCACGAGCACATCCAGCGCACCTCGACCCGGTCCGGGGTCTCGCCGGGAGCCCAGTCGTAGAACCGCGCCCGCTCGCGCACCCGGTCGGCCGCCACTCTCGGCAACGTCGCGAACACCGCGTTCGCCTCGACGGGCCGCGTGATGCGCACGCCGCCGACGGCGGAGCTCACCTCCGGCGCGGATGCTCCACCCGGTGCCGGGTCGAGCGCCCCGGCGGCGTCCAGGCCGTCCCGCAGCCGGGCCGCCATCGCGTTGGCGTGCACGGCGTTGCGCCACCACAGCGGTTCGACGGCGGTGTCTGCGCCGAGAACACCGGTGCCGCGGGCACCGGCGCCCGCGGCGCCTGCGGCACCCGCCGCGACCGGTTCCGCCGCGACGCCGCCGCCCACCGGCGTACCCGGCTCTCCGAGCAGCGCCAGGAGCTGTGCCGAGACGAACCGCGCTTTCGACGCGAGCTGCATCGTCGACTTGCGCAGGTACGGCACCGCGGCGGCCGCGCGCCGCCGCAACCCAGCGCCGTCGTACCCTGCGCCGTCGTACCCGGGGGCGGCGTCGTCCGGCCCGAGCACCACGACGGCCTCGCCGATCATGCCGCCGATCTTGGCGGCGCCGAGCGAGACGACGTCGACGCCGAGGTCGGTGGTGAGCGCGCGCAGGGAGCAGCCGAGCGCGGCGGCAGCGTTGGCGAGCCGTGACCCGTCCACGTGCACCGCCATGCCGAGCGAGTGCGCGGTGTCGGTCAGCGCCCGCAGCGCCTCGACGGAGTAGACGGTCCCGAGCTCGGTGGACTGTGTGAGTGACAGCACACCGGGGTGGGCGCGGTGCACGTCGTGGCGCTGCCCGGCCCACCGTTCCACGTGGAACGGCTCGATCCGCCCGTCCACCGAGGGGCAGGGCAGCATCTTGAGCCCGCCGACCCGCTCGGGCGCACCGTTCTCGTCGGTGTTGACGTGCGCGACGTCGGAGGTCACCACGCCGCCCCAGCGCTCCGACAGCGCCATGAGGGAGACGACGTTCGCGCCGGTGCCGTTGATCAGCGGGAACGCGACCGCGCCGGGGCCGAACACCTCGGCGACGCGGGTGCCGAGGCGTGCCGTCCACGGGTCGTCCCCGTAGGCGACGGCGAACCCGGCGTTGGCGGCGGTGATCGCGGCGAGCACCTCGGGATGGGTGCCGGCGTAGTTGTCGGACGCGAACGGCGGGAGCGGCGTGGTCACCGGACCAGGCTAGGACCCGGCACGGCGCGTCGTGACGTGTCGTGATCCACAGCGTGGTCCGGAACGGCGACGAGGCCCCGAGCGTCATAACCTCGAGAGCGGGTGTCGACACGCCCACCGAGCCGGAGCCCGCCCCCGGGAGCCGGTGAATCATCGTCGTTCCGGCGCCTCGAGCGGCCGGATGTCTGGAGCTCGAGTGTCTGGAAACGCCACCACCAGGTTCGCCAACGTCGCGTTGCTGTCCGTGACGAGCCGGCTGCCGTCGCGGGTCACGACCTCCGCCGAGGTGCAGGAGCGCCTGGCGCCGGCTCTGTCGCGCCTGAAGCTCCCGGTCACGCTGCTGGAACGGGTCGCGGGCGTGGAGGCCCGGCGCAACTGGGGTCCGGGGGAGGACGCGAACACCGCGACGATCGCGGCGGGCGTCGAGGCGCTGGACGCCGCGGGGGTGGAGCCGGACGACGTCGGCCTGCTCATCAACACCTCGGTGACGCGCAAGCACCTGGAGCCGTCGGTGGCGGTAGGGCTGCACCACGGGCTGGGGCTGCCGAGCTCGGCGGTGAACTTCGACGTGGCGAACGCCTGCCTGGGCTTCATCAACGGCATGAGCATCGCGGCCGGGATGATCGAGTCGGGGCAGGTGCGGTACGCGATGGTGGTCGCGGGCGAGGACGCCGACGACATCCAGGACGTGACGGTCGAGCGCCTGCTGCGTGACGGCGTCAGCCGCGAGGACTTCATGACGGAGTTCGCGTCGTTGACGCTCGGCTCAGGCTCTGCCGCGGCGGTGCTGGGCCGTGCGGACGAGCATCCGCAGGGCCACCGTGTGCTTGGCGGCGTGACGCGGGCCGCGACGCAGCACCACCTGATGTGTGTGGGCAGCACGGAGGGCATGTTCACCGACGCCCAGGGGCTCCTCGAGGGTGGTCTGGAGCTGGTGGTCGACGCCTGGAAGGACGCCACGGCCGACTGGAGCTGGGGTGCGATGGACCGCTACATCACCCATCAGGTCTCGCGCGTGCACACGAACGCGATCGTGGAGGCCGTGGGGCTGGACCGCTCGGTGGTGCCGACCACGTTCGGTCACCTGGGGAACGTGGGTCCGGCGTCGGTCCCGATGACGCTGGTCGAGCAGCAGGACTCGTTGACTCCCGGCGAGCGTGTGCTGCTCATGGGTGTCGGCTCGGGCATCAACACGGCGATGATGGAGCTTGCGTGGTGAGCTCGGGCGGGGGCACGGTCCCGCCGGGTCTGCCCGGACTCGATCCACGGTTCAGCCACGTGCTGCGCGTGCCCGACGGCGGTGGCGCGGCCGCGCACGGGCGGGTGGCCGAGTGGCACTACCTGGACAACGGACCGGAGCTGGCGGCGCGGGGGATCGAGCCGGTGGGCACGGTGCTGGCCGTGCACGGCAACCCGACGTGGTCCTACCTGTGGCGGGATCTGCTGAACCTCGCGACGGAGACGGCGGTGGCCGAGGCCGCGGCGACGGGCGAACGTCCTGGTGGTGTGCCCGACGCGTGGCGGGTGGTCGCCGTCGACCAGCTCGAGATGGGGTTGTCGGCGCGCAGCGGAGGTGTGCGGTCGCTGCCCGAGCGTGTGGCGGGTCTGGGGGCGTTCACCGACGCGCTCGGTCTGAACGGGCCGGTGGTCACGCTGGGGCACGACTGGGGCGGCGTGGTCTCGCTCGGCTGGGCGGTGGACCATCCGGACCTGCTCGCCGGTGTCGCGCTGCTGAACACCGCGGTGCACCAGCCCGCGGACGTGCCGATCCCGGCGGCTCTGCGGCTCGCGCTGGCACCGCCGGTGCACCGCCTGGGCACCAGCACCACGCGGGCGTTCCTGGAGACGACGCTCGCGCTGGCGCACCCCCGCCTGCCGTCTGCCGTCGCGGACGCGTACCGGCTGCCGTACCGGACGGCGGGCGACCGGGCAGGGATCGAGGGGTTCGTCGCGGACATCCCCGCGACCGCGGAGCACCCGAGCCGGCCGGAGCTGGACCGCATCGCAGCGGGCGTCGCGGCACTGAAGGTGCCCGCGCTGCTGCTGTGGGGTCCGCGTGACCCGATCTTCTCCGACCGCTACCTCGACGACCTGATCGAGCGTCTGCCGCACGCGCGGGTCCACCGGTTCGAGGGGGCGGGGCACCTGATCGCGGAGGACGTGGACTACGCGGGTCCCGTGCTGGACTGGTTGGGTTCGGTGCGGTCGGACGAGTCGCGCGCCGACGCGTTCACGGGCCCCGGGGGGCCCTCCACTTCGGGGTTGACGTCGGCGCGCGACTCGTCCGACCGCACCTCCGCTGCTCCGGGGCCGGCCGTCTCGCCGTCGGGCAGCGCGTTCCGGCCGATGTGGGCGGGTCTGGACGAGCGGGCCGGCGACGACGCGACGCGCTCCGAGGCTGCCGTCCTCGACATGTCCGGCTCGGGCCCGGCCACGGTGAGCTGGGGGGCGCTGGACCGTCAGGTGCGACGGATCGCCGCCGGGCTGCACTTGATCGGCGTCCGTCGGGGCGACCGCTTGTCGTTGCTGGTCCAGCCGGGCCCGACGCTCACGGCGCTGGTCTACGCGTGCCTGCGCATCGGCGCGGTCGTGGTCGTGGCGGACGCCGGGCTCGGGGTCCGCGGGCTGACCCGTGCGCAGCGGGGCGCCTGGCCGCAGTACCTCGTCGGGCGGACGACGGCGCTCGCGGCCGCGCGAGCCTTCGGCTGGCCGGGGGTGCGGATCTCGGCCGACCCGCTCGACCCGGTCCGGCGGCGCGCGCTGGGCGTGGACCACGAGCTGGTCGACGTCGCCCGTGCGGGCGAGGGGCTCGACCTGCCACCCGAACCCGGGCCTGACGACGAGGCGGCCGTGCTCTTCACGTCCGGCTCGACCGGTCCGGCCAAGGGGGTGGTCTACACGCACGCCCGGCTCTCGGCGCTGCGCGACGTGCTGGCCGCGCACTTCGGGGTTGGTGCGGAGACGGGCCTGGTGACCGGGTTCGCGCCGTTCGCGCTGCTCGGCCCGGCACTGGGCACGCGGTCGGTCACACCGGACATGGACGTGTCCGCACCGCGCACCTTGACGGCCCGGGCGGTGGCTGCCGCCGTGCGCGCCTCGGATGCCCGCATGGTGTTCCTCTCCCCGGCGGCGATCCTCCACGTGGTCGACACCGCCGGGGAGCTCGACGCCGCGGACCGGGACGCGCTCGAGCGGGTCGAGACGTTCCTGTCCACCGGGGCGCCGATCAGCGCCGAGATGCTCACCGCGGTCCAGGCCCTCATGCCGCACGCCGCCGCGCACACCCCCTACGGGATGACGGAGTGCATGCTGGTCACCGACATCACCCTGGAGGGCATCCGCGCCGCGGCCACCGCTCCCGACGACGGCGTGTGCGTCGGCCGCCCGATCGTGGACGACGCAGCGGGCGGGGTGACCATCAGCGCGCTGGACGCCGACGGCGCGGCGACCGGGGCGCCGTCGTCGGCCGAGGTGCCCGGTGTGCTGGGCGAGGTGCTGGTGCGCGCGCCGCACCTCAAGGAGCGCTACGACCGCCTGTGGCTCACCGACGTCGCCGCCGAGCGGGACACGCCGCCCGGGCACTGGCACCGCACGGGGGACGTCGGGCACCTGGACGCCGAGGGCCGGCTGTGGATCGAGGGGCGGCTCTCGCACGTGCTGACCACGGCCGACGGGCCGCTCGCGCCGGTGGGACCCGAGCAGTCGATCGAGCGCGCGCCGGGCGTGCGGCGTGCGGCGGTGGTCGGCGTCGGCCCCGCCGGGGTGCAGCAGGCGGTCGCCGTGGTGGAACCGCCGGCCGACGCCGGGCGACGGGACCGCCGGACCGGGCTCGCGCCGCAGGAGCTCGACGCGGCGGTCCGGGCGTCGTCGTCGGTGGCGCTCGCGGCCGTGCTCGTGGTGCCGCAGATGCCCACGGACGTGCGCCACAACTCGAAGATCGACCGGGCGCGGCTCGCCCGCTGGGCCGAGGGCGTGCTGGCCGGGGGTCGGGTGTCCGCACCGTGACCGTGCTGGTCACCGGCGCGTCGGGGCTGCTGGGCGGCGCGGTGGCGCGGCTGCTGGTGGAGCGCGGCGAGCAGGTGCGCACCCTGCAGCGCAGCGCGTCCGGCGTGCCCGGTGCCGAGGACGTCGCCGGTTCGGTGACCGACCCCGCCGTCGTGGCGCGAGCGGTGGACGGGGCCGACGCCGTCGTGCACCTCGCCGCGAAGGTGTCGCTGGCGGGCGACCCGGCCGAGTTCGAGCGCGTCAACGTGCGGGGCACGGAGGTGCTGCTGGATGCCGCCGAGCGGGCGGGTGTGCGGCGGTTCGTGCAGGTGTCGTCGCCGTCGGTAGCGCACGCCGGGGCGTCGCTGGTGGGCGTCGGCGCGGAGCCGGCCGACCCGGCGCGGGCGCGCGGCGAGTACGCGCGAACCAAGGCGACCTCGGAGGTGCTGGCGCTGTCCCGCGACCGCGGTCCTGCCGGGCGCGCGTCCCTGCCCGGCCCTCATCAGGGGTCGGGGGCCGCGCAGGGACGCTCGCAACCAGGGGACGACGGCGGTACCCCGGCCGGGGACGACGACTTCCGCGTCGTGGCGGTCCGGCCGCACATCGTGTGGGGGCCGGGGGACACGCAGCTCGTCGAGCGGGTGATCGACCGCGCGGCGAGGGGACGGCTGCCCCTGCTGGGGCACGGGGCGGCGCTCATCGACACCACCTACCTCGACAACGCGGCCGCGGGGATCCTGGCGGCGCTCGACCGGCTCGGCGACCGCCCGGACGCGGTGCGCGGCCGGGCCTACGTGCTGACCAACGGCGAGCCGCGCACGGTGGCCGACCTGCTCACCGGCATCTGCCGGGCGGGCGGCGTCGAACCGCCGCGGTGGCGCGTGCCGGCCGGGCTGGCACGGACGGCCGGCGGGCTGGTCGAGGCCGTCTGGCGTGTGCGACCCGGCGCCGACGAACCGCCGATGACGCGGTTCCTCGCCGAGCAGCTCTCCACCGCCCACTGGTTCGACCAGCGGGCCGTGCGGACCGAGCTCGGGTGGCGTCCCGCGGTGAGCATCGACGAGGGGATGCGGCGGCTGGCCGCGCACTACGGCGGCACGGCGGGCTGATCGGGCAGGCACGTGGGGCTCCTGAGTCCCGCGAGGCCTGACCGCCGTATCGTGGAAGCCGTGGCGACGACGGCGGACGCCGAGCAGCGACGAACCGTCGCTGACGGCTGGGAGGCGCTCGCGCGCGGCGACTGGTCCGCGGCCCGCGCCGTGTTCGAGCGTGCCGTCACAACGGGCGCCGGCGACGGCCCGGACCGGTCGCTGGTAGCGGAGTCCTCCGAGGGCCTCGCCTGGGCCGCGATGTGGCTGCTCGACACCGACACCCTGTTCGCCGCCCGGTTGACGGCGTACCGCGCCTACCGGTCCGTCCACGACGACGTCGGCGCCGCACGGGTCGCGATGTGGATCGGCTCCGACCACGAGGACTACCGGGGGGAGACCGCCGCCGCGCGCGGCTGGTTGCGACGGGCGCGGCGGCTGCTCGACGGGAAGCCTCCGTCGGCGGAGCACGCCTGGCTGGCCGTGCTGGAGGCGGACCTGCTGATCGGGTACCACGAGGACCCGGGGGAGGCCCGACGGCTGGGTGGTGTCGCGACGAGGATCGGACGCGCGGTGGACGACCCGGAGCTCGAGCTGATCGGTCTGGCCGTCGAGGGGCGCGCCCTGGTGGTCCAGGGCGACGTCGGCGCCGGCATGACGCTGCTGGACGAGGCGGCCGCCGTCGCGCAGGCCGAGCAGGTGGCCCACTCCTTGGCGCTCTCCTGGTCGTTCTGCTATCTGCTGAGCGTGTGCGAGATGGTCGACGACTACGAGCGCGCTGCCGCATGGTGCCGCCGTGCGGAGGAGATCGCGGAGCAGCAGGGCCTGCCGTTCATCTGGGGGCTGTGCCGGACCAAGCATGCGGCCGTGCTCGTCATGCGCGGTGACTGGGCCGAGGCCGAGGACGAGCTCGACAGCGCTGCCGAGTCGCTGCGACGCTCCCGGCCGCACTGGATCGGTGCCGCGACGCTTCGGCTCGGCGAGCTGCGCCGTCGGCAGGGACGCCTCGCCGAGGCGCGCGAGCTCTTCCGCAGGACCGAGCAGGATCCGATGGCGCTCGTGGGCCTGGGGCGGATCGCGCTCGACGGCGGTGCGGCGGGTCGGGCGCGGGAGCTCGCCGAGCAGGCACTGCGGGGGCTCGCCCCGGCATCCCGCCTGGAACGGTCGAGGCCGTGGCTGCTGCTGGCTGAGGCGAGCGCCGCCGAGGGTGACCTGACGGGCGCCCGTGCGGCCGTCGCCGAGCTCGACGCGTCGGCGGTGACAACCCGGTCAGGGTTCCTCAGAGCGGGTGCCGAGTACGCTGCCGCGGTGGTGGCCGTCGCGGCAGGAGACCTCGACGACGCGCGGCGACGCTTCGAGGACGCGGTGACGACGGCGGAGCGTGCGCACCTGCCGTACGAGGCGGCGAGGGCCCGGCTCGGGCTCGCGGAGGTGCTCGGCAGGACAGGGCGGTCGGCCGAGTCGGTCCAGATCGCGGCCCGGGCACGCGACGACCTGCACCGGCTCGGTGCGGACGTCGAGTCGCTCCGCGCCCGTGCCCTGATGGCCGGTCCGGCGACGGCGCAGGGAGCAGCGACGGCGCAGCGACCGGCAACGGCGCAGCCGGAGGTCAGCGGGCCGGACGTCGGCGCAGTGCGTCTCACCCCCCGGGAGCGAGAGGTGCTCGGCCTGGTGGCTCGCGGGCTGGGCGACCGGGAGATCGCGGCCGAGCTCGTCCTGAGCGAGCACACGGTGCACCGGCACGTCGCCAACGTGCTGGCCCGGCTGGACTGTCCCACGCGGGCGGCGGCGGTCGCGAGGGCGACCGCCGCCGGGCTGCTCACTCCGCGGGCGTGAGGACGTACAGGGCGCTGAGCGGGTCGGTGATCTCGACCTTCCGGACGTCGGCGAACCCGGCCGCCGAGGCCATCCGGGTGAGAACCTGCGGGCTGAGGCCGGCCGTCCCCAGCCCGGTGCCGCCGTCGTGCATCGAGACGGGGAGGCAGTACTCGAGGCTCAGCCCGTAGATCATCGTGCCGAGCGGGCCGGTGTTCTCGGCGGGGTCGTCGGCGGCGTCGATGTCGACCGCGAGGAACCGTCCCCCTGCGCGGAGTGCGGCACGGGCGGTGCGGAGGATCCCCTCCGGGTCGCGAGCGTCGTGCAGGACGTCGAAGACGGTGACGACGTCGAACGTTCCGGGGAGGTCGGTGGAGGCATCGGCTCGCTGGAACGTCACACGGTCCGCGACGCCGGCGGCCTCCGCCCTGCGGCGCGCCTCGGCGACGGCCGGCTCGTAGACGTCCACGCCGACGAACCGTGCCTGCGGGAACGCGCGGGCGAGCGCGATGACGGCCTGCCCGTGGCCGCAGCCGACGTCGCAGAGCGTGCCGCCGGCGGAGAGCAGCAGCTCGACGTCGGGGGCGAGCGGCAGCCACTCCTGGACCAGCGCGTGGCCGTGCCAGGGCGCGGTGAGACGTTCGATCGTGCGCTGTGCGTCCGGGAAGTCCTCCTGCGCGATGCCCTCGCCGGTGCCGAAGCTGTCCAGGAGCTGGCGGTACCCGTCGCCGAACGTGGCCGAGTAGTCGTCGATCATGCCCCCGAGGAAGAGCGGTCCTCCTTCGTCGGCGAGGACGGGGACGTGCTGGCCCGGGAGGCTGAAGGTGCCGTGCGCGTCGCGGTCGAGGTAGCCGGCCGCTGCCATGCCGAGTGCCCACTCGCGCACGTATCGCTCCGCGAGGCCGGTGCGCTGCGCGAGGTCGCTGCTCCCGGCGGGGCCGCGGTCCGCGAGGTCGGTGAACAGGCCCAGCCGGTCGCCGAGGGCGGCCATGAAGACCGCGTGAGCGCCGGCGAGGTCGCCGAACACCTTCTCGGCGAAGGCCTCGATCGCCGCTTCGTCCAGGTCGTGCGTGATGGTGTCCGTAGTGCTGTCGGTCAGGTGGGTGGTCATCGCTGCTCCTCCGTCTGTGGTCGGAGCACCACCGTGGCTCGCGGCGGCGAGCCGGCGCGTCGCCCGTGCAGGCCATCTTGACCGCCAGGAGGCGAGCAGATGGCCGGATCGGGCCACGGTCCGTCCCGTCTGCCGGGAGGTCAGCTCGCGCGGTCCACGAGCAGGGCGAGGCGGACGCGGTTCACGCCGAGCTTGTGGCAGGCATGGCCCAGGTGGGTCTTCACGGTCGCCTCGCCCAGGTGGAGGCGGCCGGCGATCTCGATGTTGGACAGGCCCTCAGCCACGCAGTACGCGATCTCTCGCTCGCGGTCGGTGAGCTGGGCCAGCATGCCCTGCGCCTCGCGCCGGCCGCGTGCCGTCGGCGCCGCGGCCACCTGCTCCATCACCACGCGGGCCGCGCGAGGCGACAGGGCGCCGTCGCCGGACGCCACGGCCTCCACGGCGGCGACGAGCTCGTCCGGCCCGGCGTCCTTGGCGAGGAAGCCCGCGGCGCCCGCGTACACGGCGTCGAGGATCGTGGACTCGGTGTCGAACGACGTCATCGCGACCACGCCAGGAGGGTCGGGCAACGCGGCGACCGCCGCGGTGGCCCGCACGCCGTCCATGCGTTCCATCCGCAGGTCCATGAGCACCACGTCCGGATGGTGCGCCTGCACGGCGGGCACCACCTCGTCGCCGTCGGAGGCCTCCGCGACGACGTCGTTCCCGCGCTTCGTCAGGATCTGCCGCAGGAAGCTCCGCACCATCGCGTCGTCGTCGACGACCAGCACCCGCACCACGACGTCGACACTACTGCCGACCTGCGACATCGTCGCCCGGGCGGTGGACTACCTTGTCGGCTCCCACGGCAGGTGCGCCCGCACGAGGAACGTACCGTCGTCCTGCCGGCCGGCGTCGAAGGAACCGCCGAGCGCCTCGCACCGCTCACGCATGCCGAGGATCCCGGAGCCGCTGCCCGGCACGGCGTCCGGTGCGGACGCCGACGTCGGCGGGTTGCGCACGGTGATGTCGATGCCGTCACCGGGGCGGGCCCGGACGGTCACCGTGACCCGGGAACCGGGGGCGTGCTTGGTGGCGTTCGTCAGCGACTCCTGGACGACCCGGTACACGGTGCGGGTGAGCGTCGCCGGCGCGGAGTCTCCGTCGGAGACGAAGACCGTCGCCACCAGGTCGATGCCTCGCACCCGGGCCGAGTCGAGCAGGTCGGCGAGGTCGGCCAGCGACCACGGGCGGGCGCCGTAGTCGTCCGCCCCCTCTCGCAGCGAGGTGATGAGCGTGCGCATCTCCTCCAGCGCGTGGTGGGCCGAGGCGCGCATCGACCGAGCGGCGTCCCCGATCTCGCCGTCGTCGGACGACACCTCGAGCGCCGAGGCCTGCAGCGACATCAGCGAGAGCTGGTGGGCGACAGTGTCGTGCATCTCCCGGGCGATGAGGTCGCGCTCCTCCTGGCGGGAGAGCTCCGACTGCAGCGACTGCGACTGCTGCTGCCAGGTAGCAGCCCGGCCGGCCTCGGCCGCGGCCACCGCGCGGGCGGCGTCCGCGTCCGCGTCGGCGCGGGTCGCCCGGCGGCGCAGCAGGCCGACCCCGACGGCGAGTCCGAGCGCGAGCGCCCCGAGGATCGTGTACCCGAGCGGCGACATGTACGTCATCGGGCCGCCGTCCTCGAGGGTCGCCGAGAAGATGACGTTCTCCTCGGTGCGGGCGCCGTCGCGCCAGAACGTGGCTACCAGCGCGGCCGCGGTGGCGCCCCCGCACAGCAGGCTGCGACGCCAGTCGGTGCGGGCCACCACCCAGGGCAGCGCGATCAGCGGGGCGACCGCGCCGAGCGGGCTCACGACGCCGATCACGGCCGTCGCGAGGCACACCACGACGGCGTGCCGCTGGCGCCACACCATCGCCGTCGCGACGCCGCCGGCCACGAAGAACCACAGGATGTCGGCCGCGAGCTGCGCGTCTGTCAACGTCTCCGGCGAGGCCATGACGAGGCCGGTCATCGCGCAGAACCAGGCGACGACGACGGCGCCGAGGGTGCCGAGCACGTTCCAGACGGTGCGGCCCCGGCGCCGGTGCAGGGCGGCCGGTGCCGCCGTCGGGCGCGGCCCGGGCGGCGGGAGCGGTGGGGCGCCGTGTCCCGTCCAACCGCCGCCGTACCCGGACGGCGGACCGCCGGGCGGAGGAGGAGGCGATGGCGGGTGCATGCGGTGAGCGTACGAGACACCTCCGACGGCGGCGTCCGCTGTCCGGCTCGTTCCGGCGGGGAGAGCTCCACCGTCCGGCTCGGGGGGTCGACCTGATCGGGGGATCCGTGGGCAAGGTGGCGCGGCGCAGGATCGTGCCGTTCGCATCCGGTCCCACCGCTCAAGGAGACATCATGTCCATGCAGCAGCCCGACCCGTCGCAGCAGCAGCCCTCGTCCTTCGGCCCGCCTCCCGCCGGCTCCGCACCGGGCGGTGCCGCGCCGTCGTCGGCCCCGTCGCCGTACGGTCAGCAGCCGCCGTACGGTCAGCCCGCTCAGGGCTGGGCGCCGCCGCCCCCGGCGCCCGAGAAGCGCAAGAGCTGGTTTGCCCGGCACAAGGTCCTCACGGGCCTCGGCGCGCTCGTCGGCGTCGCGATCGTCGGGGCGCAGCTGGGCGGCGGGGACGAGGACCCGGCCGTGGCCGACGGCGGCACGACCGTCGTCGAGGACGCCGCCGCAGACACGCCCGCCGACGACGGCGGCGCGGCTGACGAGGATGCCGCGGCCGAGGAGGATGCCGAGGAGCCTGCCGCGGCCGACCTGCCCGGCTTGGGTGACGCCGTGCGCGACGGCAAGTTCGAGTTCACCGTCACCGAGCTGGAGGACGGCGTCAAGCAGATCGGCGACGACTTCCTCAACGAGAAGGCGCAGGGCCAGTTCGTGCTGGTCCACATGACGGTGGAGAACATCGGCGACGAGGCGCAGTACTTCGACGGCGACTCGCAGGAGCTTGTCGACACGAAGGGGCGGACCCACTCCGCAGACACCGGGGCGGCGATCTACCTCGAGGACTCGAACAGCTTCCTCAACGAGATCAACCCGGGCAACACCGTCGACGGCGTGGTCGTGTTCGACCTGCCGAAGAAGGCCACCCCGGCCACGCTCGAGCTGCACGACTCGATGTTCTCGGACGGGGTCGAGGTCTCGGTGAAGTGATGGCCGCGGCAGGCAGCCGGGCGCGGCGGTTCAGCAGGTTCGAGACAGCTCGACGATGGCGTCCGCCGCCCAGGCCGCGTCTTCGGGCGTCGTCTTCCACGAGGCCACGCTGATCCGCATGGCCGTCGTGGAGTACGACCCGACGTCGCTCAACGGGTGCTGCCTCACCCCGCGTCTCCAGGGCGACGGAGATCTCACCCACCCGGCGATGAACGGAGAGGGTGAAATCGCGTGACCACGGCGACCATTTCTTGGTTTCTGGCTGGACTCGGAACGGCGATCGGGTATGAATCACCCATGGTTCGTTCCTTTCCGCCGGAGCCGCGGTTCCCCGACGACGGCGGATCGGAGCGCGCGGTGTGGGAGGCGCTGTGCGAGCAGCTCCCCGACGAGGCGGTCGTGTTCCACGGAGTGCACCTCCAGGAGGACGAGCAGGAGTACGAGATCGACCTGGTGGTCGCGTGGCCCCGGGTCGGCGTCGCGGCGATCGAGGTCAAGGGCGGCCACATCGAGCGCGCGGACGGTATCTGGTACCAGGGCAGCGGCACCCACCGGCACCGCATCGACCCGGTGGCGCAGGTTCAGGGTGCACGGCATGCGCTGCAGGCGCTCCTGCGCGAGCGGGGCACGCTCGCCGGGTCGTCCCGCACGGCGCACCTGGTGGCGTTTCCGCACCGGTACGTGCCGAGTACGTGGGACACACTCGACCTGCCGCGTGAGATGTTGATCGACCGGGGTGACGTCGAATCCGGCGGAGGCGTGGCCCAGCGCGTCAAGCACGCGATCGAGCGTCACGGCCAGGGGCACTTCCCGCTGGACGACGCCGCGGTGGGCGAGCTCGTCGACGCGATCGCCGGCGGGTTCCCGAGCCAGTCGGAGAACCTCACGCGAGCGATCGAGCACGAGACACGGCTCGAGCAGATGACGCGCGACCAGGCGCGCATCCTCGACGCCCTGGGTCAGGTGCGGCGGATGCGCGTCGTCGGAGGCGCCGGGTCCGGCAAGACGTACCTCGCGCTGGAGCAGGCACGACGGCGGACAAAGGCCGGCGAGCGGGTGGCCCTGCTGTGCTACTCGCGCGGCCTCGGACGGTACTTCGAGCGGATCACCGCTACCTGGCCACGGCGGGAGCGCCCCGCGTACGTCGGCCTCTTCCACGACCTGCCGCTCTCCTGGGGTGCCACCGGTGGGCGGGACGACGACCCCGAGTACTGGGAGCGTGATCTTCCGCTCGAGCTCGGCCGGCTGGCGGGCGAGCGGGCCGCGGGCGACCTGTTCGACGCCGTCGTCGTCGACGAGGCGCAGGACTTCGGTGACCTGTGGTGGCCGTCGCTGCTGCGGTGCCTGCGGGACCCGGGCGACGGCGGGGTCTACGTGTTCCTGGACGACGCGCAGCGCGTCTTCCCCCGGGACGGTCGGGTGCCGCTCGAGTTGGTGCCCGTCGCCCTGGACGAGAACCTGCGCTCCACCAAGCAGATCGCCCAGGTCTTCGGTGCCCTGTCGGACGACGTGGTGAAGCCGCGAGGGCTCGACGGCCCGCTCGTGCGGGTGGTGGACGTGCCCGCCACTGCGGCGCTGGAAGCTGCGGACGACGCCGTCGAGGCCCTGCTCGAGGAGGAGTGGCCTCCGGGCGACGTGGCGCTGCTCGCCACCGGGCGGCGGCACCCCGAGCAGGTCAACGAGGTGGCCCTCGGCGGGTACGCCGAGTACTGGGATGCCTTCTTTGCTGCCGAGGACGTGTTCTACGGGCACGTGCTCGGTTTCAAGGGACTCGAACGACCGGTGGTGGTGCTCGCCGTCAACGGGGTGCGCGATCTCGGACGAGCGCGAGAGATGTTGTACACGGGGCTGTCGCGGGCACGGACGCTGCTCGTGGTGGTCGGGGACCGGCAGTGGATCGAGGAGGTCGGCGGAGAGGCTGTTCGGCGACGGCTCGAGAAGGCCGAGGTGTGGGCTGCGGCGTCCTAACCGAGGACCGACTTGGCTGCCACCGGCCAGGCGTTCCGGCGCGACTACCAGCCTCTGCCTGACGGTGGACGTTCGTCGCCGGCGAGTGCGGCGACGAGGCGCACCGTGGGGACCACGTGGGTGTCGTAGTTGACGCCGATCGACAAGACGGTGTCGAGCAGGCAGTGCGAGACGCTCTTCCATCGGCGTTCTCGAGGACGGAGCTCCAGCTCCTGCAACTCGTTCGTGAGGGCCGTCTCGGGGGGGGGGGGGGGGGGCGACAGACCGGCAAGCGGGTGAAACCAGCGGTCTCCTGTTGCACATGTGCAGTTACTGCGCAGACACTATCGGTATGACGACGAACCAGGACGGACGAGCCCGGCTTCGCCTCGACGCCGCCCGTGCGGCCTTGAGCGAGGCCTCCGACGCTGCTTCCGGTGACGGTGTCGAGCCCCTCGCGCGAGCGAGGACTCTGCTCGACACCGCGTTGGACGAGGCGATGGCAGAGGCTCTGCTCGCTGGCAGGTCGGTCCGTTCCGTCGCAGATGCCGCCGGCGTAGCGCCGAACACGGTCCCGCCGCGCCTCGCACGGACACAGGTTCTCGGGGGGTACGCGGGCAGCGACGGTCGTGTCAGTGCGGAGGGCGTCACGCGCGCCCGGTACGACCGTGAACGAGGTACCCCTCGACCGGCTGCGCCGTCGTCCACCGAACCGCTGCGGTTCCGACGACGCCGGAGCTGACGTCCACAGAGCACCACCCGCTTCCTGTATCCACCACGAGAGGACGTCCCATGCCCGACGCCAGCCTCACGCATCTTGCGATGCTTCTCGATCGCTCCGGCTCCATGCAGTCCATCAAGGCCGCCACCGAGGAGGGCTTCGCCGCCTTTCTCACCGAGCAGCGCCAGTCCCCGGGACGCTGCACCGTCACGCTCGCGCAGTTCGACCAGCAGTACGACGAGGTCTACACGGACGTCGACGTGCACTCGGCCCCAGCACTCGATCTGAAGCCGCGGGGGATGACCGCCCTGCTCGACTCCATCGGGCGGCTCGTGCAGTCCACGGCACTGAGGATCGCGCAGCTGCCCGAGGAGCAGCGGCCGGCGAACGTCGTCGTCGGGATCATGACCGACGGCTTGGAGAACGCGTCCAAGGAGTACACGCACGCGGCGGTCAAGGCCCTGGTCTCCGAGCGTGAGGAGAAGTTCGGCTGGACGTTCCTCTACATGGGGGCGAACCAGGACGCGATCGAGGTCGGGGCGTCGATCGGCGTGAGCGCCGACCGGTCGCTCACCTACGAGGCCGAGAACGTCGGCCGGGCCTACGCAGCCACCTCCCGCGCGCTGCGTGACGTGCGCACGGCGGTACAGGCAGGCGCTTCCCCGGCGGAGGCTCGCGACCTGCACGTCCGGTACTCGGAGGCCGAGCGTCGCGCGGCAGGTCCGGACGGGGCAGGTTCCGGGGGCAACGGGAGCAAGGCGCGACCGTTCTCGGAGGCCGAGCTGCTCGATCACCTGCAGGCATGGCTCCGCACGGGAGAGAAGACCGTGGCAGACGTCGGAACCTATGGCGGCAGGGCAGTCCTCCACGCCGTCGTCGCCGGCCAGCCGGTCTACATCAACGCCGACACCCGGCGGGCAGCCGTCCAGGACCTCGTCGACAGCGCGGCACGCGGTCCGGTGCCGTGGCACGTCCTCGCGAACCGCAAGGGACGGCTCGACAAGGTGACGTTCCGCTCCGACGGCGCGAGGGCCCCGGGCTTCTACTGCTACACGCGGGACTTGCAGCCGGCCGCGGGCCGGTTGGGCGTCTCCGATCGAGCGGTGCGCCGATGACCGCCGAAGGTTCGGCACCCGACTCCCCGTCCGAATCCGTCGTGCTCTTCCGGACGAAGGCGCGCGGCAGGCTGCACATCATGGGGTGCACGCACCTGACGACCACGGATCCGACGCAGTACGTCGAGGCGGACGCGCGTGACCGGGCCGAGCTCGAGCTGTGCACCGAGTGCGACCGTGAGATCCGCGGCGTCGGACGTATCGAGTACCCGTCCTTCGACGCAGCGTGCGAGGCGTTGAACCTCCCGGTGGAGAACCGTCCCCGGATGCGTGAGATCGCTGCGCGCCTCGAGTACAGCAGGGTGTGGGCACCGCAAGGGCGCTCTTACGTGGCCGTCGGACACCTGGACGGCCGCGCCGCGGCCGCCTACTTCAACCGCGGATTCGTCGACGTCCACCGGGAGTCCGGCGGGTACGAGCGTGAGGAGATGCCGAACTATGCGGGACCATCCGGTGCGACTCGCCGGGGCGTCGCTGAGGAGCGAGCGCATCCCGTCTGCCCCGGCTGCGGGATGCAGCTGCCTGCCACGGGGATCTGTGACGACTGCGGGTGACATGCCAGGCACTCCCGATCGAAGCCGCACATGCGCCCGCTGTGGCGCCGGGGCGATCTGGCTCGTCACAGTTCGCGACGACGAGATGACGATCTCCGGGCGGTGCCTCCCCTACTGCGATCGGTGCCGGTCAGACCTCAGCGGACGTGTGGCTGCGGCGATCCCCCTGGTGGTTGCCGACGCCCACCCCGAGAGTGTGATGGGTCTCCTCTACGAGCGAGGCTTCACGGGGAGCGATCCTGCAACGGTCGCCGACCTGATGAACCTGTCGTCAAACCACTGGGCCGCGACAGTAGGACGGGGCGTCGACGGACCAGGCGGGTCGACAGAGCACGGTGCCGGTGTGCTGACATGGGAAGGCGCGCTCGGTCCGGAGGAGTTGACTGAGTCCCAGGTCAAGGCACGTGCTGCGCTTGCGGATGCGGCACGGCGGGGCGCTTGGGACGCCGTGCTGCGGTTGCTGGCGGAACCGGGGCTCTTGCCACACCACTGGAGACTCGGCGGCAAGTCGTGGTTCACGCCCCTGCACCAGGCAGCGTGGCACGGTGCAGCACCGACCGTCGTGGAGCGGTTGCTGACACTCGGCGCTTCGCGCGTTCTGCCGGCGGCCGACGGTCGGACCGCGGAGGAGATCGCTCGACAGCGCGGACACCACGCCCTTGCGGATCGGCTTGTTCCGGAAGTCCGGAACCCTCTGTCGAGGCGGGCAGCCCAGGGGCTCGAACGACGGCTTGCGGAACTCGTCGATCGCCGGATCCGTGAGGTCGGCCTAGAGAGACGTCGGCTCCGTCCCCTGCCTGTCGTGCTGCTCACCGAGATCAACCGTGGACAAGGTATCTGGTGGCCCGTGCCCGGAATGCACGGAGGATTCGACGTGCGTCTTGAGCACACCTACCTGGTCGTCGACTCCTGGTCGCGGATGATCGAGGGTTCCGGACAGTCACACATCCTGACTCAGGAGTCAGCGCGAATGGTTGCCCGAGGCTTCGTCTGAGCGCCTTGGGTGGCCGGATCGCGTTCTCAGCGTTGAGCGGCTGTAGGCGAGCCCAGGGCGCTCGCGTCAGGCAGCAGCCCGCTCCGACGTCCGTTCCACAGCACGGCCAGCTCGTCGCGCGCCCGGGTCGCGGCGACGTAGAGCAGCGACCGCTCACGGAGCTCGGCGTCCGCCCGGTCAGCCTCGGGCAGCGACGAGTGGCCGACGCCCCAGCCGCCCTCGTCCGGGGAGACGCCGAACAGCACGACGCGCTTGAACTCCATGCCCTTGGAACGGTGCATGGTCATGACGAGCACGCTGCCGGTGCCGGTGGCCGCGTCGTCCTGGACGAACTTCGCCTTCACCTTGCGCTCGCTGAGGGCGTGGACGACCTTGTCGCCGATGGTCTTGGTGCGGACCAGTACACCGAGAGTCTCGGGGGCGTCCCCTTGGGCGAGCCACTTCCCGACGACGGCACCCGCGCTCTCGTACTCGTCGACGAGCGAGGTGGCGCCGACCTCGGTGGGCGGGGGGCCGGTGCGCGCGGAGCGGTAGCCGGTGACGGTGGCGTCGTCGGCATCCAGGTCGACCCACTCCTCGCCGGAGAGCACCCCGACCGCGTAGCGCAGCACCTGCGCTGTGGTGCGGTAGTTCAGGGTCAGACGGCGGGAACGGCCGCGGACGTTGATGTTGTAGCGGGACAGGACGATCTTCTGTCCGTAGATGCGCTGCTGGGAGTCCTCGGCGAGGAAGAGATCGTCTGGCCCCTCGGCGACGAGCGCACGCAGGAAGATCAGTCGCGCCGGCGCGAGGTCCTGACCTTCGTCGACCAGCACATGGTCAGCGAGCCTCTCCCCGCCAGACGCCGCGATGGCGTCGAGGTGCTCGGCAGCGATCATCGCCTTCTCGTCCCAGTCGGTCGACCCGGCCGCGTCAGCTGAGGCGCGGTACGCCGCCACGACGTCCCAGACGGCGATGCGCTGGCCGCGGCTGAGGGGGACGCCGCGACCGGAACGCCGCACTCGCAGGTAGTCGTCACGGCTGACGATCTTGTTCGGCACGACGACGGTCGCGTACTCGGCCACGAAGAACGCTCGGCTGCGCAGCTCTGGCGAGAGCTCTGCCCCGTGGGAAGAGATGACGGCGTCCCAACGGGCTGCAGCGGTGGGCTCCAGGACGTAGGGCGACCGCGGTCCCAGCACCGATGCGACGGTGTCGCCCCATGCCTGGGACGCCGAGTGGACGGACTCGGCCCGTGCCAGGACGCGACGGGCGATCGCGTCCACGCCTGCGACGTAGACGCCGGGGTCGCCGAGGTTCTCGGCTTCGGGCAGGCCGGGGTCCAGGAGGCGCAGGGTCTCCTGGAGCGAGGATGCGAGCGTCTTGTTGAAGGTCGTCAGGACGATGCGCGCACCGGGGTTCGTCCGGGCGAGGTGTCGCGCGCGGTGCAGCAGGACGACGGTCTTTCCTGTCCCGGCGCCTCCGGAGAGGCGGAACGAGCCGTTGCGCGGCCGGAACGCGTAGTCGCGCTGCTCGGGGTGCAGGAAGACCCGCCAGCGGCCGAAGTTGTCGTCCTCGATCGCGGCACGCAGCTCGGCGTCGTCCTCGATGAACGCGAAGTCCATCTGTGCAGCGGGCTGCTTGAGCGCGGTGAGCAGCTGCTCGTCGCTCTGCGGGTCGGGCTCCGCCGCAGGAGCACTGAGACCGAGCTTCTCCTTGACCGCGGCCAGTCCGGTACCGATCGAGAGGTCCAGCAGCGCGTCACCCTGCCAGGCTGCGGGTGCCCGCTGGGCCACCGCGAGCATCTGGTCCTCGGTCTCGGCGATGGCTGCCTCGATCGCGGTGTCAGTGTCGATCCCGAGGTCGAGCAGGTCGGCGACAGCGATGCCCTGCGTCTGCAGCAGGGGGTAGGTCGTGAGATCGACGTCGTCCGGCTTCGGCTTGGCCTTGGCCGGGAGCCGGGTGACCTTCTCCTCGAGCGTGGGTTCGACGAGCTGGTCGGCCTTGACGAGCTCGGCGATGCCGTTGCGGGGGTTGATCCGCACGACTGCCGACTTCGCATACTTGATCGCGTCGTCGTGCTGGTACGTGCCGAGGTAGACGTAGTGCGCTTCAGCCGCCTGGCCCTGGACCTTGACCAGCACGGCTCGCCAGAAGTCGTTGACCCGGCCGGTCCGGATGCGTGGGTCCGCGGCACCGTTGATCGGCTCGATGTGGAGGCCCGGTGTCGCGTCGCTCTCCTGGAGCTTCTCGAGGAACGCGAAGGCGGCCTTGCGCACGGCGCCGTCGAGCTTGCCGAACGACGGTCCGAGGATGATCTGCGGCATCGGTGCTGCTTCTTCCGGTTCAGTGGGTGAGGGCTGCGCGAATTGCGGCGGCGTCGGGTTCGAGGATGGTCCAGCCCTCGGCGACGAGGTCTGCGGTGGTCGTCGGGTCCAGGTCGTCGGACCGCACGGTCACCCTACGGTCCGGCCACGACAGCGAGAGCGGGACGCCGTCGCCCACCTCGTCGCCGATGGTCGGCGCCTCGACACCCTGGGCGGCGACGTCGAGGATCTCGACCAGGAGGTCGTGCTCGGCCTCGGTGGCGAGACGCGCGACCTGCTGCCACCGCGGGTGCTCCTCCAGCCGCGCCCGGAGCGCGTCCTCGACGCGGCTCGCCTCCTCGGCGGCCGTCGCGGCGTCGCCCGGGGGAGAAGCCTGCGGCGCGGCGCCCTCGAGCATCGACCGCGTGACGATGCTGAGCGGGAGCTCCGTGCGGAAGTTCAGCAGGTTGGACAGACGCAGCCACTCGCGCCAAGAAGGCTTGTGGTCGGGACCGAGCACCTCGGTGGCGTCGTCGAGCACCACGGCGATCTCGTAGGTGCCCAGCGCGAAGTCGCGGACGCCGATCGCGAGCCCGTCGTGGTGCCAGACGCCGCCGAACTTGGTGCCTGGAGGCAGTGGCGCGCCGTCGAGCACGTCGAGAGCGACCTGGTCGATGCCGACGTCTGCGGAGATCACGCCCCCGGTGAGGGACGGGGCGACGAGCATCGGCATCCAGCGTGCGAGCTCCTCGCGCGCCGCGAGGTCGGGGCGCTCGATCCAGTGGAGCAGAAGGTCGAGCGCGGGACGGTCCGCGAGCGCAAGGGTCGCGGGCGAGAGCCTGTCCTTGGCTTCGTTCAGCACTGCTGCTGTCGCCTGGGGGTGCAGCCAGGGGACGACGGCGGCGGTCGGCCCTCCGTCCAGGTCGTCCCAGGTGAGGGCGAGCACCTGGTAGCCGACATCGCGCAGGGACTGCCGCTTGGCGGCGTCGTCGGCCAGGCGGTTGACGGCCGGCGAGGCGTGGAACTGCCAACCGTCGGTGAAGATCGCGGTCGGCGGGATGCCGGGCCGGTCGCTGCGCAGCACGAAGTCGGGCTTGGTCCCGGCGCTGGGCACGAGCACCTGTGGCTCGAGGCGCCAGTGGGCACCGCCGGGCATGGTGATCGACCACGTGCTGCCGCTCGGGCCGGGCTTCTCTGTGAGGGTCGCGCCCATGGTCCGGAGCCGCTCCCGCAGCACCTTGCGGAACAGCAGCTCGATGTGCGACTCGGGGTCAGCGGTGGCGGGCTCGTCCACGGTGACCGACCAGGGGCTGGTGGCCGGGACCTCGTCCTCCGTGCCGACCTGCGAGCGACCGAGCAGGATCGCCCTGAGGTGCCGTTCGGCCGTGGCGCGGGAGACGTGGTCCACCTCGTGCAGACCGGCGTGCGGCAGGAGGCAGCGCTCGCACGAGAGGCGGCCGTCCCGCTGGCACGGGCAGTCCGCCAGGTGGGACCAGGCGTCGCGCAGCATGGTCCACACCGCCTCGTGGTCCGCGAGCTCGGCGAGGTAGCCGGTGCCGCCACGGACGACGTCGTGCAGCAGCAGCGCCTCGGCGGGGCTCCCGGCGGCGGGGCTGGGGTCGATGACGTTCGTGACCTCGAGGTGGTCCGGGTCGCCGCCGATCCGCAGCCGCAGCGCCAGCAGGAGCGCCGCGCGCAGCGACGGCAGCGAGAAGTCGTCGCCCAGGGTGGCGGACTCGGGCAGGCGCAGGACGAGGCCCTCGGTGGTGAGCGACCGGGCCAGGGCGACCGTGCGCACCTGTTCGGTGCTGGCCTTGCGCAGCGGGCACCAGGGACGGTGCTCGGACGCCCGGTTGGCGCCGGTGGAGGTGTCCAGCTTGCCGCACTGCTCGCACACGCGGAACATGGCGACGTCGTGCGGCTGCCCGGCGAGCTCGACCGTCGCGCCCTGCGCCGACGCCTTGCCGAGATTGAGCCAGCGGATGTGCATCTGCCGCTGGTAGCGGGCGCCGAACCCGTAGTCCTCCACGAACCACTGCTTGGTGACGGCGGCGGGGTCGACGTCGGCGAGCGTGCGGATGGTGTAGCGCTCGCGGTCGCGCTCGTCGCTGCTGTCGTCGATCGTCGCCTCTTCGCGGCGGATGACGGACGAGACGCGCTGGAGCTCGACCACCTCCACCTGCTGGGCGACGTCGCTGATGCCCTCGTCCCCGCAGCGGGGGCAGGACGCCGGCACGGGCTCGTTGCCGGGGGCGTCTGCGTCCGTGACGTCTGTCGAGTACCCGCAGGCGGGGCAGCAGGCCCAGGTACGTACGGCATCGTCGCCGCGCCCGAGGTCGAGGGCGTCGATGGCGATGGCGTACCCGCGGGCGTAGAACGTCGACCCGGGGGCGAAGTCGCGCAGGGCCTGGGCCGAGCCGCGGCTGAGCTCCAGGTGCTCGGTGCGGTAGTCGCGCGAGTCGGGGTCGATCCAGGACAGCGAGACCTCGAGCGCCACGGAGTCGTCGAGCAGGGTGTAGTTGGGTAGCAGCCCGTGCTCCTCGAGCACGCCGACCCAGTGGTCGGAGGACGCCTGGCCGCGTTGGTGCTGGGTGAGGCGCAGCGCCGCCTGCGCCGTCCGCAGCGCGCGCTCGTCGTCGCTGGTGGCCGCCGTGGACTCGGCCTTGACCCGGAGGCCGTCGGGGGCGTTGATCGCCGACTGGATCTCCTTCTCGCGGTGGGCGAGCGTCTCCATGCGGGTGCGCCAGGCGATCGACGCCGCGTGGGCGCGCGCGGCGAGCTCGGAGGGCACGATCTCACCGGAGGTCGCGTCGACCGACGGGAGCGCCCAGGCCCGCAGCCGGTCCGCCACGGCGGTCGAGACCTCGGGGAACCCGGCGAGGAACCGGTCGAGCAGCGCCGGGCCCTCCGCCTCGGACACCGCGAGGAGCTCCCCGAGGAACGTGCCGGGCTCGCTGGAGCCGAGGGCGTCGGTGGCGGTGCGAGGGTGTGGTGCCGCGGGGCGCCGGGCGAGCTCGTCCGCGATCGAGGCGACGTACTGGCGGCGCAGGATCTCCTCGGCGTCGAGGTAGGTCGCTGGTGGGCGCACGGCGCCGTTGATCACCGTGGTGGGGTCGGAGAACCGAGGGAGCTGGTCGCCGCGTGCGGTGACGTAGGCGAGTGCCAGCGCGTTGCCGGTGAGGCGGCCGGCACGTCCGACGCGTTGGGTGTACGAGGCGACCGTGCGCGGCAGGGAGGACAGCATCACGGTCGAGAGGTCGCCGATGTCGATGCCCATCTCGAGGGTGGGCGTCGCGACGAGCACGTTGGGGGCGTCGGGCTGCGGGTCGCTGGCCTTGAACGCTGTCTCGTACGCGAGCCGCACCTCGTCCTCGAGCATGCTCGTGTGCTCGCGGGCGACCACCCGGGCGGGGTCGGAGTCGCCGTACATGCTCCGGTAGAAGTTGTCGGCGAGGGCGTGCCGACGCAGCCGCCCCGTGCACCGGGCGACCAGGCAGGGCGCGCCGTCGAGCTGGTCGACGACGGCGGTGGATGCGGGCACGGTGGAGCCGCAGTCGGAGCACTCGAGGCACAGGTTGCCGGCGACCAGCGCGTCGAAGTCGGCGCCCTGCACGACGACGTCCCGTGGCGACAGGTGGTACGTGGTGGCGCCGGAGGAGGACAGCAGCGAGCCGACGACGTCGAGGCGTGCGAGGTGCGCCAGGAGCAGGCGGGCGAGCGTCGCGGCCTCGGTGGTGTCGGCCCGCAGGCACTTGACCGTCCACGTGGCGTACCAGCCGCGGGGCGAGGCGACGGGTTCGAGGTCCTCGCCGGCGGCCCTGGACCTCCCGCTCACCGTGGTCACAGCGCCGCCGACGCGCGGGAACCCGGGTGCGCTGGATCCCTTGCCGAACCCGGGCATGCCCTCGTGCCGCTTGCGACCACCGGTGATCCACCACCGGTTGCCGTCCTCCTCCCGGAACTTCTGGAACCACTCGTGGTCGATCGCGCCACGCAGCCGCATGTGCTCGAGCACACCGCGCGCCCACGCGAGCAGGTCCGCCTCGGTGGGTTCGAAGCCTTCGAGCACGCCCTGCCGGTCGACCTCGGCCAGGGTGGCCCGTGCGGCCGCGAGCAGCACGCCGGGATCGGCCCGGACCTCGGCCACGACGGTGCCGGTGGCCTCCAGCGTGCGCCCGACGGCGGAGCGCAGCCCGTGCTCCAGGAGCACGTCGAGCAGGAGTCGGCGGCGCACCCGCCGGCGCACGCTGTGGTGCACCTGGGCCCAGGACTTCTTCTGCCAGAAGGCGGCGAACTTCTCCCGCTCGGCCAGCTCGGGCGGCAGCAGGCGGTAGCGCCGCCTCCCGTCGTCGCCCGCCTCGCTCACCATCCGGTCGACGACGGTCTCCAGGTCGGCGGGACGGTCGCCGACGGCGTGGCGCAGCACAGCTCGCAGCGTCAGGGCGTGCGAACGCGACTGGACGAACCCGGCGCGGTGGGCGGCGTCCTGCACCGAGTCGGTGAAGACCAGGGCCTTCTTCTCGGCGGGATCGAGTCCCGCCGTCCCGAACAGGCTGGACAGCGACACCGACAGCAGCGTCGCGATCGCCGAACCGAGGAACCGGATGCCGTCCTTCTGCCCGCACGAGGGGCAGTCGTCGTCCTTGGACGGCTTGCCGCCGCCGTCGTCCATGGGATGGGCGAGCACGGGCAGGACTCCGCCGTCGGCGTCCTCCTCGGTGGGGGCGGACATGACGAGCCGTCGCTGGTCGACGAGGAACCACCACAGCCCTTCGACCTTCTCGCCGCCTTCGGCGCGTTCGCCCTCGGCCGGGGCGTGGATCAGCGTGCGGAAGCGGTCGTCGCCGCGCAGGTGCCGGCCGCGGATGTCGTGGTCGTGGGCGTCCAGGTCGGCGCCGGTGGGAGCGAGGGCCACGCCCCAGCCGGAGCGCCCGCAGTGCCGGCAGTACAGCGCCGGGAACGCGCGGGCCTCGGTGCCGGCGTCGTCCGGGTCGCTGCCGACGCCGTCGTCCTGCCAGCCGAACTCCGCGGCGCCCGACGTGGTGCGGTACAGCCGGGTGAGCTCGCGGATCCACAGGTGGACGTCGACGGACAGGGCGGAACGGCCGCAGACCTTGCGCAGGTGCGACAGTGCGGACAGCACGGCGGCGAGCAGAGCCTCGGTGCGTGCGGTGCGGGCCGGGTCGGTCGACTGGTTCGGCACGGCGCGCGCCAGGGCGGTGAGGTCGCTCGCGTTAGCGGTCTCCGTGATCAACCGGGAGACGAGCGGGTGCGCCTTGAGCAGCGTCAGGAGGTCGTCCGCGTCGTCGGCGGCCAAATCCGGTCGCGCCCACCCGGGCTCGACGACGTCGCCCGGCTCGGCGGACGCCGGGCGCTCGCGGAACAGGTGGGCCACGACGGCCCGGGTCAGCTCGACCGGGTCGATGTCGCGCAGGCGGGGCAGGGTGTCGCCGTCCCACCCTCCGAGGTCGTCGCCGAGCGCGTCGACCACCAGCGGTTCGGGTTCGATGGGTGAGAGGCCGCGGGCGGCCGCGACGTCGGCCGCGTCCCCCACCCACTCGGTCAGGGGCAGCCGCGACTCGGTGACCACGGCGTCCTCGGTGATCTCCTCGCCGAACACCGTGCGCGCGAACGCCAGCATCGCCGTCGGGTCGCCCTCGTCCCCGAGGGTCGCGGAGGTCGCGACCGGGGTGACGGTGCCGAGCGGGCGGGCCATGTCGTCCTCGGTGAGCCCGGCGTCGGCGAGCCCGCCGGTGTCTGTGGGCCAGTGCGAGGTGAGGGCGAGCCCGAGCCGGCGGATCAGCATCGCGACGTCGGTGCCCTGCGCGCCGTCGTAGGTGTGGAACTCGTCCAGCACGAGGTACTGCAGCGAGTGGGCGCTCGCTGACCAGATCTTGGCGTCGGCGTGCCGCAGGAGCAGCTGGTCGAGCATCTTGTAGTTGGTGAGCAGGATGTCGGGCGGCGAGTCGCGGATCACCGGCCGGTCGGTGATGAGACCGGCAGGCGATACCTTGGTGCGTTCTGCGCCCTGCTGGCCGGTGTAGAGGGCGGCAGTGACTCCACCAAGCTCCGGGTCGCCAGTGAGCAGCTCGGTGAGGCGCTTCGCCTGGTCGTTGGCCAGGGCGTTCATCGGGTAGAGGATGATCGCCTTGGTGCCGCCGATCCCGGCGCGGCGGGCGCGCAGCACGTGGTCGAGGATCGGGTAGAGGAACGACTCCGTCTTGCCGGACCCGGTGCCGGTGGTGACGAGCGTCGGCTGCGGACGCCGCATCGAGCCGTCCGGCCCGAGCGACGAGAGTCGCTGGAAGGCCGCGGCCTGGTGGCCGTAGGGGGCGGGGTATCCGCCGTACCAGTCGAGCGAGTCGCGCCAGCCGTCCTCGGCCGGCCGGAACGGCAGCCGCAGGCGCACGTACGGGCCGCGGAACAGCCCCGACGACGGCGAGCGCAGGAAGTCCTCCAGCGACGCGCGGGTGCTCGCGTCGGCCAGAGCGAACGTGGTGCCCAGGTACTCGAGCAGTGCTGTGCGCAGGGACTCGGCCTGGACGACGGGGAGGAGCTCGCTCACCGGGGCATCGTTTCAGACTCCCGGGGCAACTTGTCCACGATGACCAGCACTCGTGGGTGGTTTGCTGGCCCTGACACGACCAACAGTGGGTGAAATCGTCGAGCAGGTCGTTCGGTGGGATGGTTCCGTCTGCCACTATCCGGCTGTGGAGCAGCCGACTGAGTACGAGATGCACGCTTGGAGAGACCTCGTCGAGGGCAAGGCGCGAGCGACGCGGAAGGTCAGCCGGTTCATCGAGGAGAAGTCGGTGGATGCGGTTCGCGCCACCGCTGAGAAGGCTGGAGCGATTGCTCGAAGATCACCCCTTCTCGTCAAGGCGGGTGAGTCCGCCAGGGGTGCGGCGGAGCGCATGAGGGACTCTGTACCTGAGGATGTTCGCAAGCGGTCTGCGGACTGGGCCGGCGAGGTCCTGGAGTCGGCCGGGAAGACTGTCGCTCGAGTAAGCCGTATTGGCCTCACGCCGGACGGCATCGTGGCGAAGCACGTAAAACGGGGTCACGCGGTCGAGACGCTGACCGACATTCGGGGCCTCGACCTGGAGCGAGTAGACCGAGTCCGGGGGCGGAACCTCGATCTGTTGTACGCAGGCCTCGGAGCAACCTCGGGGGCGGGGGCAGGGCTCCTCATCACAGGGGGTCAGGTCGGCGTCGGTTCGGGCGTCGCGTCCGGCCCGGGTGGTGCGGTCGTGGTGGCGTCGATGACCGCGGACGTGGCAGCGGTTGTCAGCCTCGCTTCGAGGGCGGTCGGTGTCGTGGCTCTCTCGTACGGGTACGACCCGGAGCGGCCGGAGGAGAAGATCTTCGTCAACTCCGTCATCAATCTGGGAACGGCTAGCTCGACGGCGGCCAAGGAAGCGGCCTTCGCGGACATCGCCCGACTCACGCAGCTGCTCATCAGGGGTTCGACGTGGAAGAAGCTCAGCGAGTCAGTTCTCGTCAGAGTCGCGCGGGACATCGCCGCCAGACTCTCGATCCGCTTCACCCAGCGCTCTCTGGGCAAGTTGCTGCCCGTGGCGGGCGTCGTGGTCGGGGCCACCATGAACTGGTCGACACTCGAAGCAGTCGTCGACTCGGCAGACATCGCCTATCGGCGACGCTTCTTGCTGGCGAAGTACCCGCATCTTGCGGACGACGGCGACATCCCTGTCGTCGATCGCTTCGGTGACGAGGACGCCGCCTGCGGGAGCGACGAGTCGATCACTATCGATGAGGGCTTCTGGCGGGATGCGCGTTCGGCCACTTGAGCTGGCGGGCGTGGTCAGCGATCTGACGCGGATTCAGATGCTCGGCTTGAAGTCTGTTCCGAGCGCGCTCCTGAACCGTAGCCCTACGCGCCGGGCGGATCCAGTCTCCGCCTCGACCACGGCGTCGGCGACCGGTTGATGTGGGTGCCTGGACCTCACCGCCTTGACCTGGATGCGCGTCCGGGTCGTGTGTCGAGGATATGCGACCACGGGCGAGAACTGTCCCTCTGTTACTGGGCCGCGAGGATCTCGTCGTCGTCGACCATCAGGTCGTCCAGCTCTCCATCGAAGGCGCTCGCGGCTGACGCTGCAGCCTCCCAGCCGGCTTCGCGCTCGAGGTCGATCCTGTGTAGAAGGGCTTCAATACCCTTCTCCGTGAGGCGGCGACCCGCGAGCACGGCCTTCATCGCCTCGTCCGTCAGGAACGCTTCGCCCATCTCCTTGCCGAGCATTGGTGCCCTGGGACGTGCCGGCCCGGGACTGATCTCCGGAAACGCATGTCGGACGACGGCCACGTACAGGTCCGGGGGGACGGCCTCGCCGGGGGCAAGCCTCGGGGCAGCGACCTTGGCGACGCGTTCACCGTCCGAATCGTGCTCGAGGGCTCGAGCGAGTCGGCCGGCCAGGTGTGCCGCGGTGCCGGCCGCGACCCAGCGGGGCTGCTTGCGCGTCCCGATGTTGGCGATGCGCTTCCGTCGGCTGGCCTTGGCCAAGAGGTTCGGAAGCCACTTTGCGATCTCCAGGCCCTCGCTGAGGCGGTGGTCGCCGGCAGCGAAGAACGATTCGATGCCGCGACGGTCGGTCTCGCCGGCTGCGCGCAGGTGGGCGACAAGTCGTTCGATCCGGTCGTCGTCCGTCGCCACGTTGTCGTCGTTCGGTTCGGATCGGTCCGCAGCGGAGCGTGGCGAGGAGGAGGACGGCGTCGACCGGTTGATCGAGACTCGCAACTTGTCGAACTGTTCCTCATGCATGTGCCATACGGGTGGCCCGCTATAGGAGAAGACCGCGTGGAGGGGTGTATCTGGCGCGGGCGGCACGGTGTATCGACCCTGAGCGAGGCGGTCGTGCTCGTCGTGCGCTTCGAGCCAGTTCTCGCGCCCCGGGAGCGCTGGAAACTGTGCTGAAACGATGACATCGTCTTCGTTCGTCGTGAGTCGTGGTGTGTCGTAGCCGGCGGCGCGCCAAGCCCGGACCTGTGGACGGCCCGAGCTGCTCTGCCCCGAGCCGGACCACCACGTGCTGTCGCGGACCGCGCCGGTCGGCAGATCGATCCATCCTCGCGTTGAGGTCTGAATCTGGTGGGTGTCCGGGTCGATGCGGAGCAGAGGGACGGAGGCGTCCGTGGTCGCGAGGGCCTCGTAGAGGGCGCGGTAGCGGGTGCCCACCTTCGGGGCAGCGTAGGTGTCTCCAGGCCGCGGCGCGGTGGGCCTGCCCTCAGGAGTGTTGAGCGCCTTGCGGATGGTGGCACGGGCGGCAGCGATGCTGTCGATATCGGCGATCGCGCGATCGATCTGTCTGCTCACGCGAGCGCGCTCCATGAGGAGCCAGCCGTACCCTTGGTTGATCTCCTCGAGGCCATCCGGCAGATCCGCGACGCGGTCCGCTGCCCAGCCGATCGTCTCCTTCAGGAGCCGCTCGCTGTCACTCCCGAGCTCTGCGAACAGCTCTGCGAGCAGGTCGGCGGTCCTGTCCAGGTTGTCGGCGTCGTGGCCGACCGTGAGCTCGGCGATGAGCCTGCCTGTGCGGGCGGCGTCGGTGGGGTCCTCCTGCTTGCGGAACGCTGTGCGCGCATCTTCGAGGATCACTGTTTCTGGTCGGCGGTGGAACTCGTCCTCCAGGCGCGGCAGGAGGCCGCGGAACGTCTCCGCGGTCTCGTCGAACTTCTCGTGGGATGTGTCGCGGCCCTCGGCGTTGTCGTCGTGTGTCGGCAACGAGCGTTCGAGGCGGTGCACAAGTGCCTTCCGTGCCACCGCCAGTGCGAGGTCCACAACAGAACGAACCGAGGACATGACGTTGCGGTGCACCTCTTCGGCAGCCGTGGTCCAGCTCGCGGGCGCTGCGGTGTCGTCGAGCGGGTCGATGTAGCGCAGTCCCAGGGCTTCGGTGAACTTCATGATCTGAAGCAGATCAAGCCCGTGCGTGCCCTCGATGACACCGAGGAGCTGCTCGCCGGAGCAGGTCGTCCGCCAGCAGGCGGCTGCGAAGGCCTCGTCCATCGTTCGTCCGTCCGGCGTGCCCGCAAGCGCGAGGAACGAGGCCACCCGGTTGCCGACCAGGGCCCGGACCTGAACATGCAGGTCGCGTTCGGAACCGTTGGCCCGGGAGGCCGCCTGGAACTCGTCGATCGGGTCGAAGCTCCCGTCGTAGCCGGGCTGCGGCCAGTACCACGCCAGTACCGCAGCGCGCAGCGTCGTGGAGAAGTGCTCGATGGACGCGACGTCGGAATTCTCGCCGGGTAGGAGGCCGTAGCCGACGACGTCCCGCAGGAACTCGATCGAGCGGTGCGGGTCAGTGGCGAGGGTCAGCGGGGTCATGGTCGAACGATAGCAGGCTTTTTGCAGCCGATCTTTACGGCATGTTGCGATCTGCCGCCGGGTGTGCCAGGGTTCACCAGAGCAACATGCCAGAAGGCGTGACTGCAGAAAAGGAGAATCTCGTGCAACCTGCTCGACGCCGTCGCTTCGGGGCCATCGTGGACATCGAGAACACTGTCATCCGTGGCGGCCATCTACTTCCGCGTGCCATAGGGCTTCCCCTGATCGAGGCAGTCCGCACCCGCGCCGAGGGCATCCCCACGCGGGTCGCCAGCGGCCGGAACGTGCTCGTTGAGTACATGCCGGTGCTCGCAGGCGTCGGTTGGTCCTTCACAGCAGTCCCCGCTGTGAAGGACGCCGCCGACATCGCCCTCGTCGAGGCGGGCTACGACTTCGTCGATCGCGGTGTCACGGACCTTCTCGTCGTGAGTGGTGACCACGCCTTCGTCGAGCTCGCGGGGTCAGCACGTCTGCACGTCGTCGCCCACGCCGACCACCTCGGTCGTCGGCTCCGCCTCGCCGCGACGACCGTCACCTGCCTTCCGGCACTTCGATTCGACTGCAGGCCGGCCACCACGGCGGCCTGACCATGAACCAGGAGACACCGATGTCGTCCCTTCCCGCCCCTGCCCGCCGGCGTCTGACGGCGAACTTCCACTTCATCAAGAGCTGCAACTTTCGCTGTGACTACTGCTATGCGACGTTCGCTGACCTGGTCGGGCGTCCCGTCCTGCCCGACGAGCAGCTCTTCGAGCTCACCCGTCGGCTGGCCCGTCGGCACACCAAGGTCACGCTCGTCGGTGGCGAGCCCACCCTCTACCGCCGGCTGCCCGATCTCCTGGGCGCTGTGAAGGCTGAGGGCGCACTGACCAACCTGGTTACGAACGGCTCTCGCATCGATGTCGCCTGGCTGCAGGCGAACGCCGCGAACCTCGACTTCCTGACCATCAGCATCGACAGTGCGAGCGCCGACATCCAGCACCTGCTCGGGCGCGCAGCTCACGGAGGGAAGACGTTGTCGGTCGAGCACTACACGACGTTGGCTGACGAGGCTCGCCGCCGCGGCATCGTGGTCAAGCTCAACACCGTCGTGACCACCCGCAACCAACGCGACGACATGGCCGACCTCGTCCGCAGGCTCGCACCCGAGCGCTGGAAGCTCCTCCAGGCCGCTCCGGTCGAGGGGCAGAACGACAGGTTCATCGCGGACCTGACTCCGACGCGCGACGAGTTCGACGAGTATGTCGCCCGTCACCGCGACGCGCTCACCGAGAGCGAGATCCGAGTCGTCGATGAGCCGATCGACATGATCCGTGGTTCCTACATCATGGTCGACCCGCTGGGTCGGTTCTTTGACAGCGCCGACGGAACCCACCGGTACAGCGATCCGATCCTCGACGTCGGCATCGACGCCGCGTTCGCGCAGGTCGAGTTCGACCCGGACAAGTTCCATGCACGAGCCGGGGACGCCGACTATGCCGCCCGGCCCGATGACACGGTCGGAGGCGTCAGGGTCGGTGAGCGGGCCTCCACGACCACCAGCCCAGCCGCGCTCGAGCTGGCTCGCTACACGTTGGAAGGGAGGTGAAAATGATGGCGACGAACCGCTTCAGCAGTCGCTTCGGAGGATCCGGTGCGACGTCGCGCACGAGCAACTCGTCCACACGCGGTGTCAGCCCGGCCCGCCTCCGTCAGAAGTCCGGCCCGGGTGGCACCTTCAACGGGTACACGAAGGTCAACCGTGGCGACGGGACATTCAGGATGCGCAAGTCTGGGAGGTGACAGCTCGGGCTCAGCGGGTCGACGGCGTGCCGACCCGCTGAGCTCGAAGTCCCATCACCTACGGACGGTCACCGGCGCCGTCAGAGGTGATGCCGCCGTGGCGTGCGATCTCCCCGTCCGTGGTATCGGCGAGCAGCTCGACCGCAGATATGACGTAGCCGTCCAGATGCTCGGGTGCGGCGGTCACTCTGGCTTGGATCTCGTCTCGATGGTTGTCCATGGGCTGGCAGTGCCATCCACAAGCCGGGACATGTCCCACGTGTCCGGCGTTGCCACCGGTAGCCTCCCTTGATGACTGAACCGGCGCACGCCTCCGACATCACGGTGGTGCGTGGGAACCTGTCCGACAAACTCGTCGACGCGTACCGAGGGGCCGGCCCGATCGCCTGGGATACGGAGACGTCCGGCCTCGACGCGACGGTGGACAGCCTTCAGCTGTGCCAGCTGTCCGCCCGTGGGGTGGGTACGACGTTGGTGCAGCTCGAAGGGGGACGCCCGAGTGGCCTGGTCCGGGTCTTGCCAGATCCGTCAGTGCGTGTCGTCATGCATCATGCGCACTTCGACCTGCTCTTCATGCGTATCGCCTGGGGCGCACGCGCCGCCAACGTCCGGTGCACCAAGATCGCCTGGGCGTGGGCCTGCCGAAGGAAGCAGTCAGGACGAGCGACTGGGCTTCGACGGTGCTGTCGTCGGAGCAGATCGAGGACGCCGCGAACGACGTCGTCCACCTCCTCGACCTGTACGACAGGCTGGAGGAGGACCTGGCGTCAGCCCGCCTCATCGACATCTACGACGCGTGCTGCGGGTTCCTGCCCGCGAAGACCGAAGTCGCGGCACTCGGGATCGAGGACATCTTCGCTTACTGACCCAGCGACTCGGGGACCGTCCGCCACTCCGACCCCCTGAAGAACTCGAAGTCTCCCAGCCCGGACGCGGCGAGTTCCGCCAGGACGCGAAGGTGCGCCGGTGCGTCGGGTCCGTTGGCTCGAAGCACTCGGGTCTCGACGTCCGCGCGCACGGTGACCCGGTGCAGGTCTCGGAGAAGGAGGTCGGGCACCCAGCCGAGCACCGCGCCGTCCTCGGTGGTGACGAGCACGGCTGCTGGGTTGGCCTCGTTGTTGGGTTCTGCGACCAGTTGAAGGCGCTCGCCGACGGTCAGGCCTCGAATCGTGCGCTCGCGCTCCTCCGGGCTCCCTGGAGCATTCCGGGTGCCGTGGACCAGGAACGGGTGGACGACGGTTCCGCCGATGACCTCGGGGACGGGGAGGAGCTGGAGGCGATCGACCTCCCGGGTCCCGTGGGATCGGGCGAGCAGCTCCCACGGTTCGTGCTCCTCCGGCGTCAGGCCGAGCTCGGCGACGTACCGGAGGTAGTCAGGACGGCGCGGACTCATCGCGCGCTGTGCGAACAGATGAAAGAGGTTCTCGCGCTGGTATCGACGCTGGACGTCCGGGAAACCCACGAGGGGCCGAAAGCCGTCGATCCGCAGGACGGTCTCCAAGTACGCGAACCGGTATACCTGCTCGCTGCGTTCGAGGACGCCGACGGGCGTGGTCGGGCACCGCCGAGCGACGATCATGCGCCGGGTGCCGGTTCCCTGCTGCGCGGAACGTCGGCGGGCGGCGTCGCCGGTCACCAGGCGCCCTCGTCGGGGAACTCCTCCAGGAGGGCCTTCTGCACGTCGGCCGGTAGCAGGGTGGAATAGACGATCTGCCCCGCACCAGGCTGGATGCCGAGCACTGCGGCCGGCTCGGCCTGCCATGCGTCGCTGGGGATGCCGGGAACGCTGTCGAGGACGACGGCGATCATCCGCGGGTCGACGAACCCGTCGGTGCCCAGCGCGAGGTACGCCTCGTCACGGCAACGGACCTCCACAAGGAGCCGATGCTGGTCCAATTCCAGCGCCCACCCGTGGCCGGAGCGGACAGAGCGAGCGATGAGCCGGCGGATGTCGCGTCGGATCGCGAGGACCGCACGTGTCGTCGTCTCCAGCTGGAGACGACGAGTGTCCGCAGCCTCGGGGAGCAGCCATCCCGAGTCGGGCTCGCCGGTGCCACGGCCGTTGCGGGTGGCGGTCGCGGCAAGATCGGCGTAGAAGTCTCCGAGGCTGCCGTCCTCGCGTCGGCCGGCAGCGGCGAGCCACCAGCCGCTCAGGACGTCGTCGGTATCGGTCACTTCGCCGACGGCGCCACGCCACCTCCCGGCACGTCGCTTGAACCAGACTCGGTCGGTGAGGCTGATGATCCGCTCGGCGGAGCGTGCCTCCACCTGGGCTGGGACGTCCTGAGCGCGCTCTACCAACGGATGGTCGACGTCGTGGAGGGCAACTTCGAGAGGCGGCAACGACTGCCCGAGATCGTTCTCGAGGCAGCGCACCGTGGGGCGTACGGGAGGATTCTCCGCCATGCCGGATCACGGTACCGGCCACGGCCGACACCGACCCTGTTTCAGCGCTCGGTGATGCCGCCGTAGCGCGTCATCTCCTCGTCTGTGGCGTCGGCGAGCAGTCCAACTGCGGAGGTGACGGATCCGTCGAGCTGCGCTAGTGCCTCGGTCACGCCGGACTGGATCTCGTCTCGGTGGTTGTCCACGTACTCGCGTACCGCACGGGCGAGCACGTCCTTCTTGGACCTACCGAGGAAGTGCGACGTCTGGGTGAGCAGCTGGTCGGTCGCGGCGTCAACCTTCACGGGGGCGAGTGTGGTGGCCATGACTCTCTCCTGTAGGGACCAGGCAGGATACGTTGATACCGAAGGTAGCGGCAAGTACCTGGGTACCAGGGTACTCGGACTGCAGACTTTGGCGCGCGAGGTGCCTGCCGCACCCTGTACACCGGCACAGACCTCCTACGCAGGAAGCGCTGTCCAGGCGGTTGCCGGCCAGCCCGGGACGCGACCGGTCAGAACAGTCCCTCGGTGGATTGCCCGCGGCCGAGAGAGAATGCCAGATGCTGGTGGCGACAACGGGTGCGCACCACCGCGCCCACGGAGTGGGCAAGCCTCCGGACGTGGCAGTGCACCAGACGAGGGCGAGACCTGGACCTGGCGTGACGAGCCATCGCACGAGGTTCCGTGTGGCGAGGGGGAGATCAAAATGGCCGGCGCTGCCATCAGTTCGACGCCGACAGGTCGCGGGCCTTCCTCCATGCTTCGGCGACCGGGGCTTCCATGCGGTAGTGCCACTGCCCGGCAATCTCGATAGAGCCGAGCGGCGGATTCGAACGCTGGTAGCGGGTGTAGACGAGTCGTGAGAGCGCCCCTGACACTCTGGCGACTCGTTGTGCGGTCAGTCCGAGCGGCTCGAGGTCGTCACCGCGCAGCGGCATTCCGGGGCGCTCGAGGGCGACGTGGTCGAGCACGCGCAACGTCATGGGTGTGGCTCGGCCGGCAATCTCGCTGAGCTCGGCGGTCGTCCACGGGACTCTAGCCAGGTCCGCCGACGCAGTCTCGGCAACCTACTGCTCAGAGGCGTGGCCGGGGTCGACGGCTTCGGCCACGGTCTCCGGAATCGATGACTCCGGCGGGCCGGGCCACACGCTGCAGATGGCCTGGGTGAGATTCTTGGACCGGGCCCGGATGTTCTCGTCGGTCCACGCGTCCGGATGCTGCTTGACGATGTGCTTGGTGAGGACGAGGAGCGCGAAGTCCTCGAGGAGCCCGCGTTTGCCGCGACCTGCCATGCCGCCGGTCTTCATCCCGGTCGCCTCGGAGTCGGTCCAGGGGCGGTGGGACAAGGACCCGTTGAGTGGCTGCGTCACGAGCGTCAGGTTCCCTAGCGTGTTGACGAGCTGGTCGCGTGCCGCAGCGGCCTCTGGCCCGAGGCGTGGCTCGGTGTCCCAGTGGGTGCGCCAGCCCTGCGGCATCACGTGCTCCACCTGCAGCTTGGGCGGCTGCGGTAGGTCCTCGTTGAACTTCGTGCGCAGACTCGTCTCGACGGCCCACAACACCTCGGCGATCCGTGACTGCCGGATGTTGCCGTAGAGGCGCAGGCCGGGCAGCACGGCGAGCATCTGCTCGTCCGTCGGCCAGTACCGGGCGTCCGCGGACTGTCTGGCGAGGTAGTCGCGGACGGCGTCACCAGCAGTGTCCACAGGCGCGTCGGCCACGACCTTCAGGATGGCGACCATGACTTGGTTGACGCCCTTCATGGTGGCGCGGACGAGGGTCCGACGGATGACCCAGCTCTCCAGCGCGTTGAGCCCTACGGCGACCTGAGACGCAGGGACCTCGTGGTTCTCGGAGACGAACCACAGCAGGAGCGGGCTGGTGGCCGCGAGCTCCATCGTCTCCACGACGCGCGAGTGGAAGGAACCCTCGGGCGATGTCGGATCGAGCTGCGTGAGCTGCCGGTAGGTGTCGGCGTCGCGTCGCATCGCACCGAGGAACTCCTCTGCGCCTGTCGCGTCCGCCATGTGCGGCTTGGCGTACTGGGTGAAGGTGCGAAACACCTGCTCGGTCTTCACCTCGTCCCGCATCCGCATGGTGAGCCAGTACTGCAGGAAGATGTCGATGCGGGACCGCATCTGCCGACCCTGGGTGATCTCCGCGCGCCACCACTCGTCGTCGAAGTCGACCCAGTGGGTGTCGGGCCACTTGTCGACGTCGGCCCCGACGTCGGTGCCGACCTTGTAGACCCAGTTCTTGATGAGGTCGGCCTTGAGCAGGGGTGTGCCGCGGTCGTTGAGGGTCTCGAAGATGAGCTGCGAGTCGTCGTGCCCGGTGAGGTTGATCGCGACGACGTAGAGGCCGTCCTGCAGCGTGGACGTCAGTGCCCAGGCTCGCTGCTCCTCAGTGCCGGGCGGGAGGTTGCCGTCATCGTCGGGCTTGCCCTCGAGCCACGCACGGGCCTCGCTGCTGAAGAACCGGTGGGCCTCGAGCACCCGGTGCTCGCCGTCGGACGGCCGACTGTCGTCCATGGCCTGCTCGAACGCGGCGCGGTCCTGGCGGGAGGGCCAGAGCTTGAAGCGCTCAGGCTTGCCGCGGAAAGCCGCGGACTTGTTCAGGGCAAGGTCTTCGAGGTCCTCGGCGAGCGTCTCGTGCCCACGCGTCGAGATGGCGGACTGCACGGCGTCGATGACGAGCTGGAGCGTCGTGGTGCGCTGCTGGCCGTCGATCACGAGGTGACGGGTGACGTCGCCGACGACGGGCGGCCGCGACTCGTAGACGATCGCGCCGAGGAAGTGTCGCTCCGGGTCGACCGCGGCCCCGGACTCGGGCGGTACGTAGCTCACCGCTACGCGGAGGATGTCCTCCCACAGCGGCGCCCACTGGTCCTCCTCGTTCCAGACGTAGGGGCGCTGGAACGAAGGGATCTCGTAGTGCATCTTCCCGTCGAACAGCTGCCGCGGTGTGAGTGCGTCGGCCTTCATCGTGACTCCTTCGTCAGACGGACTTGCCGTGGCGGAAATAGGCGAGCTCGATCTCGTCGCGGCGCACGTGGCGGCCCAGCTCGTCGGAGGCGATAGCTGCCTGCTCGGTGGCAACGGCGAGCCACTCGGGATAGCGGGACGGCGACCACCCGTAGGTGGGCTCCGACCAGCCGTGGAGCGCGTTGAGCGACTTCACCACGAACTGGTCCATGATCAGCGCGCCGTCCGGCCGATCGACCCTCGACGCGTCGGCGACGTAGAGGAACTTGGTGAAGAATGCCGGGCCCAGGTGCTTGATCGACCCTGGGCCGCGGTGCAGCGCCCGGTAGGCCATCGTCGGGCCGTCCGCGGCGAGCGCCTCGACGGAAGACTCCAACCGCTTCTGCAGGTCGGCGGGCTCGGTGTCGCGAAAGGTGCGTGCTCGTCGCCCGACGAGGAACGCGAGATGCCCGGTACCCCAGACATAACCTGCCAGCAGGGCGCGGGACTCCCAGCCCGCGCTCCCATCGCCGGTCGCGAGCATCCGGCCACGGTCGATGCGGTGATATCCGCGGCCGCCCGGGTCGCCGGGGAGCTCGTGAAGCCACGCCGACACGGACGGGTCGACCCGGCCGGTCCACCAGTTGGGACGGAACTTGAAATCCTGGCCGAGCAGGTCCTCCGTCCCGCTGAGCAGGTCGAGGATCTGCTGTCCTCCGGCCAGTGCTGCCATCAGGCGTGTCCTCCAATTTCGCGGCGCGGCGCTGCGACATGTCCGATCTTCTCGGGATGCTCCGCAGTCCGCACGTCGCCGACCATGCGGAGGAGCTGGGCTAGATCCAGCCCGTCGCGCAGGTGCGGGTTGGCATCCAGGGTCAGCCGGATGCGCTGTGCACCCTGCTCCGGAGTGAGTCGAGCGAGCTCGTGCTGCGCTGCCAGCAGGGTCGGGTCGGCGTCGGCGATCCGAGCATGGACCAGCCTCCACCACAGCTCCTGCTCCATGGCGGCGACCGCGGCCCAGGCACGGCCGTGAGCCTGCCACTCGGCGCTGCTCATCGTGACCGAGGTTTCGGAGCCGTCGGCGGGGAGCGCGCGCGGCAGCGACGCCTCGGCCGCACGGACTGCCGGGGCGGTCCCTGGGCGTGGTGCGACGTGGTGTGTCCAGCCGTGCCCGTCCCAGTAGCGCAGGTGCGCCGCGTCCGAGGGGTCCGGATACCACTCGGCCGGCATCGCCGGTGGTGCTGACATCGGCGCGACATGGTGGGTCCAGCCGCGCCCGTCCCAGTAGCGCCACTGCGTCGTGTCCGACGGGTCCGCGTACCAACTGGCCGGGGTTGCCGCGGCGGGAGTCGAGGCCTCGTCCGCGACTGCTTCGCTCTGCCGCTCGCTCCTCCGGTACTGCATGTACTTGAACCCGACGGCGCCGATCGCGATGCCCGCCCCGACGGCCAGAAGCGCTCCTGGGATCTCGAGCTCGTCGTCGACGACGTGGCCGGCGTGGACGGGAACTGCCGTGTCTTCCGAGGACTTCGCGGGGTCCACCTCGTCGCCGATCACCGTGTGCGACAAGTCGTTCGTGTCCCGGTCTCGTGCAAGGTCGCTCTTGTACCCCGGGTGGGCGCGGGAGTCGGAGAGCTCTGCGCCCTCCCTGACGTAGACCTCGCGAATCTCCTTGCGATACCCGTCCGGCGCGTCTGTGCTCATCGTTCGCCTCGTCTCATCGCAGGCCCACTCGGCGCTCGGCGTTGATGCGTCTCACCTGCGCCGGGAGGGTGAACAGGTCGACGAGCCAGCCGATCAGGAACCACGCCACGGTGAGGAGGTAGCCCACGCCGCGCCCGACCTTGCCGAGGTAGAAGTGGTGCACGCCGAGGTAGCCGACAAAGAACCACAGCACGTACGCGACGGCGAGCGACTTGTCGGGGCGCGGGTAGTGGCCGTAGGGGGTCGGGTAGACGGGCTGCGCGGGAGCAGGCGCCTGGTGCTGCCACTGGCTGCTCGCGCCGGTGCCCGGAACCGGCGGGAGCAGGGGCGCCGGCGGCGGTGGGCCGTAGCCCGGCGGAGGCGGCGGCATCGTCGGAGGCGACGATGGCGGTGGGTAGCCCGAGCCCGGCGCAGGGGCGGACGACGCCGGGCGGGGCGGCGGGAGGTTCGGTGGCACGCTCCCGTGCGGCATCTCGGTCATGAACGACCCTCCTGGATGCGGGACTCGAAGGCGGCGTAGGCCTGGCGCATGTGGTCCTCGCGGTCAAGCGTCTCGAAGGGGAGCTCGTAGAGGTAGTCGACGCCGCTGCCGGGGTGGGTGGAGGTGAGGTCCTCGTCGGAGTACCGGCCGTCGTTGCCACCACGCTTGCGCCAGGTGGTCAGGATGGCGTTGGGGACGATGCGGCCGTTGGCGTCGTAGTGATCGCGGTTGCGGTCGTAGCCGAAACGGATCGGAAACTGGGTGCGGTAGATCGTGCACAGCTCGTCCGCGGTCAGGCCCAGGGAGAGGGCGACGAGGACGTCGATCTCCAGCATCGCCTGGCGGCGGTCCTCGGCCCGGCGGAGAGGCGTGTCCGGCGTCCACACCGGCCCGACGTCGCCGAGGTCGACCCAGCCGGTGCGCTCTGGGAGGCCCGTCCACTTGTCCTCCCGGAATTCAGGGTCGTAGCACGCGGCCCATAGGTCGGCGTAGGCGTCGGTGACGCAGTTCAGTCGGAGCGTCCGAAGAATGATCTCCGGCGCGAGTGGGCCCCACTCGATGCGAGGGAGTCGCGAAGCGGTGCCCGATCGGATCGTTGACTTTGGGGCCGCGCGGATCGCGAAGTCGGAAACGAGTGACTGGAATCCCGCTGCGGTGAGTGCGAGCTCACGAGGATGCTCGTCCGGTAGGCCAAGCGAGTAGATCCCATCCACGTGCGCCGCCCCGGGCGGGATGATCGCGGGAATCAGCGTTCGTTCGCCGCCGTTGTCCGCCATGTTCCTCCAGGCGAGGCGGTAGAAGGCACGGGCCGACACTGTCTCGGTGCGGATGACGGTGCCGTCGGTGCGGGTGGTGATTTCTGCATCGCGGAAGTACTTCGGGTCAACGGCCGGGACCTCGTCGGCGGGGTGGCCGTCGGGGCCGATCGCGACGTCGCGGGTCCAGTGGGTGTAGGCCGCGTCGTAGGCCGTACGGTCGCCGTGCGCTTGGTACGAGGTGGCCGGGATTGCAGCAGGTGTTAGAGATTCCAAGTCAACTGCCGACCAGTCCTGTTTGTTCGCAATGGTTGGATTTGGGACCTTGAACGACGGATTTGCGACATGTAGATGCGGGCCTTGCAGAACTGAGTCATCCCAAGTCTTCGGGTGGCCCCATTCGGTGTCGAAATGCCCCTTGGTCCGATCGTTCTTTTCGTGCCACCCTGACGAAAACCTCAAGTTTAGAGCGTCCAAGCGCGGAGATCTAGCAAGTTTCTTGAGTGCTTCAAGTGTGGAGCGATTGACGGCATAAACCATCCGGGTCTCGCTCGCGGGAACGGCAGCGTCCTCTCGGAGGAAAGCGTGCCAAACTGACCGGACAGACTTATCAATCAGAATTATGCGGCCCGAGTGGGGGCGCTTCTCCCAGCGATCTGCGGCGTCCTTGATGCCTGGCTCTTCGCCGTCGCCACCATGATGTAGCGAGCGTGCCGGAGTGTCTGGATGGAATAGCGAAGTTGACTGAAGAAACTCGGGTGACTCTGGTGTTCCATATATGTGCACGCCGTAGGCGATTAGCGGTCCGATCTCGAACAGTCCCAATCGATTCACGAACAGCCAGGTTCGCCGCAGCATTCGATAGCATGTTGCGCGCAGGCGTCTAGCTCTTTCGTCAGTAAAATGGGTGTCCGGATGGATTAGCCCAATCGACCCTACGGGCGCGATGTGCCGCCATGCCTGTTCCATGAAGCAGCGGTAGAGGTCAGGTTGGAGTCCGCTCAGGTGCGGGTAGTCCTGCACCGAGCTGACGAATTCCTTGGTGACCTCGACGTCGCCGATCGCGCTCACGACGAAGTCCGCAATCCCGTGGAGTTCGAGCGTCGCTTCGCGCCGTTCCTTGACTTCCGCCTGTGTCGCCTTGCCCTTGAGTTGCCACCACGGATCGCCTTCAGCGAGCAGTGCCTCGACGTCCACCATCGGCCGCACCCATGGCGGGTTCCCCACTTGTAGGTCGAACCCGCGGCGAGCGGCGAACACGGGCGCGAAGTCCAGCTCCCAGTGGAAGAACCCTTGCCGCTCGGCGACCTGCTGGCACACGCGCAGCCACGGGTGGTCGGCGAGCACCCGCTCAGGCGCGACGGCCCCGGCAAAGGAGAGCTCGAGCTCCTCGGCCTCATTGAGCTCGTCCCAGTCTGCGGTCGACGCGAACGTCTGGTCGCCGCCGCGCCAGGCCTTGCCGCGGCCGGTCCCTCCGGTCTCGGTGTGGACGCCGAGCACGGCGCGCAGCCCGGCGATCCACTCGTCCAGGTTCGGCGGCTCGACGATGCTGGCCTCGCCGTAGCCGTCGGAGGCCTTAACCCGGGTTAACCCGTCCGTCAGCGGCCAGAACCACAGCGCGCACCAAGCGTCCATCACGAGCCGGAGCCGCTGGTAGGCGCCCCGCGCGTCGGCGAGCGCCGCCTCGATCTGCTCGCGGGTCACCTCGCCGCCGACCGGCAGGTCCTCGGCGCCCCAGACATCGAGCGACCGCCGGATCTGCTGCTCGGCGATCTCCAGGCGCCGGTGCGCGAGGTCCCACAGCACCTCGACGCGGTGCCCCAGCTTCACCAGCTCGTCCGTCTGCTTCTTCGACGGCGTGACGAGCACCGACTTGCGCCACGCCTTGAGCCGGGCGAGCGCCTCGGGCGCCAGCTCTTTGGCTTCCTTGGCCTCGACGGCGCTGCCCCACCCTGCGGCGGGCAGCAGGAAGTGGTGGATCCGGCCGTCCACGTCGCCGAGCGAGCTGGTGCGCCCGGCCGCGCGGTCGCCGTCGGACGGCGCGAGTGGCACGTCGGCGGGCACGGACTTGAGCCATGCCTTCTTGACGAGCTGGTCGCGGCGGTAGACGGCGCGCCGTGCGCCGATGAGCGAGTTGCCGCGCCGCAGGTGCAGGCCGAACCAGGGCGCACTGAGGCCCTTGCCCATGGTGTCGAGCCACAGGGAGATCTCGGCGAGCTCCACGGCGGTGCCGTTGAGGTCCACGCCGTACACGTTGTGCAGGGCGATGTACGCCTTGACCTTCTGCAGCTCGCGCGCGTACTCGTCGGGCTCGATCTTCACGCCGGTCTCGGCCTGACGGCGCCGCAGGTAGGCGGCGGCCAGCTGGCGCACCGCCTCGATGGCGAACGCGCCGGACCCGAGGGCCGGCTCGCAGACGGTGAGGTCGAGGATCTCGCGCGCCGAGAGCTTGCGCGGGATCTCCCGGCCCTTCCACTCCACCGACTCCGGGTCGGGGTCGTCCGGGCCGATGAGCTCCACGAGCGCCTGGGAGACGGTGAACCGGGTCAGCACCTCGGGCGTGTAGTACGACGCCGACTGCTGCCGCTCACGCCCCGCGAGCCGGAACACGAACGTGCCCTGCTCGTGCACCACGGGCTTCGGTTCACCGGTCACCGGGTCGTCGAACGCCACGAAGTCCTTGGGTGCGATGCCCTGCGACCGCACGACAGGGACCACCCAGGAGCCCTTCTCCGCGTTGCCGTCCTTGGCGACCTCGTGCAGATCCTCGGTGGCGAAGAAGCCCGTGTAGCTCATGAGGCCCTCGTACACGGCGCCGAGCTGGTTGATGCCGAGCTCGGCGTACGAGATGAACCCGCGGTCCTTGCCCCTCGACTCCTTGCTGAGCAGCAGGTGGCGCAGCACCTGCTGCAGGGCGGCGTTGCCGAGCCCGACGGCGTCGATCAGCGCGGTCGCCTGCGGCAGGAAGAGATCAGCCTTGAGCGGGCTGAAGGTCAGCCCGGCGTCGCCCGCCTCGGGACCTGTGCCACCGCCGTCGTGCCCCGTGTCGACCATGCGGAACAGCGTGCCGAGCGACTCGAAGAGGTGGGTGCCGTGCTCGGCCGCCGGGCCGGGGAGCTCGACCAGCGTCAGCTCGCGGAGGCGGTCGAGGCTGTAGCCGCGCTCGTAGACCGGGTCGCCGACGGGCAGGACGCCGAGCTCGGGGGAGGCCTCCGCGTACAGCAGGAACAGGACGCGGTACAGGTACCGCAGCGACTGCCGCGCGAGGTTCTGCGCCTCCGCCTGCGGCAGCGGTTCGAGCCCCTGGGCGGCACGACGGCGGACCACCTCGTTGGCGATGATCTCGATCGACAGCCGCACGCCCTCGCGCAGGTCCTTCGAGACGCCGACGGTGTGCTTGACCGACTCCTCGAGCACACCGGGCCACCAAAGGTTGCCCTCGGGGTCCGGGGCGAGCGAGGCCGCCTCGACGCACGTCAGCGCGCGGTCGGTCTCACCGCCGCGCTTGTCGTCAGCGCGCTCGGCGACGAGCTGGAGGTCGACGGCCAGGTACCGGCCCTCGGCCCAGCGAGCCTTCTCCGCCACCAGCAGCCAGCCGCCCGCCAGCACGAGTGCGTAGTCCGGCCCCTCGTCCTGGACGAACAGGTGCGAGAGCAGCCGGGCCACCGAGTAGATCTGCGTCTTCTCGTCAGCCTGGTACGGCTCCAGGAGCGTTCGATCCTGCCGTGAAGGCTTGGCCGGGTCGCCCTTGGCCAGCAGCGACTCGACGTCCTTGACCGCGACCGCGTCGACGAGCACCAGCGGCGCCTTGGCTTCCAGCCCGGTCGCGTGCACCCATTCGACCGGGCCCTCGCGCTTGGCCTGCAGGGCCGCCGTCGTGTAGCCGAGGACGGAGCGCAGCCGCTCGTACAGCTCGGGCAGCACGGCGAACCGGCCGCCCTCCTCGCCGAGACCGGCAAGCGTCGAGAGCAGGTCTGCCCGGGCCGCGACGAAGCGCGTGCGGGCCGACGGCGCGTCCGTACCGCCGTCGTCCCATGCCCTACGCCGTTCCAGGACCTTCGCCTGGAACGACTGCTTGCCGTCCGTGGAGAAGTAGTGCTCGCTGATCCAGTCCTCGCCGACGACGATCGCGTCACTAGCAGCCATCAGGTGTACTCCTCGGTGCTGTGCGTCTCGGCTCCCGGCTCGGGAAGGTCGAGACCGGGCGGGACGACGACGAGCAGCGGGCGCAGCAGGGTGCGCTCCGGCAGCATCTCGCGCGCCAGGCGGGACTCCTCGTCGATGTCGGACTGCCGGTTCGTGATGCCGGTCCGGGCGGCCCCCACCTCGCGGCTGATGAGCGCGGACGCCTCCAGGCGCCAGTGCCTGCTGCGGTCCAGCCAGGCCTCGACGCGCTTCTTGGCGGTGATCTCGATGGAGGTGATCTGGTCGCCCACCGCGCTCTCCGCCGAGCGCACGGCCTGGCGCACGTACGGCTGGAGCCCCGATGCCCCGGCGACGCCGCCCTTGTTCGTGGCACCGAGGTGCAGCGCCTCGATCGCGGCCGCGGCGGACTCGTGCGGCTTCGGGAGCGCAAAACCCGGGTTGTCGAGGTTCGGGAACGCCACCGTCTGGTACGACGTCGCCACCACCTGCCCGCGCACGTTGTACAGCGCGGCCTGGACGAGCACCGTCAGCTCCTCGAGGTCGCCACGGACGGCGAAGACCTGGTTGCGGCCCAACGACGCGAGCGCCCGGTCCGACGCCCACTCGACGACGGGGTGCAGGGGGCCGAGGAAGTGGGCCTCCGGCCACACCGACGTCGACTCCGCGCTGCGGGCGTTGGCGAGCTCGCGGGTGCCCTGCGCCGCCGTCGTCGCCAACCGGAGCACCTCGGTGACGCGTCGGTCCGCGAGGTAGGACTGCGGGAGCACCTCGAGGCGCTGCCGCAGGTCCCGCGGGGGCTTGAGCGAGGCGACCGAGGCGTTCGCGGCCTTCTTCCACGCCACACCGTTCGAGGGCTCCTGCCCGGGTGTGGTGTAGATCTGCGTGAGGGCGTCCTCAAGGAACGCGAGATCGTCGTCGTACACACCGGTGCGGCCGCCCGTGGGGGCCGCTGCTGGTGCGGGCGGTGCCTCGGTGCTCGCCCCGAGGTTCATGAGCCGGGCCAAGAGGCCTGCGGGGCCGTCGTCGGCCGCGACCTCCTCGACCTCCTTGACGACGCTCTCCAGGGAGCGAGCCTGGCGGAGGACGTCGGCGATCGACTTCTCCTCGGCCGCCACCGAGTACTGGCCCATGAGCGAGGCCGTGTCCCCGAGCGCGTGGTGGGCGTGGTGCTCACGCTCGACGAGACGCGTCAGGACGCGCAGGTCGCCGCCGAACCGGCGTGTGCGCTGCGGGTCCAGCAGCAGCGCCGTGATCTGCGGCGCGTTCTTCTGCCCGTACCGGTCGATGCGGCCGTTGCGCTGCTCGATCCGGATGAGGGACCACGGGATGTCGTAGTGCACCAGGTGGTGGCAGTGGCTGTGCAGGTTCACGCCCTCCGACGCCACGTCGCCGGTCACCAGGACCCGGATGGGGGAGGAGGCGAGCTTGAAGGACTCGACGATCCGCTGCTGGTCGACGTCGGAGAGCCCGCCGTGCAGGACGGCCACGTTCTCCGGTTTGAGGCCGAAGTCCTTGGTCAGCCGGCCCTGCAGCCAGCCCAGCGTCGCGACGCGCTCGGCGAAGACCACCGCACGCATGTCGGAGCCCTTGCCGACGCCGATGCCGCGTAGATGGTCGCGCAGCGCGTCGTACTTCGCCGAGCGCTCGGTGAGCGAGCGGGTCGCCAGATCGTGCAGGCGAGCCAGGGCGGTGCGCTCGGTGGCACGGGTCCCGGTGCCCGCGGTGGCTCGCGCGTCCGGGATGCCGCCGTCGTCGGCGTCCGGCGTGACGAGCGACTCGTCCTCGTCGGAGGTCTCCGTGCCTGCGTCGAGCGCGCGCAGGCGCTTGCGCACGGACTCCTCCAGCGCCGCCGGCGAGGACAGGAACGCCTTGGCGAGAGTCCAGGGGAACAGCGTGGCGCCGCCCCGGCCCGAGTAGGGGGAGGAGCCGCTCGTGGGCCACAACCAGGTGTCCTCCAGCTCGACGGCGATCTCCTCCTCGAGCGGCGAAGGGGTCACCAGGACGTTCTGCGGCTCCTTGCGCTCCGCCCAGTCCGCGCCCACCACCGAGGCGACCTCGGGCGAGTGCCGGTGCCGCCGCACGATGAGGCGCTCGACCTGCTTCTCGTCCAGCTCGACGCCGTCGGGCTTCACCGCCGACGGCTCGAGCATGCGGACCAGCGCCGCGAACGACCGCGGGTCGCCGTTGTGCGGCGTGGCCGAGGCCAGGACCATGGCGTCCGTCTGCCGGGCCAGCATCGAGGCGAGGCGGAAGTTCTGCGTCGACGAGTTCGTGACGTTGTGCGACTCGTCGATGACGACGGCGTCCCACCGGTGGCGGCGCAGGTGCGCCACGTACTTGTCGCTCTTGAGGGTGTCGATCGAGATGATCACCCGCTTGAAGAACGCGAACGGGTTGCGGTTCGCAGGCAGCTTCTGCCGGATCCGCTGGATGCCCGTGGAGTCGAGGCGCACGAACGGCAACGCGAAGCGGGTCCACAGCTCGAACTGCATCTGCTCCAGCACGTGCTTGGGGGTGACCACCAGGATCCGCTCACCACGGCCCCGGCGGGCCAGCTCGGAGAGGATCATGCCGATCTCGAGCGTCTTGCCGAGCCCGACGGCATCCGCCAGCAGGATGCGGGGGCGCAGGTTGTCCGGGTCGAGCGCCTTGCGGACCGCCTCGAACTGGTACGGCAGCGGGTCCGCCAACGCGCGGTGCGCCGTCGTCAGCGAGTCCTCGGTGACCGGGACCGGCGTCTTGCGCAGCATCGCCTCCAGCCAGAGACGGGACTCGCGGTAGCGCGGGGACTCGTCCGCCACGACGGCGGCGTCGGCAGGATCGGCGACCGTGACGTGGTCGATCGCGGTGGAGAACACGGCCTCCGTGTCCCGCACCAGGCCTGACAGGCCGACCACATGGACGAAGTGGCCGTCCGCCGTGGGCTCGACCTGCGTGACGAGCCACTCCTCGTCACGCACGACGACCGTGGAGCCGGGTGCGGCGTCGAACCCGGTGGTCCGTGGCGCCGTCGTCGGTGCTGTCACGCGTGTACCTCTCGGTGGTGCTTGCTACGTGGCGGGGTGCGCCCATTCTTGCCGCCCGGGACGCCGAGTGCCTCCTGCGCGTCAGCGGGAGATCCGTTGCTCCTGGCACGGGAAGCGTAGCCGTCAAATGTAGGCAAAGTGACCGGCGCGGTGGGTGAAGTCGGCGGCATCGCTGGGCGCGGCGGACGCCCGAGCCTCCTTCACGCAGAGGCTGGCGTGTTCACGAACACTCTGGTGCGATGCCACTCCATATAGGACTTACCAGGAGGGCGACCATTGCGCGGGGCCGCTACGCAACCTCGGAGCTGCGGTGCAGTGAAGTAGGCACGCGCGGAAGGATTCGCATCGATCGTGCGTGCCAACCGGTCGGAGACCCGAACGTCCAGATCGTCAGTGAGCCTTTCCCAGTAGCGGGCGTGTCGCCGTCGACACGCCGTACAGCCTGACCTGCGGCAACGCAGTGCGGGACCC
>NZ_JBWPVO010000039.1:0-814 GCF_056590155.1 Isoptericola sp. GX10416 | reverse complement strand
GTCAGCAGGTGGTGGCTCCGTGCAGGTCGTCGCAGTGGAGGCGGACGCGTGCTTCGGTGACGGTGACGGGTTCGGTGGTGCTGGTGGTGGTGATGGTGCCGTCGATGGTGGTCCAGGTGCTGGTGCCGGCGATGCGGAAGTGGCCTTGCCAGGTGGTGTCCAGGGTGACGGTGACGGTGTCGCGGTACCAGTCGCCCTGGTCGTCGACGTGGGTGTCGGGGTCGTGGGCGGGGTCGCCGAGGTGGGTGTAGGTGTGCCCGATCCAGGATGCGTCGGGGCTGGGGTTGTCCGGGGTCCAGGGTCGGCCGGGGTCGGTGGTGGTCAGTGTGTCGCCGCCTGGGGTGTGGGGGTCGTCGAAGTTCCACGTGTGTTCGACCGGGTCGGCGCGGATCTCGACGGGCACGTCCAGGAGGGTGGCCTGTTGGGTCTGGGGTTGGGTGGTGGCGTAGGCGGGGTAGTGGACGTTGACCAGCAGCGGTTCGCGGGCTTGGACCGTGGCGGTGGGGGTGGTGATGCGCATGGCGGCGAAGGCGCGTCGGGCCTGGGCGGCGACGTCGGCTGGGGTGATGCACTCGCGGCCGGAGACCTGCTCGGGTGCGGTGTAGGTGCCGTCGTCCTGGAGGCGTTCGACCCACAGCTCGGCGAGCTCGTACTCGTCGTCGTTGCAGGGGGCGCTCTCGATGTCTGCTTCTCGTGAGCCGTCGGGGCAGGTGTCCAGGGTGGTGATCAGCTCGATGCCGTCCGCGGTGGTGGCGATGTTGCAGGTGTGGGTGTCGGTGCGGAAGTAGCGGTCGCGGGGGCCGTCGTCCTCGGA
>NZ_JBWPVO010000038.1:0-927 GCF_056590155.1 Isoptericola sp. GX10416 | reverse complement strand
TGAGCCTTTCCCAGTAGCGGGCGTGTCGCCGTCGACACGCCGTACAGCCTGACCTGCGGCAACGCAGTGCGGGACCCCGGTAGAACGGTCGTTCCTTCCACAGATCGACCAGACCGGAGTCCCGCGTGCCCGATCCTGCCATGCCCGCTGCCGTCGCGTCCGCTCCGAGTCCAGAAGCGGTGGTGGAGTACCGCGCGGTCCTGCCGCTGCGGGCCACGACCGTCGAGTACGTCGCCGGACTGCTGCGGTCTCGACAGGCCGAGCTCGGCACCAGGGCCGGGCGGCGTGCGCTGGTGGTGTGGGACCACGCGGTGCTGGCCTGCCGGTGGCTCATCGACGGAACGAGGGTCGCCCAGCTCGCCCGGGACAACCGGATCGGGTTGTCGACGACGTACCGGTATCTCGACGAAGTGATCGGCGTGCTCGCCGCGACGATGCCATCGCTTGGCAACGTGCTCCTCGCGGTCAAGATCGCCGGGAACACCCGCGTGAACCTCGACGGGACGCTGATCGCGACCGACCGGCTGCGCGTGGCGGGACCGACCAAGGGCGTGGACCGGTGGTGGTCCGGCAAGCACAAGAAGCACGGCGGGAACGTGCAGGTCCCCACCGTCGGTGACGGGTGGCCGGTCTGGGTCTCCCCAGTACGCCCGGGCCGCGAGCACGACACGACCTGCGCGCGCACCCACCCCGGACTCCTCGATGCCCTGGACCGCTGGGCTCGCAACGAGCACGGCGAGCCCACGACGGGCCGCAAGGCGCTGGCCGACCTGGGATACCTCGGCGAGGCAGACCGGCTCACCGTCCCGTACCCGAGGCCGAAGACCGGCGAGCTGACCGAGGACGCCAAGTGCTTCAACCTGCTGCACTCAGCGATCCGGGCGGTGGCCGAGCGGGGCAACGCGATCCTCAAGAGCACGTTCAAGG
>NZ_JBWPVO010000037.1:0-1007 GCF_056590155.1 Isoptericola sp. GX10416 | reverse complement strand
GGGTGAGCGTGGTCATCGTTCGTCTCCCGTGTAGTGGACCCAACCCTTGGACGTGCGGAACATCAGCAGCGTGATCGCAGCGACCACGACCACCAGGACCCAGGCCATCGCCGAGGCGTAACCCATCTTGAAGTCCTGGAATCCCCGCAGGTACAGGTACAGCGTGTAGAACATCGTCGAACCGGCCGGACCACCCGACCCACCCGAGATGATGAACGCCGAGGAGAACACCTGGAACGCCCCGATCGTCTCCAGCAGCAGATTGAAGAACAGCACCGGGCTCAGCATCGGCAACGTGATCGCCACGAACTTGCGCACCGGACCCGCACCGTCGCACTCGGCGGCCTCGTACAGCTCGGCAGGGATCTGCTTCAACCCCGCCAGGAAGATCACCATCGGCGCCCCGAAACCCCACACCGCCAACAAGATCAGCATCGGCACCGAGAACGCCGGGTTACCCACCCAGCCACCGATCTCGATCCCGAACACCTGCTGGACCTGGTCGACGATGCCGTCGTCCATGAACATGACCTTCCACACGATCGCGATCGAGACCGAAGCCCCGATCAACGACGGCGCATAGAAGATCGACCGGTACGCGCCCTGACCGCGATGCCTCATGTTCAACAACATCGCCACCGCCAACGCCGCACCCAGCTTGATCGGCGTGCCCAACAACACGTACACCGCCGTCACCCGAGCCGACTGCAAGAACCGCGGATCAGCGAACAGATCCGTGAAGTTCTCCCACCCCACCCACTCCGGGGCGGTGAACAAGTCATAATCCGTGAACGCCAGATACAACGACGCCAACATCGGGAACGCCGTCAGACCCACAAAACCCAGGATCCACGGCGACAAGAACAGAAAACCCGCGCGAGTGTCCTCACGCTTGTACCTACGCTTGCGCGCCTTGACGGGTGACGACTTCACGTCGCCCAGCAGGTGCTGCGCCGGCGTCGCCACCGGCAGCTCCTGCGCGGCAGAAGAACTAGGCATGAAAGGAA
>NZ_JBWPVO010000036.1:0-1016 GCF_056590155.1 Isoptericola sp. GX10416 | reverse complement strand
AGCATCACCGGGCTCGGTATGGGCGGTTCTTCGCCGGTAGGAGAATATCAACTCCTTGTCCATCGACTACGCCTGTCGGCCTCGCCTTAGGTCCCGACTTACCCAGGGCGGATTAACCTGGCCCTGGAACCCTTGGTCATTCGGCGGACGGGTTTCTCACCCGTCTTTCGCTACTCATGCCTGCATTCTCACTCGTGTGGCCTCCACCGCTGGATCACTCCGCGGCTTCACTGCCCACACGACGCTCCCCTACCCACCCACACACCTGAACACCCCTCAAGGGGATGCTGGGTAAAGTGTGAGTGCCACGGCTTCGGCGGTGTACTTGAGCCCCGCTACATTGTCGGCGCGGAATCACTTGACCAGTGAGCTATTACGCACTCTTTCAAGGGTGGCTGCTTCTAAGCCAACCTCCTGGTTGTCTGTGCAACTCCACATCCTTTCCCACTGAGCACACGCTTAGGGGCCTTAGCCGGTGGTCTGGGCTGTTTCCCTCTCGACTACGAAGCTTATCCCCCGCAGTCTCACTGCCACGCTCTGGCTTACCGGCATTCGGAGTTTGGTTGACGTCAGTAACCTGGTGAGGCCCATCGGCCATCCAGTAGCTCTACCTCCGGCAAGGAACGCGTGACGCTGCACCTAAATGCATTTCGGGGAGAACCAGCTATCACGAAGTTTGATTGGCCTTTCACCCCTAACCACAGGTCATCCCCTCAGTTTTCAACCTAAGTGGGTTCGGTCCTCCACGCCGTCTTACCGGCGCTTCAACCTGCCCATGGCTAGATCACTTCGCTTCGGGTCTAGACCCGGCGACTGCATCGCCCTGTTCGGACTCGCTTTCGCTACGGCTTCCCCACACGGGTTAACCTCGCCACCGAGCACTAACTCGCAGGCTCATTCTTCAAAAGGCACGCCGTCACCCCTGCTAGGGAGGCTCCGACGGATTGTAGGCACACGGTTTCAGGTACTATTTCACTCCCCTCCCGGGGTACTTTTCACCTTTCCCTCACGGTACT
>NZ_JBWPVO010000035.1:0-1022 GCF_056590155.1 Isoptericola sp. GX10416 | reverse complement strand
TCGAGGGCGGCCGAGCCGCGGGCGAAGCTCTCGCGGGCGGCGGTGCGCTGGGCCCTGGTGGGTCTGGTCACCCAGCATCTGACGGTCGCGCGGGTGGCCGAGGCCCTCGCGGTGGCATGGCACACCGCCAACGACGCTGTCCTGGCCGAAGGTCGGCGGGTGCTGATCGACGACGAGGCCCGCTTCGACGGCGTCGCCGTCATCGGAGTCGACGAGCACGTGTGGCGCCACACCCGCCGCGGCGAGAAGTACGTCACCGTGGTCATCGACCTGACCCCGATCCGCGACGGCACCGGCCCAGCGAGGCTGCTCGACATGGTCGAAGGGCGCTCCAAGCAGGCCTTCAAGCAGTGGCTGGCCGCCCGAAGACCTGGCGACAGGCGGTGGAGGTCGTCGCGATGGACGGCTTCACCGGGTTCAAGACCGCCACTGCCGAAGAGCTGCCCGACGCGACCGCGGTGATGGACCCGTTCCACGTCGTGCGCTTGGCCGGTGATGCCCTGGACCGCTGCCGCCGCCGAGTCCAACTCGACTTGCACGGCCACCGCGGCCGCGCCAAGGACCCGCTCTACCGCGCACGACGGACCCTGCACACCGGCGCCGACCTGCTCACCGACAAGCAGACGACCAGGATCGAGGCCCTGTTCGCGATCGAGGAGCACGTCGAGGTCGAGGCGACCTGGGGCATCTACCAGCGCATGATCACCGCCTACCGCCACCCCGACCGCGCACACGGCCGTGCTCTCATGACCGCGGTGATCGACTCGGTGGCCCGCGGCGTTCCGGCGGCCCTGAGCGAGCTCGTCACGCTCGGGCGGACGTTGAAGAAGCGCGCCGCCGACGTGCTGGCGTTCTTCGACCTACCAGGCTCGAGCAACGGCCCGACGGAGGCGATCAACGGCCGACTCGAACACCTCCGAGGCTCCGCCCTCGGCTTCCGGAACCTGACCCACTACATCGCCCGATCACTCCTCGAAGCCGGCGGCTTCAGACCCCGGCTACACCCTCATCTGCGTTGAGCC
>NZ_JBWPVO010000034.1:0-1100 GCF_056590155.1 Isoptericola sp. GX10416 | reverse complement strand
ACGGATTGTAGGCACACGGTTTCAGGTACTATTTCACTCCCCTCCCGGGGTACTTTTCACCTTTCCCTCACGGTACTTGTCCGCTATCGGTCACTAGGTAGTATTTAGGCTTAGCAAGTGGTCTTGCCAGATTCACACGGGATTTCTCGGGCCCCGTGCTACTTGGGATCCCCTTCACCAGGCCACGCCATTTCGTCTACGGGACTCCCACCCTCTACGGTCCGCCTTTCAATGCGGTTCGACTATGACACGACTTTCTTACTGGTCAGGACCATGTCAGTGATCCTCGAAAGGTCCCACAACCCCATACACGCAACGCCTGACAGCTTGACACGCATATGGTTTGGCCTCATCCGCTTTCGCTCGCCACTACTCACGGAATATCTCTTCCTGCCGGTACTGAGATGTTTCACTTCCCGACGTTCCCCCCTGCACCCTATGAATTCAGGTACAGGTGACCGCACATGACTACGGCCGGGTTCCCCCATTCGGACATCCTCGGATCACAGCTCGTTTGCCAGCTCCCCGAGGCTTAACGCAGGCTACAACGTCCTTCTTCGGCTCCTAGTGCCAAGGCATTCACCGTGTGCCCTTAAAAACTTCGACACACACTACAAATATGCTACAGAAATCCAAGAATAATACTTGAACATCTGGGATGCTCGCGTCCACTGTGCAGTTCTCAAGCAACGGACGGTCCCGCCGGCCCACCGGTGCACCCACCCCCACAACCGTGGAGCGGTCTGCACCAGACCAACGACCCGTATCCATCCGAGGACAAGCCCCGACCACTTCCATGGCCGGTTGCCTCAGGACCCAACAGTGTGCTCAACCAACCCACCAGCCACGCCGACCACGTTCCAGACCACCACCCAAGAGCAGCAGACGTACTAGCAGCCGACCGCACCAGCGGACCGACGTTCGTCAATGTTCCACCCAGAGCAACCACCAGACGCACGTTCGGCGCCTACAGCAGCTGTGCATGACCACCCACCACGAGGCAAGCCCCGCAGCGAGCAGTATGTGCTCCTTAGAAAGGAGGTGATCCAGCCGCACCTTCCGGTACGGCTACCTTGTTACGACTTAGTCCCAATCGCCGG
>NZ_JBWPVO010000033.1:0-1126 GCF_056590155.1 Isoptericola sp. GX10416 | reverse complement strand
ACGGATTGTAGGCACACGGTTTCAGGTACTATTTCACTCCCCTCCCGGGGTACTTTTCACCTTTCCCTCACGGTACTAGTCCGCTATCGGTCACTAGGTAGTATTTAGGCTTAGCAAGTGGTCTTGCCAGATTCACACGAGATTTCTCGGGCCCCGTGCTACTTGGGATCCCCTCCACCAGGCCGCACCATTTCGTCTACGGGACTCACACCCTCTACGGTCCGCCTTTCAATGCGGTTCGACTATGACACGACTTTCTTACTGGTTGAAGAACTGTCAGATTCTTCAAGAAGGTCCCACAACCCCGTACGCGCAACGCCTGACAGCTTGACACGCGCACGGTTTGGCCTCATCCGCTTTCGCTCGCCACTACTCACGGAATATCTCTTCCTGCCGGTACTGAGATGTTTCACTTCCCGGCGTTCCCTCCTACACCCTATGTATTCAGATGCAGGTGACCGCACATGACTGCGGCCGGGTTCCCCCATTCGGAAACCCTCGGATCACAGCTCGTTTGCCAGCTCCCCGAGGTTTATCGCAGGCTACCACGTCCTTCTTCGGCTCCTAGTGCCAAGGCATTCACCGTGTGCCCTAAAAAACTTCGACACACTCTACAAAATTGCTACAGAAATCCAAGATAAATCTTGAAATCTGAAGATGCTCGCGTCCACTGTGCAGTTCTCAAGCAACGGACGGTCCCGCCGGCACCGATGTCGCCCACCCCAACCACGTGGAGCAGTCCGACACCCACCGACGACCCGCGTCGTGAAACCCCCGACCCATGGCCGGTTGCCTCAGGACCCAACAGTGTGCTCTACCAGTCAACCCTCGACACCGAGACCCGTTCCTGCCCACCAGCACCCGAAAGCACCAGCAGCTGTACTAGACGTCCCGACCCCACAGGGCCGACCGTACGGTCAATGTTCCACCCAGAGCAGCCACCAGACACACAAACGGTGTCTCGAGCGGCCTGCATGGACCCCAGCTACCAGCCACACCGACACCCACCCGAACGGGCAAGCTCACGCCGGCGCGACCACCAGGGCCACGTGCTCCTTAGAAAGGAGGTGATCCAGCCGCACCTTCCGGTACGGCTACCTTGTTACGACTTAGTCCCAATCGCCGG
>NZ_JBWPVO010000032.1:0-1234 GCF_056590155.1 Isoptericola sp. GX10416 | reverse complement strand
TGCTGCCAAGAAAAGCCTCGACGCGAGGTTCTAGCCGCCCGTACCCCAAACCGACTCAGGTGGTCAGGTAGAGAATACCAAGGCGATCGAGCAAATCGTGGTTAAGGAACTCGGCAAAATGCCCCCGTAACTTCGGGAGAAGGGGGGCCCGAACTGTCCAACCCCTCGCGGGTGACGGCAGCAAGGGCCGCAGAGACCAGGGAGAAGCGACTGTTTACTAAAAACACAGGTCCGTGCGAAGTCGCAAGACGATGTATACGGACTGACGCCTGCCCGGTGCTGGAAGGTTAAGAGGACGGGTCAGCCTTCGGGCGAAGCCCAGAATTTAAGCCCCAGTAAACGGCGGTGGTAACTATAACCATCCTAAGGTAGCGAAATTCCTTGTCGGGTAAGTTCCGACCTGCACGAATGGCGTAACGACTTCTCCGCTGTCTCAACCGCGAACTCGGCGAAATTGCACTACGAGTAAAGATGCTCGTTACGCGCAGCAGGACGGAAAGACCCCGGGACCTTTACTATAGCTTGGTATTGGTGTTCGGTGCGGTTTGTGTAGGATAGGTGGGAGACTATGAAGCCCGCGCGCCAGCGCGAGTGGAGTCATCGTTGAAATACCACTCTGACCGCATCGACCATCTAACCTCGGTCCGTGATCCGGATCAGGGACAGTGCCTGGTGGGTAGTTTAACTGGGGCGGTTGCCTCCCAAAATGTAACGGAGGCGCTCAAAGGTTCCCTCAGCCTGGTTGGCAATCAGGTGTCGAGTGCAAGTGCACAAGGGAGCTTGACTGTGAGACCGACAGGTCAAGCAGGGACGAAAGTCGGAACTAGTGATCCGGCGGTGGCTTGTGGAAGCGCCGTCGCTCAACGGATAAAAGGTACCCCGGGGATAACAGGCTGATCTTCCCCAAGAGTCCATATCGACGGGATGGTTTGGCACCTCGATGTCGGCTCGTCGCATCCTGGGGCTGGAGTAGGTCCCAAGGGTTGGGCTGTTCGCCCATTAAAGCGGCACGCGAGCTGGGTTTAGAACGTCGTGAGACAGTTCGGTCCCTATCCGCTGCGCGCGCAGGAAACTTGAGAAGGGCTGTCCCTAGTACGAGAGGACCGGGACGGACGAACCTCTGGTATGCCAGTTGTTCCGCCAGGAGCACCGCTGGTTCGCTACGTTCGGAAGGGATAACCGCTGAAAGCATCTAAGCGGGAAGCCTGCTTCAAGATGAGGTTTCCATCCCCCT
>NZ_JBWPVO010000031.1:0-1287 GCF_056590155.1 Isoptericola sp. GX10416 | reverse complement strand
CTAGGGCCTGTTTCGGAATGGTGCTATGACCTGCAGGTTTGCCATGATGCGGGGTCGTGAGGCGTGCGGCGGGGCGGCATGACATGTCGGGTGAGGCGTGGGCGGTGCTCGAGCCGTTGCTGCCGGTCAGGGCGCGCGGGCGCAAGGCGCGGTTCTTGCGTCGCCAGATCGACGGGATCCGGTTCCGGATCCGGACGGGCTGTCCGTGGCGGGATGTTCCCGAGGAGAGGTACGGGCCGTGGGGCAGCGTGTATCGCCGTTTCCGGGACTGGCAGCGCGACGGCACCTGGGTCCGGATCATCGAACGGCTACGCACGATCTCGGACGCGGCCGGGCTGATCGGCTGGGACCTGAACCTCGACTCCACGATCGCGCGCGCCCATCAGCATGCAGCCGGAGCGCGCCGGCGCCCCGATCTGCAGGTCGAGCCGCCCGGGGACGAGCCGGCCGATCACGGGCTGGGCCATTCCCGTGGCGGGTGGACGACGAAGCTGCACGCGGTGTGCGAGCAGGGGCAGAAGCTGATGGGGATGGTCGTCACTGCCGGGCACCGCGGGGACAGCCCCCAGTTCGGGCCCGTGCTCGCCACGGTCAAGGTGGACCGCCCCGGCGGGATCGGGCGCCCGCGCACCCGCCCCGACCGGGTCCGTGCGGACCGCGGCTACACCTCCGCGGGCAACCGAGCCTTGCTACGTCGGCGCGGGATCGCGGCGACAATCCCGGAGAAGATCGACCAGCAGGCCAACCGCAAGGCGAAGGGTTCGGCTGGCGGGCGCCCGCCGAAGGTCGACTTCGCGGACTACAAGTTGCGGTCCGCGGTCGAGTGCATGTTCAACCGGCTCAAGCGGTGGCGGGCCGTGGGCACCCGGTTCGACAAGCTCCAACTGCGCTACGAGACAACCGTGACCATCGCCGCGATCGACGACTGGGTGACCGCGATCGTTCGGGCGGCCTGAACCGCTGGCATCCTTGCGGGCGTGGAGTACTACGCCGCCCCCGAGGGAGGCCACGACGTCGATCAGCCCGACCGCAACGACTTGATCGACCTCGTCAACGCCCTCGACACCGCCGCCAACACGTTCTTCATCGTCTACCCCGTCGACGATGACCTTGAGTGGTCCTTCGCGGTCTCCAAGAGCATCAGCGCGTTCGGAGGCTTCGAGCTCGACCGGTTCGACCCGGACAACGGCGAGCACGACATCGCCACCGCCGCTGATCCCAAGACCATCGCTGACGACATCCTCGCCTGGATCAGCCGCCGCTAGCCCATTCCGAAACAGGCCCTAG
>NZ_JBWPVO010000030.1:0-1534 GCF_056590155.1 Isoptericola sp. GX10416 | reverse complement strand
GTGCTCCTTAGAAAGGAGGTGATCCAGCCGCACCTTCCGGTACGGCTACCTTGTTACGACTTAGTCCCAATCGCCGGTCCCACCTTCGACCACTCCCCCCGGAAAACCGGTTGGGCCATGAGCTTCGGGTGTTACCAACTTTCGTGACTTGACGGGCGGTGTGTACAAGGCCCGGGAACGTATTCACCGCAGCGTTGCTGATCTGCGATTACTAGCGACTCCGACTTCATGGGGTCGAGTTGCAGACCCCAATCCGAACTGAGACCGGCTTTTTGGGATTCGCTCCACCTTACGGTATCGCAGCCCTCTGTACCGGCCATTGTAGCATGCGTGAAGCCCAAGACATAAGGGGCATGATGATTTGACGTCATCCCCGCCTTCCTCCGAGTTGACCCCGGCAGTCTCCCATGAGTCCCCGGCATAACCCGCTGGCAACATGGGACGAGGGTTGCGCTCGTTGCGGGACTTAACCCAACATCTCACGACACGAGCTGACGACAACCATGCACCACCTGTGCACCGACCTTGCGGAACCACCATCTCTGGCAGCGTCCGGTGCATGTCAAGCCTTGGTAAGGTTCTTCGCGTTGCATCGAATTAATCCGCATGCTCCGCCGCTTGTGCGGGCCCCCGTCAATTCCTTTGAGTTTTAGCCTTGCGGCCGTACTCCCCAGGCGGGGCACTTAATGCGTTAGCTGCGGCACGGAACTCGTGGAATGAGCCCCACACCTAGTGCCCAACGTTTACGGCATGGACTACCAGGGTATCTAATCCTGTTCGCTCCCCATGCTTTCGCTCCTCAGCGTCAGTGACTGCCCAGAGACCTGCCTTCGCCATCGGTGTTCCTCCTGATATCTGCGCATTCCACCGCTACACCAGGAATTCCAGTCTCCCCTACAGTACTCTAGTCTGCCCGTACCCGATGCAAGCCCGAAGTTGAGCCTCGGGATTTCACACCAGACGCGACAAACCGCCTACGAGCTCTTTACGCCCAATAATTCCGGACAACGCTTGCGCCCTACGTATTACCGCGGCTGCTGGCACGTAGTTAGCCGGCGCTTCTTCTGCAGGTACCGTCCACCCGAAGGCCTTCTTCCCTGCTGAAAGAGGTTTACAACCCGAAGGCCGTCATCCCTCACGCGGCGTCGCTGCATCAGGCTTTCGCCCATTGTGCAATATTCCCCACTGCTGCCTCCCGTAGGAGTCTGGGCCGTGTCTCAGTCCCAGTGTGGCCGGTCGCCCTCTCAGGCCGGCTACCCGTCGACGCCTTGGTAGGCCATCACCCCACCAACAAGCTGATAGGCCGCGAGCCCATCCCCCACCGAAAAACTTTCCAACACCCACCATGCGGCAGATGCTCATATCCGGTATTAGACCCCGTTTCCAAGGCTTATCCCGAAGTGGAGGGCAGGTTGCTCACGTGTTACTCACCCGTTCGCCACTGATCCACCCAGCAAGCTGGGCTTCACCGTTCGACTTGCATGTGTTAAGCACGCCGCCAGCGTTCGTCCTGAGCCAGGATCAAACTCTCCGT
>NZ_JBWPVO010000003.1:311677-415696 GCF_056590155.1 Isoptericola sp. GX10416 | reverse complement strand
GTGGGTGCGATCGGTGAGATCGCGGACATCATCGGCCAGATCAACGACTACCAGCTCACGATCGCGTCGGCGGTGGAGGAGCAGACCGCGACGACGAACGAGATGGGTCGTGGTGTGGGCGAGGTGGCGACAGGTTCCAGCGAGATCGCCGTCAACATCACCGGTGTCGCCGACGCCGCGGCGCAGTCGAGCGAGACCCTCGCACAGATCGGCGACTCGGTCTCCGAGCTCGCCCAGGTCTCCGAAGCGCTGCGTGCCCAGGTCTCGCGCTTCCAGATCTGACCGACCCGGACATGACCACCCGCACACCGAGGACGGCCGCTCGCCCGCGGCCGTCCGCGCACCGCCCGAAGGGAGGGCACCGATGATCCGCGTGCTCGTCGTCGACGACTCCGTCGTCATCCGCCGTCTCGTGACCCAGACTCTCGAGCGGGACCCGGACATCACCGTCGTCGGCACGGCGGCCGACGGGCGTCTCGCGCTCGCGAAGGTCGCCCAGCTCGACCCGGACGTCGTCACCCTCGACATCGAGATGCCCAGGATGAACGGCATCGAGACGGTGGCCGCCCTGCGCGCCGCCGGCCGCCAGGTGCCGGTGATCATGTTCTCCACGCTCACGGAGCGGGGGGCCGCGGCGACGCTCGACGCGCTGACCGCCGGCGCCACGGACTACGTGACGAAGCCGAGCGGGACCGGCTCGATGGCGACCGCCCTCGAGCGGGTCGGCGTCGAGCTGGTGCCGAAGATCAAGGCGCTGGTGCCTCAGGGCACCCGGCCGGCGGCCACCGCCCGCCCGGCCGGCGGACGGGCGGTGCAGACCGCTCGGCGCACGAGCCCCGTCAAGCCCGTGCGCGCCGTCGTCGTCGGCTCCTCGACGGGAGGGCCGGAGGCGCTGCGCCGCGTGCTGTCGGAGCTCGACGCCCGGCTGCCCGTGCCCATGCTGGTGGTCCAGCACATGCCGCCCGTCTTCACGCGTCAGCTCGCCGAGCGCCTCGACCGCGTGGGACCGACGACCGTCGTCGAGGCCGCCGGGAACGAGCCGCTGCTCCCCGGGCACGCGTACCTGGCACCCGGCGGCCGACACCTCGAGGTGGTCGGCCAGGGTGCGGGGGTGCGGACGCTGCTCACCGACGGGCCACCCGTCAACTTCACCCGCCCGGCCGTGGACGTGCTGTTCCGCTCCGCGGTCCGCGTGCTCGGCGGGGACCTCCTCGCGCTCGTGCTCACCGGCATGGGATCGGACGGGCGGGACGGCGCGGGGGAGATCGCCCGCGCCGGCGGCCACGTCCTCGCCCAGGACGAGCAGACGTCCGTCGTGTGGGGTATGCCCGGCGCCGTGACCACGGCGGGACACGCCCACCAGGTGCTGCCCGTCGGCACCATCGCCCAGGCCCTCGCGGCCGCGACCTCAGGGACGCGCCCATGACCGTATCCACCCAGTCCTTCACCTACGTGAGCGACCTCGTCCGCACGCACAGTGCGATCCAGCTCAGCTCCGGCAAGGAGTACCTCGTCGAGTCCCGGCTCGGTCCGCTCGCGCGCGAGAAGGGTCTCACGGGCCCGGGCGCCGTCGAGAGCTATGTGCAGCGCTTCGTGCGCGGCGGCAGCTCGACCGAGGTGGTGCGCGTCGTCGAGGCCATGACGACGAACGAGACCTCGTGGTTCCGGGACACCGCGCCCTTCACCGCCCTGCGCCAGGTGATCGTGCCCGCGTTCGCGGGGGCCGAGATGAAGATCTGGTCGGCCGCGTGCTCCACCGGCCAGGAGCCGTACAGCATCGCGATGGTGCTGCGGGACGCCGGGGTGCAGCGGTACTCGATCCTGGCGACCGACCTCAACGCCACCGTCGTGGAACGGGCGCGCACGGGCCGCTACAGCCAGCTCGAGGTCAACCGCGGGCTGCCCGCCCCGATGCTGGTGCGCAACTTCCGCCGCGCCGGCGCCGAGTGGGAGGTCGACCCCGCGCTGCGGCGGTCCCTCACGTTCGAGAAGCACAACCTGCTCACCCCGCCACCCGGGTCCGGGTTGTTCGACGTCGTGTTCATGCGCAACGTGCTCATCTACTTCGACCTGCCCACCAAGCGGTCGATCCTTGCCCGGCTCCACCGACGTGTGCGACCAGGGGGCTTTCTCGTCCTGGGCGCCGCCGAGACAACCGTCGGCGTCGACCCCGCCTGGGAGCGGGTCGACGTCACGCAGGGCTCCATCTACCGACTCAGAGGAGGCAGCGCATGAGGGCGCTGATCATCGACGACGCCCGCGTGATGCGCAGGATCGTCGCCACGACGCTGAAGGATCTCGGCTTCGAGACCGCCGAGGCGGCCGACGGCCGCCAGGCCCTCGACCTGCTCGAGGCGGGGGAGGAGTTCGACCTGGCGTGCATCGACTGGAACATGCCGGTGATGGACGGGCTGGAGTTCGTCCAGGCGGTCCGTACCCGCCGGGAGTGGCGGGACCTCACGCTGATGATGGTCACCACCGAGTCGGAGCAGGGCCAGATCGTGCGGGCACTCGCCGCCGGGGCCCACGAATACCTCATCAAGCCGTTCACCCCGGATGCACTGATGGCGAAGCTCGACCTGCTCGGGCTCCTGGCGACGAAGGAACCCGCACGATGACCGACACGACGACCGAGACGATGACGGAGACGCTCGCGCGCAGCGTCCTGCCCATCGCCCAGGACCTGTTCAGCGCCATGATCGACGGCGAGCCGGGGCTGCTCCAGGCCGGGACCGGCACGGCCGACCTGGCCACCGGCTCCGTCCGGGCGCGGGTCGACATCGTCGGCCCGACGTCGACGCGTGCCGAGGTCGTCACGACCCGGCCCACCGCCGACCGGATCGCTCGCGCCCTGCTGCAGATGGCGGACGACGAGCCGCTGTCCGGCGAGGACGTCGAGGACGCGCTGGGCGAGGTGGCGAACGTCGTGGGAGGCAACCTCAAGGGGATGCTCCCCGAGGGGTCGTCGCTCACCCTGCCCGTGGTCGAGCTCGACGGGCCGGCGTCCGCGTCGGCCGCCGACCACGACGAGCTGTTGCTGTGGCGGGGGGAGCCCCTCGTCATCTCCCTGTGGACCATGAACGGAGAAAAGCTGTGAAGGTACTGGTCGCCGACGACTCCCGCGTGATGCGGCAGATCGTCATCCGCACCCTGCGTCAGGCGGGCTTCAGCGCCTGGGAGGTGGTCCAGGCCGGCGACGGCGCGGAAGGGCTCGACACCACCCTGCGCGAGAAGCCCGACCTCGTGCTGTCGGACTGGAACATGCCCGAGATGAACGGCATCGACTTCCTGCGCGGCCTGCGGGCAGCCGGGTCCCAGGTCCCGTTCGGGTTCGTCACGTCGGAGGGCTCGCCCCAGATGCGCGAGCTCGCCGAGAGCGAGGGCGCGCTCTTCCTCATCGCCAAGCCGTTCGACGCCGACACCTTCGAGGACGCGCTGCGGCCGCACTTCCGCTGACGGAACCGGTGTCGCCAGACGTGCACGACGCCAAGGACCCCCGGCTCAGGCCGGGGGTCCTTGGCGTCGTGGGGTTGAGCCAGACCCACCGGTCGTGCCCCAGATCTGGGGGTGGCCGTGCAGGTGCAGGCGGTCCGCGCCGGGTGTCGTCCCGTGCCGGGAGTCGCCGGGAGTCGCCGGAGCTGTTGACGCAGCAGCGGTGCCCCTCGGCCGCGGCCGGGCCGGGGAGGTCTGGTCAGCGCAGGACGACGGTGAGCGCCCCGCCGCCGTAGCCCGCGATCTGCACCGTGGCGTCGAGACGCCGGCCCGTGCTGCGCAGGAACGACACCGGCAGACCCGGGAGGGCCCCGCGGTCGGAGTCCACCACGTCCTCGAGCTTGAGGTGCGGGGCGTCGTCGGCGTTGAAGAGGGACGCCGTGACGTTGAGGACCTCGCCGAGGTTCTCCAGCAGCACGTCGCTCAGGGAGTCGTCGGCCACGGCGTCCTTCGCCGGGCCGGGCGGCATGAGGCCGATCGCGGCGCCGAGGTAGGCACCGAGCGAGAGGTCGACGGCGACGACGGCCTCGACCTGGGCGCGGCGGCTCACATAGGTGGCCGCGACGATGCCGCGCGTCTCGGGGGTCATGAGCGCGCCGGCGCGCTCGGCGGTGCAGTCGCGGCCGACCAGGCCCGCGAACAGGTCGCGGATCTCCTTGAGCTGGGGCAGTGGCGTGATGGTCACGGGATTCGTCCTTCGGTAGCAGCGTGCGTCGTCGTGCGGGTGTGGCGGGCGCGTCGCGAGGCGCGGGCCGGGCTCAGACCTGGACGAGCGCGCGCCGGATGTCCAGCCCCTGCCCGTCCAGCACGGTCTGGACGGCGGCGCCGGTGTCCGGGTGCACGAGCACGGGCGCCAGGAGGTTGACGCTCAGCGTGCCGTCGTGGGTCCCCGCGACGACCAGCACCACGGGGTCCGGCCCGGCAGCGGCGATGCCGATGCGCTCGAGGTCCGGGGCAGGCAGCGCGGGGGAGTAGTCCGGCACCCACAGCCCCGGGTCGAGCACGAGGAGCGTGAGGCCGGGGGCGTCGAGGGCGACCAGCGTGTAGACGCCGTCGGCCGGCTCGGTGACGAGCTCGAAGCGACGGGCGGCGAGGCCGGGGGGCGGGGTGACGAAGGCGAGAGTGGTCATCAGCGGAGGTAGTCCATGAGGGTCGGTTGGAGGATGCTGGCACCGATGCTCAGCGTCGCCTGGTAGGCCACCTGCTTGAGCTGCAGGTCGATGGCGAGCTCGGCGAGGTCGACGTCCTCGATCGTGGAACGTCGGGCCTCGAGGTCGGTACGTACCCCGAGGTTGGTGTCGGCCGCCCGCTCGAGCTGGCTCTGGCGGGCCCCGACGGTGGTGTGCTGGGCGAGGACGGCGTCGAGGCGCTCGTCGACGGCGGCGAGGTGGCCGCCCGAGCCGTTCCCGGCGCGCAGGTCGGCCGCCATCGTGTCGAGCAGCGCGAACACCGAGCCCGCGCCCGCACCGAAGACGGCCGAGCCGTCGACGTCGACACGGACGGTCGAGTCGGCGCCGATGCGCCGCTCCACGGTGGTGCCCGCCACGCCGGTGTACGAGTAGTCGTCGCGGAACGCGACGCCCTCGTCCGAGGTGCCGGCGAACACGGTGCGGCCCAGGTACGTGGTGCCCGACTGGCGCAGCAGCTCGTCACGGAGCTCGATGAGCTCGCCGGCGATGGCCTCGCGGCCCTCGGCCGACGTCGTGTCGGAGGCGCCCTGGAGCGTCAGGTCGCGTACGCGCTGGACGATGTCCGTGACGGTGCCGAGCGCCGAGTCGAGCGTCGCGAGCCAGCCGGTGCCGTTGTCGACGTTGCGGGCGTACTGCTGCTCGGTGGCGAGCTGGTTGCGCACCGACATGGCGTCGGCGGCCGCGGACGGGTCGGACGAGGCCCGCGAGAGCCTGCGCCCGGAGGTGCCCTGCTCCTGGAGCTCGGCGATCCTCGCGAGGTTGGTCTGCAGGCTCCTCGTGACGTACGAGGCCTGCATCTGAGGGGTGACGCGCACGGTTCTCCTCCTGACGGACGGCGGGTCGGGCTACAGGCCGACGCGGCCGGTGCGGTTGATGAGCTGGTCGAGCATCTCGTCGACGGCGGTCAGCACCCGCGCGGCGCCCGAGTAGGCGTGCTGGTACTGCATGAGGTTCACGGTCTCCTCGTCCAGCGAGACGGCGGAGTGCGACTGCAGGTCGTAGACGGCGGCGGACGACGCCGCGGACGCGATCTGCGCCTCGTAGTCGGCCGACCCGGACCGGACCGCGAGCTGCGTGACGTGCGCCGACCACACGGCGTCGGGGCCGTCGTCGTCGAGCCCCAGTCCCGCGATCGCGTCCGCCACGGACCCGTCGAGCGCGCCGGACCCGGCGGCGCCGGCAGCGACCTGGCCGGGTGTCGTCACGGCGACCCGGAGGCCGGCGCCCGCCGGCACACCGGGGTCGAACGTGAAGAAGTCGGCGCCCGCGTCGCCCGACGGGGTCAGCGCGCTCGCGTGCAGGTCGTTCACCGTCGTGGCCAGCGTGGTCGCCAGGGCGTCGTAGCCGGCCGCGGCCTGCGCGTAGACGCCGCCGTCCGAGGCGGGGGCCATCGCCGACAGGTACCCGGCGAGCTCGCCGCCCGAGAGGTCGACGTCCGAGCCGGCACGGTGCGCCCACTCGAGCCGCACGGGGTCGCCCTGCGTGCCGTCGAGCGTCGTCGAGCCGGCGAGCCGCACCTGGTTCGTCCGGGTGCCGTCGACGAGGAGGTTGCCGCCCACGAGCACGTCGACCGTGCCGTCGGGCGAGGTGCTGGTGCTCGCGCCCGTCAGCCGCGCGAGCTGGTCGGTGAGCTGGTTGCGCTGGTCCACGAGCTCGTTGGCGGTCCCGCCGTCGGAGTTGAGGATCCGGTCGTTCAGGATCGCGACCTGGCCCGCGACGGTGTTGACCTCCTCGACGCGCGCGGAGGCACTGGTGCGGGCCTGCGTCCACTCGGCCGCGACCCGGGAGCGGCCGTCCGCGATCTGCGTGGCGACGGCGCCCGCCTGCTCGATGACGACCCACCCCTGCGCGTCCTTGCCGGGGGAGTTCGCGACGTCCTGCCACGCGCCCCAGAAGGACTGCAGGGCGGAGGCCACGCCGATGTCGGAGGGCTCGCCGTGGATGTCCTCGGCCGCCTGGTATGCGGCGGCACGCACCGACGAGTACCCGTCGCCGGACGCCGTCTGGCGCACGCGGGCCTCGAGGAAGAGGTCGCCGAGACGCGCCACGCCGTCGACGGACACGCCCTGGCCGTTGGTGACCTGCCGGCTCATGCGGCCCAGTCCCATCTCGGTCAGGGGGGCCACCGCCGACTGCTCCACGCGCTGACGCGTGTAGCCGGGCGTGTTCACGTTGGCCACGTTCTGGCCGGTGACGTCGATGCCCGCCTGGGCGGCGCTCAACCCGCGGAAGGCGGTGTTGAGGATGGCGAACGAACTCATGGGGGACTCCTCCTGCGAGGTCCGGGACGGTCGGGTCGGCCAGGGGTGCGGTCTACAGGACCGTGTCGAAGAGGCGGGCGCCGTCCGACTGCGCGGTCGCGGTGCCGGACGCGTCGTAGGTGCGCGCCTCGCCGTCGAGGTTCGCGAGGGTCTCCTGGGTGGAGCGCGCCGCGTGCGTGACGAACTGGGCGTTGGAGTCGCGGACGGTGCGGATGCGCACCGTCAGCTCGGTGAGCCCGGCCAGGTGACCCTCGAAGATCTCGCGCCAGGGCCCGGGTTCTGGCGCCCCCGCGGCGAGCTCCCGCAGCGTGGCCTCCGGCGCGAGGCCCCACGAGGTGGCCACCGTCTCCGAGGCGACGGTGCGCACCAGGGTCGCCTCACGGACCTTCTCCATGACGTTCTCGACCTCGCGGTTCGCCTGCGCGAGCCAACGGGTGCGGCCGGAGGTGAGCAGCAGCTGCTCCTCCTCGAGCTTGAACTGCAGCATCTCGAGCAGCTCGCGCTCTCGCCACAGCAGGGTCGACAGCTCCTGGGGGCCCACGGGGCTCTCCTCTCGCGGGGGGGGGTCGGGATGTTCGGCGAGCGGTGCCAGCCACGGGGCAGGACATCGCTCAAGGAGCACTGTCGGCAGCGCTCGTGCCGATGTGGCCGGCGGACGGCGACTGATCGCCGGCCCCGGTGCATGGGGAGTCCCAGATGCGGCCGACGCCGCGTGACCGACTCTCGTCCCCGGTGCCGCTGCCGGGGGCGCCCAGCAGAAAGGTGCTTCGGCGTGAACCTCACCGAGCGCAACGCTCTCGTCGTCGACAACCTTGCCCTCGTGGGCTTCCTCGTCTCGGACCTCGCCTCGCGCGCCGACCACATCTCGCGCGAGGATCTCGCGTCGGTGGGGGCGATGGCGCTGACGACGGCCGCCACGAACTACGATCCGGCGCGCGGAGTGCCGTTCGGTGCGTACGCACGACGCCGCATCCTCGGCGCGCTCGCGGACGAGCTGCGCTCCCAGGACTGGGCGCCGCGCTCCGCACGCCGCCGGATCAAGGAGCTGACGGCGGTCGAGCAGTCGCTCACGGCCTCGCTCGGGCGCCAGCCCACCGACGAGCAGATCGCTCAGACGATGGGCGTGACCCTCGCCGAGGTGCGGGACATCCGCGACGACGCCGGCCGCTCGATCGTCGCCGTCGAGGACGACACCTACGACCGGGTCGTGCACGACGCCCCCAGCCCCGAGGACGAGGTGCTGGCGGTGGAGGAGAGGCACGTCGTGCGGCAGGCGGTCGCGGCCCTGCCGGAGCGGATGCGGTACGTGGTCGAGGCGATCTACTTCGCCGACCGCAGCGTCGGCGAGCTGGCGGCCGAGCTCGGGGTCGGGCACTCCACGGTGTCCCACACGCGGATCGAGGCCGTGCAGATGCTGCGCGAGGCGCTCGAGACGCACTATGCGGCGGCGTCCGACAACCCGCGGGCCGCGCAGCCCGGCGAGACCGCGCCGCGGGTGGCCGCTCCTCTGACGCAACGCCGGCGGGACTACGCCGCCGCGGTGGGCCAGCGGGTCGCGGGCGGTGCCACGCGCCGCGCCGCTTGGGCGGTCCGGGCCGCGTCCTGAGGTCCGGTCAGGTGTGACCCAGGTCACAGGCCACATCCGGGGGAAGCCTGTCGAGAGTGCTCCATGAACCGGCCCACGGATGGGCTGGAGGAGAACATTCCACCCGCCCGACTCACGGAGGATCTTCATCATGGGCTTCAGCGTCAACACCAACGTCTCGGCACTCAACACGTACCGGAACCTCACCAACACCCAGAACAGCCAGAGCAAGTCGCTCGAGAAGCTGTCGTCGGGTCTGCGGATCAACCGCGCGGCCGACGACGCCGCGGGCCTCTCGATCGCCGAGGGCCTCAAGGCCCAGGCCGGTGGCTACTCGATGGCCGCCCGCAACGCGCAGGACGGCATCAGCGTCGTGCAGACCGCCGAGGGCGCCCTGGGCGAGGCCCAGTCCATCCTGCAGCGCATGCGCGACCTGTCGGTGCAGGCGTCCAACGACACCAACAACGCCGACGCCCGCTCGGCGATCTCCGCGGAGCTCGGCGAGCTCGCCAACGAGCTCGACCGCATCGTCGACTCGACGAACTTCAACGGGATCAGCCTGCTGTCGACCACCGCCGCGGACCTGAACGTCCAGGTGGGTGCCGAGGGCACCGGTGACGGCAACACCATCACCATCGACCTGACGACCAACAACCTGCAGACCGTCATCGAGGCGGGCGTGTACGACGCCGGCGGCGCCGGTGGCACCGCCCTGGACGTCACCACGGCTGCCGGTGCCCAGGCCGCCATCGAGACCCTCGACACGGCCCTGACCGCCGTCTCGACCGCCCGCTCCGGCCTCGGTGCGACGCAGAACCGTCTCGAGTACGCCATCTCCAACATCAACGTCGCCGCGGAGAACCTGACCGCCGCGGAGTCGCGGATCCGCGACGTCGACATGGCCAAGGAGATGATGAACTACTCGCGGACCAACATCCTGGCCCAGGCCGGGACCGCGATGCTGGCCCAGGCGAACCAGTCCTCCGCCGGCGTTCTCCAGCTCCTCGGCTGAGTCTGACGGAGCCGTCTGCGGTGGGTGGTGCGGTGCATACCGCGCCGCCCACCGCGGCACCAGGGCACTGTCGCGCGCCCCACCCCTTCGCCCCCACCCGATCGACGTCCAATCCTGGAGGCTGCCCGCATGAGCATCTCGTTCACCGGACTCGCGAGCGGCATCGACACCGCCGCGCTGGTCAAGGAGCTCATCGCCGCCGAGGCGATCCCGCAGCGCCAGCTCCAGGCCAAGGTCTCGGCCGAGCGGTCCGAGATCACCTCGCTCCAGGACCTCAACACGCGCCTCGCGGCCCTCGCGAAGTCCGCGAAGGAGCTGACGGGCCCCGACGCCCTCTCCCTCTTCACCGCCACCAGCTCCTCGGACTCCGTCGCCGTCGCCGCCCGTGCGGGCGCGGGCGCCGGGAGCCTCGACATCGTCGTCGACGCCGTCGCCGCTGCGCAGACGTCGGTCACGGCCGCCACGAGCGCGGCGACGACCACCAGCTTCACCATCACCGGCTCCGACGGCTCGCACACCGAGCTCACCGCCGCCTCCACGTCGCTCGACGACGTCGTGAGCGCGATCAACGGGGCCGACGCCGGTGTCCGCGCCGTCAAGGTCGCCGCCGGGACCGAGGCGGGGACCGGCGAGCCGCTGTACCGCCTGCAGCTCACCGCCACCGACACCGGGGCCGCGAGCGCCTTCTCCTTCCACGCCGGCACGGCCGCCGAGGTCGACGCCGGCACGGCCACCGACCTGCTGGCCGCACCGGGTGCGGCCACCGTGACGGCCGCCGCCGACTCGTCGGTCCGCCTCTGGGCCGGCACCGACGCCGAGCAGACGATCACCTCGGCGTCCACGACCCTCACCGACGTGCTGCCTGGCGTGGACGTCACCGTCTCGAAGCCGACCACCGACGCCGTGACCGTGACCGTGGGCGACGACCCCGAGGCCCGGGCGAAGGTCGTCCAGGGGCTCGTCGACTCCGTCTCCGCCGTCCTGTCGCGCATCGCCACGCAGACGAAGGTCACCGTCGGCACCGACGGCTCCACCTCGGGCGCGACGCTGGCCGGCGAGTCGGTCGTCCGCAGCGCCCGCCAGGGGCTGCTCGAGTCGCTGACCTACCCCGTCGGCGGCGTCTCCCTGTCCACGATCGGCATCGAGATCACCCGCTACGGCGACGTGTCGTTCGACGCCGACAAGCTCTCCGCCGCCCTCGCTGCCGACCCGGACGCCGTCATGGCCCGGTTCTCGGCCGTGGCCACGCGGGTCCAGGAGACCGCCGAGTCGTTCTCCGACAAGTACGACGGCCTGCTGACCACCACCATCCAGGGCCGGGTGACGAGCGCGAAGCGGCTGGACGACCAGATCCTGGCCTGGGACTCCCGGCTGGAGCAGCGCCACCAGCGCCTCACCTCGCAGTTCACCGCGATGGAGGTGGCGCTCGCCCAGCTCCAGTCGCAGCAGGACTGGCTCACGGGGCAGCTCGCCTCGATGAACACGTCGTCGTCCCGCTGACCGCTCTCCCCACCGAGGAACTGATCGTGACCCACATCGCCCAGAGCGCCTACGGGCGCGACGCCGTCCTGACCGCGTCCCCCGCCCGGCTGCTCACCATGCTGTACGACCGCCTGGTGCTCGACCTGCGCCGCGCGCAGGCGGCGCAGGCCGAGGAACGCTGGTCGGCCGCGTCCACCCAGCTGGTGCACGCGCAGGCGATCGTCGCCGAGCTGATGGGCACGCTCGACCGGACCGCGTGGGACGGCGCCGAGGACCTCCTCGCGCTGTACGTCTACGTGCACGAGGCGCTCGTGGCCGCGAACGTCGGCCGCGACGTCGCGCGCACGACCGAGGCGCTCGAGCTCGTGCTGCCGCTGCAGGAGGCCTGGCAGCAGGCTGCCGACCAGCTCCCCGTGGGTGGCGGCACAGGTGCCACCTCGCAGGGAGGGATCTCCGGTGTGGCGTGATCGGCAGTCCGAGCACGACCGGTGGGCGAGCGTGCTGGACGACCTGGAAGCGATGGCGACCGGCGCCGTCGGCGTCACCGACGAGGCGATGGTCAGGCGGCTGCTCGACTGGGAGCCGCCCGTCGACATCGGCCGGGTACCGGTCGACCTGCGGCCGCGGGCGCTGGACGTCCTGGACCGGATGTCCGACGTCGCGGACCGGCTGCGTGCACTCGTGGCCGATCACCGCCGGCAGGCGCGTGCCCTGGACGGTGTCCCCCGTGCGCACGACCCCGGCGCGGCGGCCTACCTCGACGTGTGTGCCTGAGGCCCTCTCGGTCATGCACACGGACCCGCTCGCGGGTCCCGAGCCGAACGTACGGCTCACCTCTCAACCCCCTGCATAGGGGTCGAGTGACGAACAGCAAGAGCGCAGTGCGCACGGCGAGGACGGATCGCTCGCCCGGCAGGCCATGGGACGGCCGACCACAGCGACACGGGAAGACCTCCATGTTCGACTCCGTCACCTCCATGGCGCTCCAGAGCGCGCTCGACGGGCTGTCCGCCCGGCAGAGCGCGATCGCGGAGAACGTCGCCAACATCAACACGCCCGGCTACACGGCCAAGCGCGTGCAGTTCGAGGAAGCGCTCGCCGCCTCCGTCGACGACGGCGGCGGTCGCGTGCACCCCGCCGTGACGCGCTCGCTCGAGCCCACGCAGCTCGACGGATCGAACGTCAACCTCGACACCGAGACGATCTCGAACATCGACACGGCGCTGCGCTACCAGTTCGCGTCGCAGGCCGTCGGCGGCGAGGCCGCCGCCCTGCGTGCGGCGATGAGGACGGCCTGACATGACGTACGACGCCCTGGGGATCGCCGGCACCGGCCTGTCCCTGCACCGCAAGTGGCTCGACGCCGTGGCCGACAACATCGCCAACGTCAACACCGTCACGTCCACCGACGACGCGGCCTTCCGGGCCCGCTACGTCCTCGCGACCGAGGGCACCGAGGACGACCCGGGCGCGTACGTCGCCGGCGCCGCCTTCGGCAACCCGGAGGGGCGCCTCACCCACGAGCCGGACCACCCGCTCGCCGACGAGGACGGCTACGTGCGCTACCCGGACATCGACATGTCCGAGCAGATGGGCAGCCTCATCCTCGCCCAGCGGGGCTACCAGGCGAGTGCCGCCGTCGTGGACCGCGCGAAGACCGCCTACGAAGCAGCCCTGCAGATCGGGAAGTGACCCCCATGCCTATCTCACCAGTCGAGGCCACGACCGCGACCGGGTACCTCCCCCCGGTCGAGAACCCGGCCGCACCGGCGGCGGCCACGTCCACCGGTGCCACCGACTTCGCGCAGGTCCTCGGGTCCGCCGTCGACGGCACCCAGCAGCTGCAGGGCACCGCGAACGAGCTGGCGGTCGCCGCCGTCACCGGCGACCTGAAGAACGTCCACGAGGCCACGATCGCGTCGACCCGAGCCCAGACGACCCTCGAGCTCGTCGCCGCCGTACGCAACAAGGCGGTCGACGCGTTCAACGAGATCATGAGGATGCAGGCCTGACATGCCCGAGAAGATCAAGTCGTCGCTGGGTCGCGCCTTCGGGGCCGTCCGCGACTTCACCATCGCGCAGCGGACGCTCGCTGTGCTCGCCCTGGCCATCCTCGCGGTCGCGGTGGTGGCGCTGGTGGCCTGGATGGCGCGTCCCAGCTACTCCCCGCTGTACTCCGGGCTGTCGAGCGCGGACGCCGCGGCGATGGTCGAGCAGCTGCAGTCCGCCGGCGTCCCGTACGAGCTGGCCGACGGCGGCGCCACCGTCATGGTGCCCGAGGAGCAGGTCTACGACCAGCGCCTCGCGGCGGCCTCGGCGGGTCTGCCCGCCGAGGAGCCCGCCGGGGGCTACTCCCTGCTCGACGAGATGGGTGTCACCTCCAGCGAGTTCCAGCAGGACGTCACGTACAAGCGCGCCCTCGAGGGTGAGCTGGCGCGCACGATCTCCGCGATGGACGTCGTGCGTACTGCCACCGTGCAGCTCGCGGTCCCCGAGGAGACGGTCTTCGTCGACGAGAAGGGCGAGCCGACGGCGTCCGTGTTCGTCCAGCCCGAGCACGGCAAGCAGGTCGAGACGGACGACGTCGAGGCGATCGTCCACCTCGTGTCGGCCTCGATCGACGGTATGGCGCCCACCGACGTCGCCGTCGTGGACGCGAACGGCGAGGTGCTCTCGGAGGTCGGAGTCGGGACGCAGTCCTCGGGCACGCAGTCCGCGGAGTACGAGGACAGGGTCGGCGGCCAGGTCCAGGCGATGCTCGACCGCGTCGTCGGTGCCGGCAACTCGACCGTGGCCGTCACCGCCGAGATCGACCAGTCGAGCTCGGAGCGGCTCGCCGAGACGTTCACCTCCCCCGAGGGGGACCCGGTGCTCAGCGAGTCGACCAGCACCGAGGGCTACACAGGTGGCGGCGGGGGCACCGCGGGCGTGCTCGGCCCCGACAACATCGCCGTCCCCGACGGCGGCGGCGCGGACAGCAACTACACGTCCGAGGAGGCGACCCGCAACAACGCCGTCGACAAGGTCACCGAGACCACGACCACTCCCGCGGGCACGCTGACGCGGCAGCACGTCTCTGTCGCGGTGGACGCGGACGCGGCCGGCGGGCTCGACACCGCGGCGGTCACCGCCCTGGTGTCGACCGCGGCGGGCCTGGACCCCGAGCGCGGGGACGCGGTCGAGGTCGAGATCCTGCCGTTCGACACCAGCGCGGCGGACGAGGCCCAGGCGGCGCTCGCCGAGGCCGACGCCGCCGCGGCGGCCGAGCGCCAGGAGGCGCTGGTGCGCAACCTGGTGATCGGAGGCGTCGTGCTCGTCCTCCTGCTGCTGACCGTCGTGGGCCTGCTGCGCAACCGCAAGCGCCGCGAGCGTCGGGAGCGGCGCGAGTCGGTCGACCCGGATGCTCTCGCGCTCGCGAGCGGCGCCGACGACCTGCCGGGCCTGCCCGTGGGTGCTGAGCCGGCGCCCGAGCTGCCGCCCACGCCCCCGCGTCCCGCCATCCAGCCCCCGGTGTCCCGCATGACGGACGTGGACCAGCGCCGCGCCGAGGTGGACGCGCTCGCCGCGACCGACCCGGACAAGACCGCGGAGTACCTGCGTGGTCTCCTCACCGACAACCGTGCGGGGGTCTGACCGATGAGCGTCACGACCGTTCCCGCCGACGCGACGACCGTGCTTCCCGCGGTCGGCACGACCAGCCCGACGCCGGACCAGCTGCGCCGGATCGCGGCGATGACAGGCGTCCAGAAGGTCGCCCTCGTGCTCATGCAGATGAACCAGGAGCACGCCGCGACGATCATGTCGCTGTTCTCCGAGGACGAGGCCGGCGAGGTGGCGGCGGAGATCATGCGCACCCAGGTCGTGGACGAGTCGCTCGCCGTCGCGGCGCTCGACGAGTTCTACGACATGGCGCTGTCCGGCAACCCGCGCCCGCGTGGGGGCAAGGACCTCGCCGTCGGGCTGCTCGAGGCGTCCCTGGGGACCGACCGGGCTGCCGAGGTCGTGGACCGACTGGTGACGAGCATGCAGGGCAAGGCGTTCGAGTACTTGGACGGGACCGAGCCGGGGCAGATCGTCTCGCTGCTCGACGGCGAGCACCCGCAGACCGTCGCCCTGGTGCTCGCCCACCTCGGGTCGCACGTCGCGTCGGGGGTGCTGGCCAGCCTCGGGGAGGACTATCGCACCGACGTCGCCCAGGCGCTCGCCACGATGGGCACGGCGTCCCCGGACGCGGTGAAGCTCGTCTCCGAGCAGTTCCGTACCCGGATGGGCGCCAGCATCGCGCCGCGACAGCCGGCCGAGACCGTCGGCGGCGTCCAGCCGCTGGTGGACATCATCAACCGGTCCGACGCGGTGACCGAGAAGGCGCTGCTGGACGGGCTGGAGGCCCGCGACCCGCAGCTCGCCGAGGAGGTCCGTTCACGCATGCTCACGTTCGAGGACATCGCCTCGTTCGACGCGCGCGACGTCCAGACCATCCTGCGCGGCGTGGAGATGGCCGTGCTCGCGCTCGCCATGAAGGGCACGAGCCGCCGGGTCGTCGACACGATCACGGCGAACATCTCGGAGCGCAACCGCGCCCTCCTCGAGGAGGAGACCGCGGGCCTCGGCGGCGTGCGCATGAGCCAGGTCGAGGAGGCGCGCGCCGACATCGTGCGCATCGTCCGCAACCTCGAGGCCGAGGACAAGATCACGATCCACCGCACGGAGGAGGACGAGCTTGTCTACTGACTTCGTCGCCGCCCACCGGGCGGCGGACCAGCCGACCACCAGCACCTTCGTGCCGCAGGTGGCCCCGGTCCTGCCCGGCACGCACCTCGCTCGGCTGGAGGCCTCGGCCTCCGCCCGCGGGTACGCGCAGGGGTACGCCGCCGGTGCCCGCGCCGCGCGGGAGGAGGCTGCCGCGCTCCGCGTCAGGCTCACCGCGCAGGACGAGCGGCGTGCCGCGGAGCACACGGAGCGCACCGCGCGCGCGCGGCAGCTGCTCGACGAGGCGGTCCGCTCCCTCGGTGCGCGGACGGTGCCGGTCGTCGCCGAGGCGCAGTCCGCCGTGCTGGCGGGCGCCCTCGACCTGGCCGAGGCGATCGTCGGGGTACACCTCGCCGACCGTCCCCACGCCGCGCACGCGGCCCTGGCCCGGGCGACCTCCGACCCGCAGGGCGCCGTCGTGGCGGTGCGCCTGCACCCGGACGACGTGCGTCTGCTGGCCGAGACGGGCGTCGACGTGCCGCTCGTGCCCGACCGGACGCTGCGCCCCGGCGACGCCGTGGCCGAGCTCGAACAGGGCTTCCTCGACGCCCGCGTGCACACCGCCGTCGAGCGGGCCCGCGCCGCGCTGGACGAGCGGAGCGACCCCGCCGGACGTGCCTCATGACCGCCACGACGACGGCCACCGGCACCGCCGCCCACCGGAGCGCCGAGGGGGTGCCGTCGCGGACCCGGTCGCGCGCGTTCGCCGCGCTGCTGTCGGCCGCCCGCCCTGAACGGGTGGGGGTCGTCACGTCGGCGGTCGGGCTGAGCATCGAGGTCGCGGGGCTGCGCTGCGCGATCGGTGACCTGGTGCAGGTGGGCTCCGCCCCGCACGTGGTGGACGCGGAGGTCGTGGCCACCGCTGAGGGGCGGGCGCGCTGCATGCCCCTCGGACGGCTGTCCGGGGTCGGTGCCGGTGATCCCGTGCACACGAGCGGCAGCGGCGTGGTCGTGCCGACCGGGCGCGGACTGTTCGGGCGGGTGATCGACGCGCTCGGGCGCCCCGTCGACGGCCTGGGCCCGCTCGACAGCGGCGCCCGCGTCCCGGTCGACAACGAGGCACCCTCGGCGATGGACCGCGCCCGCATCGACACCCCGCTGACGACCGGCGTCCGCGTGCTCGACACGCTCACCACGCTGGGTCGCGGCCAGCGCATCGGCCTGTTCGCAGGGTCCGGCGTCGGCAAGTCGTCCCTGCTGTCGATGGTCGCGCGCGGCACCGACGCGGAGGTCTCCGTCATCGCCCTCGTGGGCGAGCGCGGTCGCGAGGTGCGGGAGTTCCTCGAGGACGACCTGGGCCCCGAAGGCCTCGCGCGTTCCGTCGTGGTCGTCGCCACCTCCGACGAGCCGGCGATGATGCGCCGCCGGGCCGCGCTCACCGCGACCCGGATCGCGGAGTCGTTCCGGGACGCGGGCAAGCACGTCGTCCTCATGATGGACTCCCTGACCCGCGTGTCCATGGCCCAGCGGGAGATCGGGCTGTCCGTGGGTGAGCCGCCGGCGACGCGCGGCTACCCGCCGTCGACGTTCTCGCTCATGGCGAGCCTGCTGGAGCGAGCCGGCACCGGTAGCACCGGCTCCGTCACCGGGATCTACACGGTCCTGGTCGACGGCGACGACCACAACGAGCCCGTCGCCGACCAGGCGCGCTCCATCCTGGACGGGCACGTCGTGCTGGACCGCGCGATCGCGGTCACCGGCCACTATCCGGCAGTCGACCCGCTCGGGTCGATCTCGCGCGTCGCGTCGCGCGTCACGACGGCGGAGCAGCGATCCGTGGCCCTGACGCTGCGCAAGGTGCTCGCCGCCCGGCGCAAGGCGCAAGACGTCCTCGACATCGGCGCCTACAAGTCCGGCACGGACCGGCTCGTCGACGCCGCGCTGGAGCACGAGGCCGCGATCAACGGCTTCCTGCAGCAGGCGATGACGGACCAGACGCCGGCACCCGAGGCGTGGTCGCGGCTGACGCGGCTCGCCGAAGCATTGGCTGGGGAGGAGGCCTGATGGCGACCACGTTCCGGCTTGCAGGCGTGCTGCGCCTGCGCAAGCTCACGGAGGACCAGGCGAAGCTGCGGCTGGCGGGCGCCGGCGCGGAGCTCGACGGCGCCCTCGAGCGGGCGGGCGGTCTCGCCGCCTACGTCGACGGCGCACCGGAAGGGGCGGGCAGCACCGCGTCGCTCGCGGCCCTGGCCGCGTCGCGAGCCGCCGCGAGCGCCATGTATTCCGTGCTCGAGTCCGAGGTGCGCCTCAAGGCGCAGACCGTGGACGAGGCACGCACCGCGCTGCAGCAGGCCCGCAGCGAGGCCATGGGGCTGGAAAAGCTCCAGGAACGGCACGACCGCGCCGCCGCCCTCGCCGAGGGCCGCGCGGAGCAGGCCGCGCTCGACGAGGTCGCCTCGTCGGCCTGGCACCGGACACCAGGAAGGACCACAGGACCGTGAGCATGACCGACGCGCTGACCAGGGTCGGCGAGATCCGCACCCAGATCGCCACGCTCCAGGACGTCGCCGCGGGGCGAACCACCGCGACGACGAGCGCCGCCACGTCGGCGACGACGCAGCAGAACGCCACCCAGTTCGCGTCGGCGCTGGCTGCCGCCACCGGCACGGACGTCACGAGGATCGCGGGCCAGCTCTCCGGCGCCACGGCAGCGGGCACCACCGGCACCCAGCCCCTGGGCGGGCTGCTGGCGGGCGCCCCGACGACGACGGGCAGCGGGAGCGCGACGAGCACCCCGGCGTCGACCGACGCCGGCGCCGCCAAGGGGCGGGCGATCGTGGAGACCGCGAAGGAGTACCTCGGCACCCCGTACGTGTGGGGCGGCGAGTCGCTCGCCGAGGGCGGCCTCGACTGCTCCGGCCTGGTGCACCTCAGCTACTCGCGGCACGGCATCGACCTGCCGCGCGTCGCCCGCGACCAGATGGGCGAGGGCACCACCGTCAGGTCGCTGGCCGAGGCCCGCGCCGGCGACCTCATCATCCAGCGGGGCGGCAAGCACGTCGGCATCTACCTGGGCGACGGGCAGATGATCCACTCGCCGCGGCCGGGCAAGACCGTCGAGATCGCGAGCATCACCGACGACCGCGTCACCACCATCCGACGCATCGTCGACTGAGGCGCCGACCCATGACACCGACGACCTCCACCGGCGCGCCGTTCACCGGTGTGGCCGCACCGGCCCGTCACCGTCCGGCGGCGGGCGGCGAGCACGCCGGCGTCCGGTCCGACGACTTCCGACGAGCCCTGGCGAGCGCCGCGGGCCAGGACGACGCCGCGGCTCCCGCCCGGGGCAAGGGCCAGGGCTCCGGCACGGGCATGTCCGGCGACGCCGACACCGGTGCGCGTGCAACTGCCCTCGCGGTACCGGCCGAGGCCGGGGCCCTGCCGCTGCCGGTCTCGCCCGCGACGCCTGACGGCGCGCTCCCCGGAGCCGGCCGTCTCCTCGGCGCGGTGAGCGGCGCGGAGGGTGCGCTGCCCGAGGGCACCGTGGCGGACGCCGCCACAAGCCCGCGGGGTTCCGTGCCTGCGGGCCACCAGCCTGCGGACCACCCGCCCACGGGCGACGTGCCGGCGGACGACACGGTCGCAGGCACCGTGCTGCCGTCCCTGTCGTCGACCGAGCCCGCCGGGCCGGCCTCCGACGCCTCCGCGTCGGCCGGGTCCGCCCAGGCTTCCGGCCTGGCGACCGGGACGGCCGCGGTGGCTCAGGCACCGGCTGGATCGGCCGAGCCGGGCCGGGCGGCGGCTGTGTCCCCGGCGGGGCTTCCGGCCGCGCCCGACGGGTCGACGCCCTCGGCCCCGGCAGCCCAGGAGTCGGTCGCACCGGCCGCGCACGACGGGTCGACGCCCTCCGCCCCGGCAGCCCAGGAGTCGGTCGCACCGGCCGCGTCGGTCGCACCGGCCGAGTCGGGCCGCCGGTCCTCGGCGCCGCTCCCGACGGCCGGGCCTGTCGGCCCGGACCCCCGGCCCCCGGCGACGCCGGCGGTGGGACCCACCTCGGCGGCCGGCCCGACCGCCGCGCCGCCGTCGACCCCCACCCTCACGGCCAGTCTGTCCGGCCCTGCCCCCGCCGCGAGCGCGCCGGTGGTCGCAGGTGCCCGCGCCGCGGGAGGAGCCGAGGCGCTGCCCGCCGCCCGGGGCGCTGCCGCGCCTGCCGCCCTGGTGGACCAGGCCGCCGCGGCACCGGTCCAGGCGCCTGCCGTCCCGACGTCGTCCGCCGTCACGCCGGCCGCCCCCGCGCCGGCCCTCGCGCCGCAGCAGCCGCCCGTGCCGCTGCGCACCCAGGTGAGCGGGCCGACGTTCCAGCTCCTCGCGGCGGGCGACGGCGACCACGTGCTCACGCTGTCGGTCACGCCCGAGAACCTCGGACCGGTGACCGTGCGTGCCCACATCTCCGGGGCGGACGTGCGCATCGAGCTGTTCGCGCCGCACGACACCGGCCGGGAGGCCCTGCGCGGGCTCACCGCCGACCTCCGCCGCGACCTCGCGGGCATCGCGCCCACGGCGACGCTGACCGTCTCGTCGTCGGACACGCCGTCCACGACCGGCCAGGGCGGGCCGCAGGCCGACGGCTCTGGCGCAGGACGCCAGGCGCCGGGCGACACCCACGGACGGGGAGGCGACCGGGCCTCGGGCACGGCCGCCCCCGGGACCGGTCCGGATCCGTCCACCACCGACACCACCGACCAGCCGACAGTGAAGGACGGGACGATCGGCGCCACCCGGCGCCTCGACGTCCTCGTCTGAGGAAGGAGCGACGTGCCAGACGCCGTGTCCGCAGCAACGTCCACCCCCGTGTACGGGTCCGTCCCCGCCACCGGGGACGCCTGGGGGGCCTCGTCGACGACCTCGACGCAGGCCACCCGCACGCCGAAGCAGGAGTACGACTCCGAGCTGTTCCTCGAGCTGCTGGTCACCCAGCTGCGCAACCAGGACCCGGCCAGCTCCATGGACACCGGCGAGATCGTCTCCCAGACGACCTCGCTGGCGATGATGGAGGCGCTCACCTCGATGAGCCAGCTCGTCGAGGAGACGAACCTGCGCCAGCAGGAGTCGTTCGCGCTGCAGATGCGCAGCGCCGCGGCCGACCTGCTCGGCCAGCGGGTGTCCTACCTCGACGCCGACGGCGTGGAGCACACGGGCACCGCCACGGCGGTCTCGTACCGCGCCGGGGTCCCCACCGTGACCGTCGACGGCACCACGGTCGACCTCGACCAGGTCTCCGCGGTCGCCCACCTGGGCGGCACGGCGGACAGCACCACGGACGGCACGGACGCCGCCGACAGCCCGGCTGCCACGGACGGCGCCACCGACAGCTCCGGCAGCGGCGACGCCGCCTGACCCGAAAGGACCATCGTGCTCCGCTCTCTCAACACCGGGATCTCCGGCCTGCGCGCCCACCAGACCATGCTGGACGTCACGGGCAACAACATCGCCAACGTCAACACGACCGGCTTCAAGTCCTCGCGCACCCAGTTCCAGGACACGCTGTCACAGCTCGTCGCGGCGGGCACCGCCCCCGGCGACCAGGCCGGCGGCACCAACCCGGCACAGGTCGGCCTGGGCGTGACCACCAGCGCTGTGACCACCCAGTTCACCCAGGGCGCCGCCCAGACCACGGGCGTGCCGACCGACCTCATGATCGACGGCGACGGGTTCTTCGTCGTCGAGCGCGGCGGGCAGGAGTTCTACACCCGCAACGGTGCGTTCAACTTCGACGGCAACGGCCGCCTGGTGAACGCCGACGGCGACATGGTCCAGGGGTGGACCGCCGTCGACGGACAGATCAACCCGGGCAGCCCGGTCGGCCCGCTCACGATCCCGGTGGGCGACGTCGTCCAGCCGCAGGCCACGACCAGGGTGGGCCTCGGCGGCAACCTGCCGTCGGACGCCGCCGACGGCACCGAGCTCGTGCGCGACGTCGAGGTCTTCGACGCCCGTGGTGGTGCGAGCCGCCTGTCCCTCGTCTTCACCGCGACGACGAACGGCTGGTCCGTCCGCGCGCAGGACGGCGAGACGGGCGCGGCGCTCGCCGGCCCGGAGGGCCTCACCTTCACGAACGGCCGGCTCACCGGTGGCGGGACCCTCGCGGTCGGTGGCATCGACGTGGACCTCGCAGGTGTCACGTCGTACGCCGAGCTGTCGAACATCGCGGTGGAGGACTCCGACGGTCGCGCCGCCGGCTCGCTCACCAGCTACTCGGTCTCCGGGGACGGTTCGATCGTGGGCCGCTACTCGAACGGCACCACGGAGGTGCTCGGGCAGGTCGCGCTCGCGGCCTTCACCAACCCGGGCGGCCTGGAGAAGGCCGGCGGCTCGCTGTACTCCGCGACGCAGAACGCCGGCGACGTCGTCGTGGGCGCCCCGGGCGGCCAGGGGCTGGGCGGGATCACCTCGGGCGCGCTCGAGATGTCGAACGTGGACCTCTCGCAGGAGTTCACGAACCTCATCGTGTCGCAGCGCGGCTTCCAGGCGAACTCCCGTGTCATCACCACGGCCGACGAGGTCCTGACCGAGCTCGTCAACCTCAAGCGCTGACCGGGCGCCTGACCGACCGAGCGCCTGACCGACCGACCACCGACAGTCCGACCCCGCCCGCAGGAGGCCCCCATGATCGTTCTCACGCGCTTCAGCGCGGAGCGCATCGCGATCAACGCCGACCTCGTGGCGCGCGTCGAGACCAATCCGGACACCCGGGTGACGTTGGTCGACGGCTCGCGCTACATCGTGACCGAGCCGATGGAGGAGGTGATCCGCCTGGTCGAGGAGCACAAGGCCCGCGTGCTCGCGCTGGCACGTGCTCTGCCCGAGACCGGCGGTCACCTCCCGGCCGACACCACCCGCCCCGGCCTCTCGGCCGTGCCCGCGATCCGCGACACGACCGAGGGCGCACCCGGCAGCTCCGACCCGGCTGCCGCGAACCCGTTCAACGCACCGAGGACGAAGTAGGCCATGGACCCCGCAACCATCATCGGCATCGTCATCGCGTTCGGCTCGCTCGTCGCGATGGTGATGCTCGAGGGCGCGCACCTCACGTCGCTCCTGCTGCCCGCGCCGATCATCCTCGTCGTCGGGGGCAGCATCGCCGCGGCGCTCGCGTCCGGCACCCTGAAGGACGCGATCGCCGCAGGCAGGGCGCTGCCCCGGGCGTTCACCGGCAAGCCGGCCCAGCCGGGCGCAGCGATCGTCGACGTCGTGCGTGCCGCGGAGGTCGTCCAGAACGACGGCGGCCTGCTCGCCCTCGAGGCGGAGTCGCAGAAGACCGACGACCCGTTCGAGCGCAGCGCCCTGCAGTCGCTGGCCGACGGGGCGGACGCCGACCAGCTGCGCACCCTGCTCGAGGAGCGGATCGAGACGAAGGCTCGCCAGGACGGCGTCGCGTACGGGTTCGTCAACGCCATCGGCGGATACGCCCCGACCATCGGCATCATCGGCACGGTCGTGTCCCTGACGCACGTGCTGGAGAACCTGTCCGACCCGTCGACGCTGGGCCCGATGATCGCTGCGGCGTTCATCGCGACCCTGTGGGGCATCATGTCGGCCAACTTCATCTGGCTTCCGCTGGGCGCCAAGCTCAAGCGGATCTCCGACCTCGAGATCGAGCGGCTGAACGTGCTGCTCGAGGGGTACATGTCGATCCAGGCGGGCACGCGCGCCCGCATCATCGACGAGCGGCTGCGCACGATGGTCCCCGAGGGTGCCGTTCCGCTCGACGAGGCCGCCTGATGGCGCGGCGCAGGCACGGGCGCACGTCGGCCGGCGGCGGCGACGGTCATGACAGCAGCGGCAGCGGCCGCTGGATGGTGTCGTACATGGACATGGTCACGGTGCTGATGTGCCTGTTCATCGTCCTGTTCGCCATGAGCTCGGTCGACCAGAGCAAGTACCAGGAGCTCAAGTCGTCCCTCGCGGCGGGCTTCGGCACCGTCGCCGACGCCGATGTCGTCGAGGCGCGGGTGGGCAGCCCGGCGAAGACGCCGGAAGAGGCCATGTCGCAGGCCGACGCCGACCTCGAGCGCGCCAAGGCCGAGGTCGCGAACCTCACCGCGCTGCGCGACGCGATGTCCGACGACCTCGCGGACCGCGGCATGTCCGACGACGTCCGCTTCGACATCGACGAGCGCGGCCTCACCGTGCGGCTCGTGTCCGCCGACACCTTCTTCTCCTCGTCCAGCGCCGAGCTCACCGCCGACGCGCGCAGGGTGCTCAAGGTCGTCGGCCCGGTCCTGGAGCCGACGTCGTACCAGGTCCGCATCGAGGGGCACGCTGACGAGGTCGCACTGCGCCGCTCCGTGTACCCGACGAACTGGGAGCTGTCCGCGGCGCGCGCCACGGCCGTGCTCCGTCACCTCGTCGCCATGAACTCCGTCGAGAACGAGCAGGTCGCCGCCGTCGGCTACGGCTCCGCCCGCCCGCTCGTCCCGGGCAAGGACGCGAAGTCGCTCGCCGCCAACCGTCGTGTCGACGTCGTCGTGCTGTCGGCCGAGCCGGAGGCCGTGCGTGCGCTCATCCCGGGTATCCTCCGCGGCGCCGAGGGAGGCTCCGCGGAGAGCTGACCAGGGCGGACCTCGGGGTCGCGCGTCGCGTGCAGGCTCATGCCGGGTGACGCGCATAGGAAAGTCACGTGAGCCCGACAACTGTCAGATCCGCAGGATCAGCCCCCCCACGCAAGGTCGAGGTCTACGACTTCCGCCGACCGACCACGCTCGTGCGCGAGCACCACCGCGTCCTCGAGATGGGGTTCGAGAGCTTCGCGCGCCAGTGGGGCACCCAGCTGACGGCGCGTGTGAGGGTCGTGTCGCAAGCCACCCTCACGTCGGTGACCATGCGCACCTACGAGGACTACGTCGCCGAGCTGCCGGTCACCACGACGTTCGTCGTGTGCGAGCTCGAGGGCGTCGCACCGCGCGCCGTCCTGCAGTTTCCGCACACCGACGCGCTGATGTGGATCGCGCACATGCTCGGTGCGGGGCCCAGCATCCCGCAGATCGACCGCAAGTTCACCGAGATCGAGCGGGCGCTCGTGACGACGCTGGTCCACGAGACGCTGCGCGACCTGCGCCACGCGCTCGGTCGGCTGCTCGACGGGCCGCTGCAGATCTCCTCGATCCAGCACAACTCCCAGCTCGCGCAGGCGGCACCGACCGCCGAGCTCATGATCGTCGCCGACTTCCAGCTGCGGGTGGGCGAGCGCATGTGCCGCGCGACGCTCGCGCTGCCGGCCGTCGCCCTCATGTCGAACCTCGGCGAGGCGAACCCGGCCGAGGACCCCGCCGACGCCGCCCTCCGTGCGCGCAAGCACGTCTCGCGGTCCCTCGTCGACGTCGACGTCCGGCTCGCCGGCGCGGCCATGACGCCCGGTGAGGTCATCGAGCTCGCTGTCGGGGACGTCGTCCACCTGCCGCACCCGCAGTCCCGCGCGCTCGACGTCGTCGTCGACGGCCACGTCCTGGCGCACGGCGCGGCCGGCTCGTCCGGCTCCCGTCTCGCCTGCCGCATCGTCACCATCGAGGAGAACTGACCCATGAGCACCGCCATCAGCCCCGACCGTTCCGCCGTCGACGCCGCCAACCAGGCCGCGGCCGCACTGGTCGCGCTCGTCCCCACCCCTGCACCGCTGCGTGCCGTGCAGCGCGGACCTGCCCCGGCCGTCCCGGAGGGTGCCGCCACCGTCCTCGCTACGTACGTCGGCGGGGCGGGCACCGACCTGGCTCTCGTGCTGATCGACCAGGCGTCGCTCGCCGACGCGTCCGAGGCCGGGCCCGTGGAGGTCACCGACGTCCTGCGCCCGGCCCTCGAGGCGGCGGGCGCCACGACCGGCCCCGGTGTGCTCACCGAGGTGTGGTCGGGCGACGCCACCGAGCTGCTCGCCGACGAGGCGTCCGTGGTCTTCGAGCTCGCCGGAAACGACGGGCCGGCCGGCTGGTTCGCCGTGCGCACGCGCCGCTCCGTGTCCACGGCCCGCGACGCCGTCGTGCCCGACAACCGGCTCGCCCGCATCTCCAACGTCCAGATGCGCCTCGAGGTCGTCGTGGGGCGCACCCGGATGGCCGTGCGCGACGTGCTCGGCCTCGAGCCGGGCGTCGTCGTCGAGCTCGACCGCTCAGCCGGCGCGCCCGCCGACGTCCAGCTCAACGGCCGCACCATCGCCAAGGGCGAGGTCGTCGTCGTCGACGGCGGCGACTACGGCGTGCGGATCACCACCCTCCTCGACGCGGACGACTGACCGGCATGGACCTCGTCACCGTGCTGCGGGTCGCGTTCTCGCTGGTCGTCGTGTTCGGGCTCCTGTGGCTGTCCTACCGGATCGCCGGCAAAGGGTCACGGAGCACGGCGAAGGCCTCCGGGGCGCAGCTCGCCGTCGTCGCCCGCCAGGGCCTGACCGGCAAGAGCGCCGCCGTGCTGCTCCAGGCGGGCGGCACGCAGTACCTGCTCGGGGTCACCGAGTCCTCCGTGACGCTGATCGACCGGCAGGACGCTCCCGCGGTGGACGCGGCCGTCACCGAGACGGCGTCCTCCGCCGTGCCGGCCGAGCCGCTGTTCGACGACGCCGTGACGGCCGCGCAGCGCTGGCTGGTCCGCACGCGCGTCGCGCCCCAGCAGGACGTCGTCGACGTGCCCGGCGACGACACGCACGACACACCCCGTGAGGCGGACGTCGCGATCCCACGCCCCGCGCTGGCCGACGCACTGCGGACGTTCCTCGCGCCCGCCACGTGGCGCCGCTCGGCCCTGACCGTGTGGGCGGGCCGGAGATGACCGCTTCCACCACGCCCTCCGCGCCCCTGGCGCGGCGGCTGCGAGGCCCTGCCCTCGTGGTGCTGATCGCCCTCGTCGTCGTGCTCGCGGCGGTCCTGTTCGCCCCCGCGGCGGGGGCCGCGCCCGTCGACCCGACCCCGCCGACCGCGCCCACGGACCCGGCAGACCCTCAGGACGCCGGCAGCAGCGTGTCGGTAGATATCAACGGACCGAACGGCGAACCCTCGTCCTCCCTCGTCACCCTCGTCGGCATCACCCTGCTGTCGCTCGCGCCGACGCTGCTGCTGATGATGACGTCGTTCACCAAGATCTTCGTCGTCCTCGCACTGACCCGGAACGCGCTGGGCACCGCCACGGTGCCCCCGAACATGGTCCTCGCCGGGCTGGCGCTCTTCTTGTCGATGTTCGTGATGTGGCCGGTGATCGGCCAGATCAACGACGTCGCCGTGCAGCCCTACCTCGACGGCGGCATGACGTTCGCCGACGCGCTCGACGCCGGCGCGGCCCCCCTGCGCGAGTTCATGCTCGCGCACACCCGGGAGGAGGACCTGGCCCTCATGACCCGGGCCGCGGACCTCGACAACCCGGCGAACCCCGACGTCGTGCCCATGACGACGCTCGTACCGGCGTTCCTCATCTCCGAGCTGCGGGCCGCCTTCATCATCGGCTTCGTCGTGTTCGTGCCGTTCCTCGTCATCGACCTCGTCGTCTCGGCCGCCCTGATGAGCATGGGCATGATGATGCTGCCGCCCACGATGATCTCGCTGCCGTTCAAGCTGCTCCTGTTCGTCCTCGTCGACGGCTGGGGGCTCATCACCACGACGCTCATCAGCACCTACGGGGTGAGCTGACGATGGAGACCAACGCCGTCATCGACATCGCCACCCTGGCGCTCACCATGGCCGCCAAGCTGGCTGCACCGGTGCTCATCACGTCGCTCGTCGTGGGCTTCGCCATCTCGCTGGTGCAGTCCGTCACCCAGATCCAGGAGATCACCCTCTCGTTCGTGCCCAAGGCCGCGGCCGTGGCCGTGGCGCTCATCATCTGCGGCAACTGGATGATCGGCGAGATGGTGTCGTTCACCCACGCCATGTTCGAGCAGATCCCCTCGCTGCTCGGCGGCGGCTGACCCGTGGAGCTCGACATCGACCTGGGCTCGCTCCAGGCGACCCTGCTCGCCGGCGTGCGGATGGCGGCCTTCATGATCATCGCCCCGCCGTTCTCGCACCGGGCGATCCCCTCGCAGGTGCGGGCGATCCTCGCCGTCTGCCTGGGCATGGCCGTCTCCGCCGGTGCCGCCCCCGGCTTCGTGCCCGTGGGCACCGCCACGCTCCTCGGGTACGTCGTGGCCGAGGCCGTCATGGGTGCCATGCTCGGCGCCCTCGTCATGATCGTCATGTCCGCGATCACGGCAGCCGGCTCGCACCTCGACCTGTTCGGCGGCTTCTCGCTCGCCATGGCCTACGACCCGCAGACGAACGTCCAGGGCTCGCAGCTCACCCGCCTGTTCGCACTGACCGCCGTCGTGCTCATGTTCACGTCGAACGCCTACCAGATGGTCGTGCTCGGGCTCGCCCGCTCCTACGAGGCCGTCCCCGTGGGGGCGCTCGCGGGCGTGCCCGTCGACTCCTTCGTCGAGGCCCTGACCGGGTCGTTCGTCGCCGGCCTGCAGATCGCCGGTCCCATCATCGTCGTGCTGTTCCTCGCCGACGTCGGACTGGGCCTGGTCAACCGCGTGGCGCCCGCGCTCAACGCGTTCGCGATGGGCTTCCCGCTGAAGATCTTCCTCACCCTGTCCCTCGTGGGCACGGTCGTCGTGGCGCTGCCGCACGCCGTCGCCGTGCTGGTGGACCAGGCGCTGGGCTACATGGGGGAGGTGGGCTGATGGCCGAGGGCACCGAGGAGAAGACCGAGCAGGCCTCCGACCGCAAGATGAAGGAGGTGCGGTCCAAGGGCCAGCTCAGCCGCTCCCAGGACCTGACGGCCTGGATCGGGATGGGAGTGGCCGGCGCCGTCCTGCCGTGGACCCTGAGCAGGGGCGCGCAGGAGGCCACGACACAGGTGCTCTCCTGGCGCACGGTCATCGAGAATCCGGATCCCGACGTCGCCCTCTCGTACGCGCAGCAGGCGCTCGGCTCCGTGCTGCCCACCCTGGGCATGCTCCTCGCCGCGACCGTGATCGCGGTCGTCGTCGGTTCGGTCTCCCAGGGCGGGCTGCACCTGAAGAAGCCCCGCATCGAGGTCGAGCACCTCGACCTCGTCAAGGGCATGAAGCGGATCTTCGGGCCGCAGGCGCTGTGGAACGGGGTCAAGGCACTGCTCAAGACGACGGTCGTGGGGCTGGTGCTCTACGTCGTCGTCCAGTCGCTCATGCCCGTCCTGCTGGCGGCCGGCGGCCTGCCGATCGCCTCACTGCTGCTGGCCGCGAACGGCGGGGTCGCCTCGCTCCTGATCTGGGCCACGGCGGCCGGGATCGCGCTCGGCCTGCTCGACGTGCTCGTCGTGGGCAAGCGCAACCGCAAGAAGACCCGCATGTCCAAGAAGGAGCTCAAGGACGAGCACAAGAACTCCGACGGCGACCCCCTCGTGAAGTCGCAGCGTCGGTCGATGGCCCGCTCCATGAGCCACAACCGCATGATCTCCTCGGTCGCGGACGCCGACGTCGTGGTCGTCAATCCGACGCACGTCGCCGTCGCGATCGCGTACGAGCCCGGGAAGTCGGCCCCTCGTGTCGTCGCCCGGGGTGCTGACCACGTCGCGGCCCGCATCCGTGAGCGCGCCGAGGAGGCCCGCGTGCCGATGGTGCAGGACGTGCCGCTCGCCCGGGCGCTGCACCGGGCGTGCGACGTGGGCCAGGAGGTGCCCGTCGAGCTGTACACGGCGGTCGCACGCGTCCTGGCGTTCGTCATGGCGCTCGCGCGGCGAGGTGCCGCGGCCTCCGCAGTGCCGCACCGCATGACGCAGCCGGCGATGGACCCGGACACGGTCGTCGCCGATCGCCCGCTGCGCCGTCGTGCGGGTGCATAGGGAGTCCCGGCGGCCCCCGCCGCCCTACCGGAACGTGAAGGAGCAGGTCGCACCGTGAAGAACCCAGGCCTCGGCATGATGGCGGTCCCGCTCGGCGTCGTCGGCATCGTCCTGCTTCTCGTCGTGCCGATCCCGGCAGGGCTGCTCGACGTGCTCATCATCGTCAACATCCTGCTGTCGTTGGTGATCCTGCTGACGGCGATGTTCGTCAAGAAGCCGCTCGACTTCTCGGTGTTCCCGTCGATGCTGCTCATCGCGACGCTGTTCCGGCTCGGTCTCAACGTTGCCTCCACCCGGCTCGTCCTGGGCGACGGCTACGCGGGAGAGGTCATCGGTGCGTTCGGGCACATCGTCGTCGACGGCAACATCGTCATCGGCATGGTCGTGTTCCTCATCCTCGTGGTGATCCAGTTCCTCGTGATCACCAAGGGTGCGGAGCGCGTGGCTGAGGTCGGTGCCCGGTTCACGCTCGACGCGATGCCCGGCAAGCAGATGGCGATCGACGCCGACCTGAACGCCGGGCTGATCAGCGAGACGGACGCTCGCGCCCGACGGGCCGAGATCTCCGCGGAGGCCGACTTCTACGGGGCCATGGACGGCGCGTCGAAGTTCGTCAAGGGCGACGCGATCGCCGGCATCGTCATCACGCTCATCAACCTGGTGGGCGGCATCGTCGTCGGTGTCGTCATGCACGGCATGCCGGCCATGGAATCCGTCGACACGTACTCCATCCTCACCGTCGGCGACGGTCTCGTGACCCAGGTGCCCGCGCTGCTGATGGCGGTGGCCACCGGCATGATCGTCACCCGGTCCAACGCAGGCGAGGGGGACGTCGGCTCGCAGGCGTCCAAGCAGCTCGTCCAGTCGCAGCAGGCGGTCGGCATCGCCGGTGGCGCCGCGCTCGTCTTGGCTCTCATCGACGGCATGCCCAAGCTTCCGTTCATCCTGCTCGGGATCGGGCTGCTCGTGGCGGCGCAGCAGATCCGGGCGAGCCACCAGCGTGCCGAGGCCGCGCGCGCGGAGGCTGCCCGCGCGGAGGCGTCGGCCGAGGCGTCGCCGGAGAGCTCCGACGACCTCCTCGAGCAGATGCGCGTGCATGCGCTCGAGATCCTGCTCGCGCCCGACCTCGTCGACCTGGTGACCGGGGCGCACGACGACCTCCTGGGCCGCGTGCGCGCCCTGCGGCGCAAGATCGCCATGGACCTCGGGGTCGTCGTGCCACCGGTGCGCACCCGCGACTCGATCGAGCTGCCCGCCTCCACGTACGCGGTACGGATCGCGGGCGTCGAGGCAGGCCGGGGACGCGCGCCCGCGGGCAAGGTCCTCGCCCTCGGTGACAGTCTCGACTCCCTGCCGGGGCAGGTCACGGTCGACCCGGTCTTCGGCATGGACGGCAAGTGGGTGCCAGCCGAGATGCGGCACAGCGCCGAGATGGCGGGAGCCACCGTCATCGACCGCGTCTCCGTGCTCGTGACCCACCTGTCCGCGATCATCTCGGCGAACGCCGGACGCCTGCTCTCGCGAGAGGACGTCCGGGTGCTGACCGAGGAGATCAAGCGTCACAACCCGTCGGCGGTCGACGAGCTCACGCCGTCGCTGCTGTCGCTCGCCGAGATCCAACGCGTCCTGCAGGGTCTTCTCGACGAGCAGGTGGCGATCAACGACCTGCCGCGGATCTACGAGGCCCTGGCGCTCGCGGCGAAGCGGTCCACGGACCCGGAGCACCTGGTCGAGGCGGCGCGCGGCGCGCTGGGCCCGGCGGTCCCGGCCCGGCACACGACGGGCGGCACCCTCAAGGTGGTGACCATCGCGCCCGCGCTCGAGCAGGCCATGCTCGCGGGCCGGCAGGCCGGCGGCGAGCACGGCACGTCCATCCTGCTGGACCCGGCGCGCCTCGACTCCTTCCGCACCTCGGTGGTGGAGCAGGCGGCAGCCGCGCGCGGCGCCGGCGACGACGTCGCCCTCGTGTGCGCACCGTCGTTGCGTGCCGCGGTCCAGCGCCTCGTCGCCACCCAGGTCCCCGACCTGCCGGTGCTCTCCTACACGGAGGCCACCGCGGGGCACGCGCTCATCGAGACCGTCGGGGTGGTGAACGATGCCCCGGCGATCGCGGGTCGAGAGTGACACCCTGCGGGGCGCCCTCGACATGGCGAGCCGCACCTACGGGCCTGACGTCCGGATCGTTTCTGCCGAACGCGTCATCACCGGCGGGTTCGCGGGCCTCTTCGGGCGCCAGCGCTACGAGGTCGAGGTCGAGGTCCCGGACGTCCACCCGATGTCGGCCGCGAAGCGGCCAGGCGCTTCCCTGGAGTCTCGGCGCTCCGGCATCGCCGTGCTGCTCGACGAGGCCGACGAGGCCGACGACCTGGACACGTCCCCCGGCGTCGACCGCGAGGTCTCGACGGGCGGACAGGAGTTCGCCGAGCTGCTCTCCGGGTTGATCGCCGAGACGGCCGCGCCCACGACGGCCACCGAGATCGACGGACCGTCAGCGCGTCCGGGCGACCTCGTCGCCCTCGTCGGGCTCGCCGACGACGCCGTCCCGGTCGTGCGGGACATGGCCGCACAGCTCGGGATGCTGCCGGCCTGCGCCGGTCTGGCACGGACCGACGGGATGCTCCGGGTCGACGGGAGCCGCGACGCGGTGGAGGCGCGCGCCCACGGCGTCCGGTCGGGTGTCTCCGTCGCGGTCGCCGTAGGAGTCGGGCTGGACGGCACGTCCGCGCCGGGGCTGATCGAGCAGCTCGGGCCGGAGCAGGTGTGGGTCGTCGTCGACGCCTCCCGCAAGCCCGAGGACACGCGGGCCTGGGTGGACGCCGTCCGCCAGGCAGCGCCCGTGCGGGCCATGGCGATCGTCGGCCGGGAGCTCACCGCGACGCCCGGCAGCGTGGCGGCGATCGGCCTGCCCGAGGGATGGAGGTCGGCTGTCGTCGAGCCCGGTGCATAGGTCAGGTGACATGTCAGGAAGACACAGGAAACGTCAGGAGGACGTCGATGCTGGTGCTGGGACGCAAGACGGGGGAGAGGATCCTCATCGGTGACGACGTCGTCATCACCGTGGTGTCCGCCGGGAAGGACGGGGTGCGCATCGGCATCGACGCACCTGACCGCCTGAGGATCCACCGGGCGGAGATCGTGGACCAGGTCGCCGAGGTGAACCGCGCAGCCACGGCCGCCGACGGCACCGCGGACGAGGCTCGCGCCCTGCTCGGGCTGCGACCGGGACGGTAGGCGATCCGGGCCGGCGTCCTGCCCGGCTCTCGGGTCGTCGGGCCCGACGGGACGCCCCGTGCCTCTCGGGGCGGGTGTCAGCGCCGGCCGTGGCCGGAGCCGCCGCGGCCGGAGCCGCCGCGGCCGGAGGTGCTCCCTCGGTCGTCGCTCTTGCCGCGGGCGCGCTCCTGGCTGTCGGTGCCGCGGTCGCGACCGTTCGAACCGGAGCCGGCCCGCGCGCCGTCGTGCCGGTTGCGTTCCTCCGAGGAGGTCTGGCGCCCGCGCTCGTGGCCGCGCTCATCCGCGCGCTCGTGGCCGCGCCCATCCGCGCGCTCGTGGCCGCGCTCATCCGCGCGCTCGTGGCCGCGGGGCCGGTCCGTGAACTTCTTCTTCGAGCGGTCGTCGTCGGCGCCTCGGTCGTGACGGCCCGTGTGGGCGGGACGCTTCTCACCCTTTGGTTCCTTCGAGGCCCTGCCGCCCGGCCCGTGCTGGGTCTCGGAGCTGCCCCGCCGGGAGTCCCAGGGGCGGTACGGCCGCGTCGCGGACGGGTCCTGCCGGGTGGTCTTCGACGACCCGCGGTCGGTCGTGCTCCCTGCGGAGGACTTCTCGGTGCGGTCGGTCGCGGACGGGGATGCGACGGACGCCGTGGCGCCGTCGGTCGGATCGGCGTCCTGCGACGTCTCGCGATCCTCCGCGGGCCCGGTGCCGGCCCGGCCCTCGTGCTCGAACCGGACGACGGACTCGGTGAAGGGGCGAACGAACGGACCGTCCGAGAAGGGGACGTCGGCGAGCTCCGGGAAACGGTCGGCGAGATCGCTCGTGCTCCCGGTCGGCCGCTCGAGTGCGATCTCCGCCGCGTCGTCGGTGCCGCGGACGGCGGTCGCGACGTTCGCCCCGACGAGCAGGGTGACCGACGTCAGGACGGCGGCGACGCCCCACCGGGCAGGTCCGACGGCTCGTCGCGGGTGCCGAGGCCTCGAGGCCGGGCGGCGGGACGGTCGGTGGGCTCGCGGCTGTGCGAGGGGTGCGACGGCGGCCGGCTCGGCAGGGGCGACGGCGCCCCACCGCGCGGCGACCTCATCGACCTTCGTCGTCGTGCCCGACGGCCCGGCGGCGCGGCGCAGCTGCACCAGGACCGCCCGGTCGGCGGCGAGACGCTGGCGGTACGGGGTAGCGGCCAGCACGCCGCGCGCCACGCCCTGACGTGCCGCGCGTGCGGACTCGAACCGCATCGTCGCCGGCCAGGCGCGGTCGTCGACGTGCCGACGTCCCGTCGCGACGTCCTGCATGAGGGCGCGCTGAGAGGTTTCGACGATCTCGAGGGCCGCGTACCGGGCACCGGCGGTCGCGCCGATCGTGCGGACAGCCCGCCGGGCGGCGCGCGCGAGCTCGGCGTCGTGCGCGACGACGACCGCGGCGAGCGCCCGCTCGCGTTCGGCGCCGGGCAGTGCCCGAACCTCGGCGAGGGCGTGCCTGATCCCCGAACGCTGTTCCCAGCTCCCCGGTCCGTCCATACCTGTTTGCCCCCCTCGTGTCGCCAGCCCCCGCGGCTGTGTCGCTGTCAGCGGAGATGTCCACGGTGCGTTCGCGATCTGCCCACCGGCACGTCTGGTGTGCCGGCCGACCGCGTGGTGCCCTGCTGCTCCTGCCGGCGGTGCCTAGCAGGCGTAGGCCGCGTCTGCGGTCCGCACCGGGCTGCCGGGCGGAGCGTCGACGGGCTTCGTGTCCAGGTCGCAGGCCGCCTCGATGCCCATGTCACGCAGGTGCTCGGCGGCGATCTCCCGGACCCGCTCGACGTGTGCCAGCGCAGTGCGCCGGGTGATACCGAGCGTCCGGGCGATCCACACGATGGTGTCCTGGCCCGGGATCGGGCCGTTGCCGTACGCGTCCGTCATCCACAGGGCCGCGACACGCCCTCGCACCCGGTGCTCTGCGCGGGCGACCTCGACCACCCGGCGCAGCAGCAGGGGCACGTCGAGCGGGTGCAGCACGCCGTCGGGCGCGGTGACGACCAGCTGGTCGGAATCGAGAGACTCGTCGAAGGACAGCGTGCCCCGCAGCACCAGCTCGTCAGCCTCGCTCACGACCATGCCTTGGCGGGCGGCGTCGGCACGGGTCGCGCTCAGCCGCTCGTTCGTGGCCGCCACCGCGTCCTTGACGCTCGGCGTGGTCCCACGGACCGCGGCGAGCTCGGCACGGGTCCGGGCGAGCTCCCGCCGGCGCCGCTGTGCGGAGACCATGCCGGAGGCCGGAGCGGTCGCGTGGTCCAGGAAGGACCGCACCCTCGGGCGCGCGGTGAACACGACGATCGCCAGGAAAGACCGCATCGTGGCCAGGAAGGTGGGCTCGCGGCGGGACCGCTCGAGCAGCTCCCAGACCGTCTCGGTCACGATCGCCTCGACGTCGTCCACGTGCTGGCTCGTGGGCACCGAGCTCGTACGGCACAGCCGGGCAGCGACGTTGCGCCAGTGCGGACGGTGGAGGGCGAGGAACTCGGTGAGCGCGGCGGGGTACGCCTCGTCGTCGAGCGCGGTGAGGCGCTCGATCTCCGCCCGGATCGGGTCGGTGCCGTTGGCCTCGCCACGCTCTCCCGAGGTACGTCGAGGGCGCACCTGGGTCGCACCTGGGTGCGCACTGGGGAAGAGCGGGATGTTCACGCTCACCAGTCTGGGGCCGGAAGGCCCTGTGGAGGTATATCCGGACGCATCTTTCACACTGGGGTTCACCCTGGCGTGAGAGCCGGAGGCTCTTGCCGCGTCGTCCCTCGTGGATACACTCTCTTGCTGATCCCTGCCACCGCGCGCAGGGGCGGGACGAGAGCCGGAGGTAGAACCGTGGCCAGGACGCCATGCGTGCGGTCTCCGCGATGAGAGAGCGGGACGAGGCTGCCCACAGCATGTGGGACGACACCACCTGGGCAGCCTGGGGGGTCGGGCTCGTCGAGCCGCTGCTCGACCCCTACGACCGTGTCGCGGACCTGGAGGCCATGCGCCTGGAGGCCAGGGGAGAGCGCTTGCGGGCGGTGACGCTGCTCGCCGGTACCCTCACCGACATCCTCGACTCGCTCCCCGACCAGGACCCCTGGCGACACGTCGACCCCAAGACGTTCGGGACCTACCGCGACGGCCTCGACCTGATCCCCACCGAGGCGACCGAGATTCGCGAGGACATCGGGCTCGCGGCGCTCGCGCGGCCGCTGGACCGGGACGCCGTCCGCCTCGTGTGTTCCGCGGCGCACGGGTGGGAGAGCGTCGCCCACGACGCGAACGAGTTCGAGGAACCAGTGATCCCGCTGACGCGTGCGGTCGCGTGGGCGTGCTGGCGACGCCGCGCCTACCTCGGCGAGGACAACTACCCCGTCCTCGTGCTGTTCTCCTGGCTGCGCCGTGCGGCGCTCATCGCAGGCGGCGGCGCACTCGACGACGAGCTGGCGCACCAGCAGATGCGGGCGGCGGCCAAGATCGTCGACGACGTGGTCTGAGCCGACCGGTCAGACGTCACCGAGACCCACCGAGGTCTCCACGTGGTCCGGCATGATGATTCCGAGGTCGATCCCCTTGGCGAGCGCGTCTTCGCGGCGCCGCACGCCGAGCTTGCGGTAGATCGACCGCAGCTGGCTCTTGACCGTGTTGACGGACACCGTGAGCGCCTGGGAGATCTCGGCGGCCGTGGCGTGCTGCATCAGGGTCACGAGCACCACGACCTCCCGCTCCGTGAGCGGCTGCTGCAGGTCGACCGTGGCCGCGAAGATCTCCGGGACCGGTTCCGCCGCGGCGATGACCCGCTGCGCGGTCAGGTCGTCGCCGCGGTCGGCGAGCTCCGCGAGGGCGAGCAGCTCGCGCCGCGCGGGCAGAGCGAACACGAAGGACAGCTCGCGGTCCGCCGTGATCGCGGCGAGCCGGCCGACCGCGTCGCGTGCCCGCGTCTCCTGGCCTGACCGGGTGAGCGCCGCCGCGAACAGCATCGCGTGCGTGGCTCGGTGCCGGGGCGAGGTGCTCGGCCCCGGAAGACGCTCCACGAGGAGCTCCGTCGCGGACTGCCAGTGCTCGGTCAGGAGCGCGACGTGCGCGCGCTGGAGCCAGGTCAGCGGCGAGCGGGGGGAGGCCCCCCGCAGGCCGGCGTGGACGGCGCCCACCCGGCCGCGGGCGAGGTTGAGCAGGCCCGCCGCGTAGGCGAGCTGCTCGCTGTTGCGGGTCGAGATGCGCTGGCGCCCGCGGTCCGCCGCGATGTAACGGCGCAGCCGCTCCGAACCGAGCGCCGCCTCGAACGAGACGAGGTCGATCACCGCCTGGACGGTGGCGAACATCGGTCGGGTCTCGAGCGTGGCGAGGTGCGGCCGCATGACGTCGAGGTGCGCCTGCGCCGAGCGCGCCTCGAAGCGTTCGACGCACACGATGGCGCGGGCCAGACGGTAGAGGTCGTGGTCCCGCCGGGCGTGCACCTGCTCGAGGGGTGAGGCCTCGATGACCTCGAGGTCGCGCTGCGCGTCGGGCATGTCGCCGCGCACGGCGTGGATGAGGGCTCGCAACGAGAGGCCGTACAGCGTGCGAGGATTCTCCGTGGGGGAGTCGCCCAGGTCTCCCAGCATCGTCAGGGCCTCGGCCGCCTCCCCGCCGCGCGCGAGCGACATCGCCATCTCCGCGCGCAGCCGCGGGATCTCCCGTGCGAGGCGCCGGTGCTCGTCCGGGCCCAGCTCACCCAGCGTCCTGCGTGCCGCCCGAGCCGGAGCGATCGCCCGCTTCGCCGCGCCCGAGCTGCGCAGCGCCACGCTCTCGAGCACCTCGAGCACCACCCGTTCCCCCGCCCTGGCGGCGCGGGCACGGGGCCGGAGCATCGCCACCGTGAGGCGGTAGAGGTCGATGGCCTCGTCGCGGCCCCCCGGCACGCTGTCGAGATGGATCGCGAGCGCCCCGCACAGCAACGGCCAGCGGCGCAGATCGGTGGGGGCGACCCGCTTGATCGTCGAGAGTCGCTCGAGGTTCCCCGGCTCGATCAGCTCGACCCAGTAGCGCGACACCACGGCCGAGGCCACGTCCAGTGCACCCGCGTTGATCGCGTGCCGTAGCGCCTGGATCGGGTAGGCGTTGGCGAGGTACCAGCGGGCCGTCGCCTCCTCGATCGAGGCGATCTCCTCGGCGAGCTCGAGGCGCGCCGTGTTCAGCACGAGCGACCGCACCACGGGGAAGAGGACGAACACCCGGCCGATCGATTGCCGCTCCCACGTCCCGAGGCCGCGCTCCTCCAGCATCGTCAGCAGGTCGACGGCCGTCGGCGTCCGGGTCAGCGTCACCGCGAGCTCCGAGGTGAGGGTCTCCGGGACGGCGCACCGCAGCAGGAGCTGCTCGAGCTGCGTGCGCGAGGGGCCCTCGAGCTGTCTGTCGAGCGCGGTGCGCAGCAGCTCGTCCGCGACCTGCACGTGCCCGGGCGTCCCGTGCGACCCGGCCATCTCGGCGGCCAGCATCGCCACCCGGAGGTAGAGCGGCTGGCCACCCGTACGCACGTACGCGTCCTGGGGGTCCAGGTCCAGCCCCGCGTCGCGCAGCACGGCTGCCGTCTCATCGGGTGTGAGGGGGAGCTGGTCCGCGGTGATGATGGTGCGGTCCAGCTCGAGGCCGACCCCTGGGGCCTCCAGCGGTGACGCCACCCGGGTGGCGATGGCGATCGAGAGCTTCGGGCACGATCTCAGGAGATCGAGGACGTCCGTGTGGACCTCGTCGTCCGTCACGTGGTGATAGTCGTCGACGACGACGAGCACCTCCCCGCGCACCGACATAGCCGCCTCCGTCAGCCAACCGAGCAGGTGGTCGGTGTCCGCGTCCTGGGGGACGGGCGACGCCGCGAACCCGGGCATCGACGCCCGGGTCGCCCGCTGAGCGATCGCACGCCACAGGTCGGCCCGGCTCGTCGCCGGCGGAGCCGTGAACCACACGCCCGTGGCGTCACGGTGTCGGGCCCACTCCGCCAGGAGGGCGGTCTTGCCACTACCCGAAGGACCGCGCACGACCCGAAGCGCGGCGTCGGCGTCGAGCCGATCCAGCAGTCGCTCTCGCCCGAGCTTTAGTTGCTGCGCCCTCGGGGCGCCGTACAAGCGAAAGTTTCTCTCCTCCGGTTGCCGCATTGCGTCTCCCAGCCCTCCCCCTTGCGCCGTCGGTACCGGGTGCGGCAGCTCTGCCCTCCGGCGGGCGCCCAACGTCAAGCGCTGTTCTGGCTTCACCCTAGGCGAGTCGGCCCGAGGATTCTCGGGGAAGAGGCTGACCGACCGGCTCGCCACGCGCGGGGTGCATAGGGGCTGACGACCCGTGACGCGGCGCCAGACGCCGGAGAGGAGAAGGGCACCAGCCCGCAAGACCGATGAACCGAACTCTCGTGATCCTCGCCGCCGTGCTGGTGGCCGTCCTCGCCGGCACGTTCGCGCCGTCGTCCGTCGCCTTCGCCGCCGGGTTGGGTGCGGCTCCGACGGCGGGTGCCCCCGACGCCTGCAGCGCCCCCAGGCCGGAGGAGACCGGGCCGGAGGAGACCGGGCCGGAGGAGACCGGACCGGAGGAGACCGGGCCGGAGGCGGTGAGCCAGATGCCCGGCACCAGCGGTGCGTGCGATCCCGGGCCGGATCCCGCAGTGCCCGTCGTGCCCGCGGATCCCGCGGTGCCCGGAGCGGAGGTGCCGGAGGGCGGGTCGGGGGAGGAGCCGGTGACCGACCCGCCGCTGTCCGGGCCGGACGCACCTGACGCTGATGCTCCGGACGGTGGCGGACCCGCACCGGAGGCGGACCTCGACATCGAGCCGGGTCCCGACCTCGACGTCGAGCCAGGTCCCGGGCCGGGTCCCGATCCCGGGGTCGAGGCAGAGCCCGGGGACGAGGGACCCGTGGACCCGGCCGTCAGCGTTCCCGAGGAGCAGGTGCCGGACGAGACGGTCCCCGGAGCCGCCGACCCCGACGAGGCGGTGACCGGTGCTGACGCCCCCGACCGGTCGACCGAGGGGAAGCAGGCCACGGCCTCGTCACCGGACCGGCGGACCACGGAGAGCAGCAGCACGACGGCAGAGCGTGGGGTGCGGGCGTCCGGCGGCCGCACCGACGAGCATCGTCACGAGGCGACGGACCGGTCAGCGAGACCTGGGTTCTCGCGACAGGCTGCAGGGCCTGTCGCCGCGACCGAGGTCCCGGCCTCGACCACGCCTGCGGCCTCGACGTCGGACGCGGACCCGGGCACGCTGCTCGTCATCGGCGCTGTGCTCGCTGCCGTGCTGCTGGTGCGCGGGCGCAGGGACCAGCTGCTCTGAGCCTCGTCGGGTACGGCCCGGGCAGCTCGCCGAGTCGGTGGGCGCTGGCCGAGGCCCGCTGGCGGACGTCCGCGAGCCCATGAGGACGGTCTACCCCTGACCGCCACCCGTCGCCCCGCCACCTCCGCGGCACTGCGGGCGGCACTGCGGGCGACGCGGGGGGTGGTCCGGGAGGTCAGCGGAGCCGGTCGCCGAGCCGCGCCAGCTGGTCCCGCAGCGCAGCCGGCATGCGGTCACCGAAGGTGTCGAAGAACTCGGACGTCAGCTCGGCCTCGGCGAGCCAGGCCTCCGCGGGCACGTCGAACAGAGCCTCCAGGTCGCTGTCGGAGACGTCGAGGCCGTCGACGTCGAGCGCCCCGGGCGCGGGGAGCAGCCCGACGGCGGACGGGACGGCTCCGGCGTCGGTGCGCACGCCGCGCGATCGGTCGATCTGCTCGGCGATCCACTTGACCACTCGCGAGTTCTCACCGAACCCGGGCCAGATGAACTTCCCGTCGGCGTCCTTGCGGAACCAGTTGACCTGGAAGATCTTCGGTCGCTTCTCGGAGTCCAGGCCGGCGCCCACCTCGAGCCAGTGCGACCAGTGGTCGGCCATGTTGTAGCCGCAGAACGGCAGCATCGCGAACGGGTCACGCCGCAGCTCGCCGACGGCGCCCTCGGCCGCGGCCGTGCGCTCGGAGCTGATCGTGGCCCCCATGAACACGCCGTGCTCCCAGCTCGTCGCCTGGGCGACCAGCGGCACGTTGGTCGCCCGCCGCCCGCCGAAGACGATCGCGTCCACGGGCACGCCCGCCGGGTCCTCCCAGACGTCCGCGATCGACGGGCACTGCGCCGCCGCCACCGTGAAGCGCGAGTTCGGGTGCGCGGCGGGCCGGCCGGCCTCCCCGTCGGTGGGCGTCCAGTCGTCGCCCCGCCAGTCCACCAGGTGCTCGGGCGGCTCCGGGGTGAGCCCTTCCCACCAGACGTCGCCGTCGTCCGTGAGTGCGACGTTGGTGAAGATGACGTCGTGGGTGAGCGTCTCGATGGCGGTCGGGTTCGTCTCGACGCCGGTGCCCGGTGCGACCCCGAAGAACCCGGCCTCCGGGTTGATGGCACGCAGCGTGCCGTCGGGGCCGGGGCGCATCCAGACGATGTCGTCGCCGATCGTCTCGACGGTCCACCCGGGGACCGTCGGCTGCAGCATGGCGAGGTTCGTCTTGCCGCAGGCGCTGGGGAACGCGGCAGCCAGGTGGTACTGGCGCTGCTCGGGCGAGGTGATGCGGATGAGCAGCATGTGCTCGGCCAGCCAGCCCTCGTCACGGGCCATCGCCGAGGCGATGCGCAGCGCGAAGCACTTCTTGCCGAGCAGCGCGTTGCCGCCGTAGCCGGAACCGTAGGACCAGATCTCTCGCGCCTCGGGGTAGTGGACGATGTACTTGGTCTCGTTGCACGGCCACGCGACGTCCTGGTCCCCGTCGGCGAGCGGTGCGCCTACCGAGTGCACGGCGGGGACCCACTGCTGCCCGCCCTCGATGAGGTCGAGGACCTCGCTCGAGACCCGCGTCATCACGTGCATGGAGACGACGACGTAGGGGGAGTCGGTGATCTCGATGCCCACCTGGGAGATCGGCCCACCCACGGGGCCCATCGAGAAGGGCACCACGTACATCGTGCGGCCCTTCATGGAGCCGGCGAAGACCTCGTCCAGCTCGGAGCGCATCTCGGCAGGTGCGCACCAGTTGTTCGTCGGGCCGGCGTCGACCTCGCGCTCCGAGCAGATGAACGTGCGCGACTCGACGCGGGCGACGTCGGACGGGTCGGAGCGCGCGAGGTAGGAGCCGGGGCGCTTCTCCTCGTTCAGCTTGAGGAGCGTGCCCGCCGCGACCATCTGGTCGATCAGCCGCTGCTTCTCCTCGGCAGAACCGTCGCACCACACGACCTCGTCCGGCTGGGTGAGCTCGGCGATCTCGGCCACCCAGGCGAAGGGGTCGCGGACGGGCACGGCGGCCGACGGCGCACCGAACGTGTCCGGGAAGCCGGCGGCATCGGTGCGGCCCAGCGTGTCCGGCGTGAGCTCCGCGACCGCGAGCCGGGTCCGTCGAGGATTGGCGGTGAAGTGCATGGCGGCTCCGTCCGTGATGGTTCTCCCGTCGCGGCGGACGGGCTTCCTGCTTCCACTCTGCGCCTCGGTGGCGGCGGGTTTCCATCCGGACGGCCGTGAAGATTCGCCGATCTTCACGTAGCGTGAAGCCATGACCACCACGGCGGCGTCGGAGACCCCGGACCTCATCACCCTGGGGCGGCGCATCCGGCACGCGCGCACCTCCCGCGGACTGACGCTGGACGCGCTCGGCAGGGCCGTCGACGCCGCACCGAGCCTCCTCTCGCTCGTCGAGAACGGCCGCCGCGAGCCCCGGCTCTCCCTGCTGCGCGCCATCGCCGAGGCGCTCGACGTGGGGCTCGCCGACCTCCTGGCCGACGAGCCGCCGTCGCGCCGCGCCGCCCTCGAGATCGCCCTCGAGCGCGCGCAGCGCGGCCCGCTGTTCGCCACGCTCGGGCTGCCGGGGATCAAGCCGAGCCAGAAGCTGCCCGTGCCCGTCCTTGAACAGCTCGTGGGCCTGCACGCCGAGCTCTCCCGGCGCGAGGAGGAGGCGATCGCGACGCCGGAGGAGGCGCGGCGAGCCAACACGGTGCTGCGGCACGAGCGGCAGGAGCGCGGCAACCACATGCCGCACATCGAGGAGATCGGCGAGGACATGGCGCGCCGCGCCGGGTACACCGGCGGTGCGCTGACGCACCGCACAGTGGCGAGGATCGCCGAGGACCTCGGGCTGACGATCCTGCACGTGGACGACCTGCCGCGCTCCGCCCGCTCGGTCACCGACTGGAAGAACGGCCGGATCTACCTGCCGCCGGCCTCGATCCCCGGCGGGCACGGCCTGCGCTCGCTGGCGCTGCAAGCCATCGCCCACCGCGTGCTCGGTCACGAGCGGCCCCGCTCCTACGCCGAGTTCCTGCGGCAGCGTGTCGAGATCACGTACTTCGCGGCGGCGTGCCTCATCCCGGAGTCGGCCGCCGTCGAGTTCCTGTCGCAGCGCAAGCGCGAGAAGGACCTCGCGGTGGAGGACTTCCGGGACGCCTTCGGCGTCACCCACGAGGCGGCCGCCATGCGGCTCACGAACCTCGCTACGGTGCACCTCGGTATCCCGTTGCACTTCTTGCGGGTCGGCGACGACGGCGCGCTGTTCCGCGGGTACGCCAACGACGGTCTGCCGCTGCCGCAGGACGTCACCGGCGCCATCGAAGGCCAGCTCGTGTGCCGCCGGTGGCCCGCGCGCGAGGCCTTCACCCGCCGGGACCGGGCGTCGGAGTCGTACCAGTACACGGACACACCGGCCGGTACCTTCTGGGACTCCGTGCAGACGGGCACGGCCGCCGACGGGCGGCAGTTCTCGATCACCGTCGGGGTGCCGTACGCGCACGCCAAGTGGTTCCGGGGTCGCGACACCCAGGTGCGCCGCACCTCGACGTGCCCGGACCCGGCCTGCTGCCAGCGGCCGCCGTCGGACCTCGCCGACCGGTGGCAGGCGCACTCGTGGCCGAGCGCGCGCATGCACCAGCAGGTGCTCGCCGCGCTGCCGAGAGGAGTGTTCCCCGGCGTCGACGACACGGACGTCTACCGCTTCCTGGAGCGCCACGCCCCCACCCCCGCCGAGGTAGAAGGACAACCGTCGCGGTAGTACTACCTCGGCAGCGCCGCTACTACCTCGCGCGGTCGGGGAGCGGGCCGCCGCGGGCGTCGAGGCGCTCCAGCAGCTTCGCGAACACGTCGCCGGCGCGGAGCCCGTCGTGCTCGAACTCGTTCGTCACCCAAGCCCGGGCGTTGCCCACCCGCGCCGCGGTGTCCAGCGAGAGGTCGGCGTCGACGAACATGTCGTCCTGGTACACCGCCGCCTCGAGCGGCACCTCGTTGGCGGCGAGCACGTCGAGGTCGTACAGGTCCGGCCAGTCGTCACGGGCCGCGAGCGCCTCCGCGGCGGCCCGGAACGGCCGCAGCGCCGCGACCTGCTCGAACATCCAGGGGTAGATCATCTCGCCGGTGAACAGCAGCGGTCGGGCGTCCGTGGCGAACGCGGGGTCGCCGTCGCGCACACGCTGCGCCGCCCACGCCGTCGGGCCGGTCCCCTGCTGCGCGTAGATGGACTCGTGCAGGACGGCGTACAGCGGGTTGGTCGCGAACCCGGTGGCGGCCTCGACCTCGGCGAGGAACGTGTCGGTGAGGGTGTCGACGCCGACCGGTGCGGACAGGTCGTCGGACGCCTCGTCGACGATCCAGTGCACGCGCTCGAAGCCGGGCCCCATGCCGAACGCCATGCCGAGGGACTGGAACCGCTCGACGCTCAGCAGGTCGCCGCCGGGCAGGCGGACGTCCCCGGCCGCGACCCGGTCGGCGATCCGGGCGACGCGCTCGACGTCGGCGGGATATCGCTCGCGGTAGAGCGCGTTCTTGGCGGCGACGCGCGGCTGGGTGCGCCGGTAGACCTCGTCGGCGCTCGCCGTGAGTCCGGCCAGGCCGCCCGTGACGTACGCCGCCGCCACACCCTCGGGTGCGAGCGACAGGTACGTCAGGGTCAGGAACCCGCCGTAGGACTGGCCGAGCGTGGACCAGCGCCGCCCGGCGTAGACCTCGCGGCGCACGTGCTCGGCGTCCCGCACGATCGAGTCGGCACGGAGGCGGGTGAGGTGCTCGGCCTGGACGTCCGCGTCGCCGAGCGCCGTCAGCGCGTCCGCCCGGACCGCCGTCGACCGCCCGGTGCCGCGCTGGTCCAGCAGGACGACCCGGAACCGCTTCAGGGCCTCGCCGAGCCAGCCGTCCGGGCCGGTGGGTCGCGGGCCCTTGCCGCCCGGGCCGCCCTGCAGGAACACCAGCAGCGGCAGGTCGTCGTGCCGGCGCTGTGGCGCGACGACCTCGCGCGCGAACAGCGAGAGCGTGCGGGCGTCGTCGGGGGCGGACCAGTCGAGAGGGACCGTGAGGGTGCGGTCGGTGACGTGGGCGCCGGGGATCGTGTACTCGGAGGTCGAGGTGATGCTCACCTCGCCACCCTAGGCCGGTTGCGTTCGTGGAGTGCTTGCTCCAATAATTGCGGCATGACCCCCACCGAGGTGCGCATGCCGCGCGTCGCGCCCATTCTCATCGCCTTGAGCGTCCTGGTGCTGGCCGTCGGGCTGGGCGTCGCGCTGCCACCGTTCGCCCGCTGGCTCCAGGACGTGCTCGACGGCACGCCGCTGCCGGTCCACGGCGCGATCAACCTCGTCGCCAGCCTGCCGCTCGGCTGGTCGGTGCCGATCCTGACGGGTCTCGGCCTGGTCGCCGGTGCCTGGCTCGCGCTCGTCGCCGTCGCCGAGGCGCTGCGGCTGACCGTCGCCGACGACCATCTCGAGCACCGCACCGACGAGCACGAGGGCTGGATCGAGCGGAGCGACGTCTCCGCCGTCTTCCGCGACGGCCGGCACCTCGTCCTCGTCACCGCGGAGGGCCGGGTGCGCGCCCGCCTCGACGCCGACGACCTGCGGGCGGCCGAGCTGCGCGACGCGCTCGTCGGCCACGGCTGGCCGTGGTGTGACGAGGACCCGTACGAGGGCGACTATGTCGGCTGGGTCGACGGCCGGCCCGGGTTCACGGAGCCGGAGCGGGCGCTGCTGCGCCGTCGACTCCGCGAGCGCAAGGACGCCGCGGCCGTCGCGGAGCTCGACACCGAGCTCGGTGCGCACGACCTCGCGGTCCGGGTGCGCGACGACCGTCTGCAGGTGCGCCGCACGACGGCCGGTGCCGAGGGCGGTGCCCGTGGCTCGTCCCGTTGACCCCGAACGGCGCGCGGCCCGTCGGCTGCAGATCGTCGACGCCGGCCTGACGGTCTTCGCGGAGCGCGGGTACGACGGCGCCACGACCGCTCGCATCTGCCGGCGGGCCGGCATCGGGTCCGGCACGTTCTTCCACTACTTCGCGACGAAGGCCGACCTGCTGCTGGCCATCCTCGAGCTCGGGACGGCCGAGACGAGGGAACGGGCGGCGGGCCTCGAAGGGCGGACCGACCCGCTCGGCGTCCTCCTCGAGCTCGTCGCCTCGACAGCGGACGACGCCGCCGACGCGCGGATACCCGGCTTCGTCCGGGCGGTGACCGGGGTGATGCACGTACCGCGGATCGCCGAGGCGCTGGCGGCCGACGACGCCGCCCAGCGCGAGGTGCTGCTGGTGTGGGTCGAGCGAGGTCAGGCGAGGGGCGAGGTCCGCACCGACCTGACGGCCGCCCGCCTCGTCTCCTGGCTGGTGCTGCTGACCGGTGGCTTCCTGGAACGGGTGGCCGTCGACGAGGCGTTCACCGCCGAGGGCGAGCGAGAGCTCCTGGTCGCCACCGTCCGCAGCTTCCTGCGCGGCGGCTGACAGGCCATCCGCAGGAGGTCACGCCGGCGGTTGCCAGCCCAGGATGCCGTCGAGCCGCCGAGCGGCGCGGGGCAGTGCCCAGCGACCGGCCGCGCGCATGCCCACCTCCCGGAGGCGGACCGCCGTCGGGGAGCGCCAGGTCGTCATCCTGCCGATGCGCGCCGAGGTCCGCGCGATCCGTCGGGTGCGGTCGCGCCGACGGTCCGTGTAGGAGGCCAGGGCCGCCGAGAGCTGCTCGGTCCCGGCATCGGCCACCACGGAGGCCAGCACCACGGCATCTTCGATCGCCTGGGCGCCGCCCTGCCCCAGGTTCGGCGGCATGGCGTGGGCCGCGTCCCCGACGAGCGCCACCCGCTCGACGTGGTAGCGGGCCAGCGGGGTGCGCAACCATCGCAGGTCGTGATGCAGGACCTGGTCGGGCCGGAGGGCCGCGAGCAGCGCGGGCAGCGGGTCGTGCCAGTCGGCGAACCGCCGTCGCAGCTCGCCGAGCTCGTCGTCGAAGCGTGTCCGTTCGGGCAGCGTCGCGGTGAGGTAGCCGTAGACCCGGCCGTCGGCGAGCGGCGTGAGGCCGACGACGGCGCCGCGCCCCCAGGTCTCCGCCGGCTGGACGATGACCGGTCGGTCAGTGACGAACCTCCAGGCGGTGGCGCCCGAATACACCGGTCCAGGGTGGTCCGGGAACAGCGCGGCCCGTGCAGGGGAGTCGATCCCGTCGGCGGCGACGACCAGGTCCGCCGACCAGGTCTCGGCACCGGTCGTCACGGTCGCCGGCTTGTCCGGCCCGCCGGGGTCCACGCCGACGACCTCGACGCCGAGCCGGAGCGACGCGTCGGGAAGCTCGTCGGTGAGCAACGACACGAGCCGGGCGCGGTGCAGGAGCACGGTGGCAGCCTCGCCGGCCATGGCAGCGTCACCGCGGACCAGCCAGTCGCCGTCGGGCCGCCGGATACCGACGGGGCCCTGCAGGGCAGCCAGCTCGTGCACCCGGTCGCCGACGCCCGTCGTCGCCAGGGCGCGCACGGCGTTGGGAGCCAGCGCGATCCCGGCACCGACGGGCTCGAGCGACGGGGCGCGTTCGAGCACGGTCACGTCCCAGCCGCGTCGTCGCAGGGCGACGGCAGTGGTGAGACCGCCGATGCCGGCACCGACCACCACGGCGTTCCTCGTCGTTGTCATGCTCCGATGATGGGGCACGGACGGTCACGGCCGACAGCGGCGAGCGCTCACGACGAAGGCCGCCGTCGTCCTGGGCGGCGGCCTTCGTCGATCGGCGGGGCGAGCGGGACTACTCGCCGGAGTCCTCGTCCACCCAGTCGAAGGTCTTGGTGACGGCCTTCTTCCACTGCCGGTAGAGACGCTCGCGCTCGTCCTCCGCCATCGACGGCGTCCAGCGCTTGCCCTCCACCCAGTTCTCGGTGACGTCGGACTCGCCCTGCCAGAAGCCGACGGCGATGCCCGCCGCGTACGCGGCACCGAGCGCCGTCGTCTCGGCGACCTCCGGGCGGACGACGTCGACGCCGAGCTGGTCGGCCTGGAACTGCATGAGCAGCTCGTTCGCCACCATGCCGCCGTCGACCTTCAGCTCGGTGAGCTCCACGCCGGAGTCCGCCTTCATCGCGTCCATGACCTCACGGGTCTGGAACGCGGTCGCCTCGAGGGCGGCGCGCGCGATGTGGTTGCGGTCGACGAACCGGGTCAGGCCGACGAGCGCACCGCGGGCGTCGGGACGCCAGTACGGGGCGAAGAGGCCGGAGAAGGCCGGGACGAAGTACGCGCCACCGTTGTTCTCGACCTTGCCGGCCAGGTACTCGATGTCCGGGGCGTCCGCGAACAGGCCGAGGTTGTCGCGCAGCCACTGGACCAGGGACCCGGTGACGGCGATGGACCCCTCGAGGGCGTAGACGGGATCGGCGTCACCGATCTTGTAGCAGACCGTGGTGAGCAGGCCGTTCTCCGAGGGCACCTTCTCGGTACCGGTGTTGAGCAGCATGAAGTTGCCGGTGCCGTAGGTGTTCTTGGCGGTGCCGACCTCGAAGCACGCCTGGCCGAAGGTCGCGGCCTGCTGGTCGCCGAGGATGCCGGCGATCGGCACGCCGGGGACCATCCCGCGCGGACGGCCGCGGCCGTAGACCTCGGACGAGGAGCGGATCTCGGGCAGCATCGACATCGGGATGCCCATGTCGGCCGCGATGTCCTCGCGCCAGCTCAGGGTGTCGAGGTCCATGAGCATGGTGCGCGAGGCGTTGGTGACGTCGGTGACGTGGACGCCGCCCTCGGGGCCGCCGGTCATGTTCCACACGACCCACGTGTCGGTGTTGCCGAACAGCAGGTCGCCCTTCTCTGCGGCCTCGCGGGCGCCGTCGACGTTGTCGAGGATCCACTTGATCTTCGGGCCGGAGAAGTACGTCGCCAGGGGCAGGCCGACGATCGACTTGTACTTGTCGGGACCCTCGTCGCCGCCGAGCTCCTCGGCGATCGCCTGGGTTCGGGTGTCCTGCCAGACGATCGCGTTGTAGACCGGCTTTCCAGTGTTCTTGTCCCACACCACGGCGGTCTCACGCTGGTTGGTGATACCGACCGCAGCGAGATCCTCGTGCGAGATGTTGCCGCGGGTCAGCGCCAGGCCGACCACCTCGCGGACGTTGTTCCAGATCTGCTCGGCGTTGTGCTCGACCCAGCCGGCCCGGGGAAAGATCTGGTCGTGCTCGATCTGGCCGGTCGAGACGCTGCGTCCCGAGTGGTCGAAGACGATGGCACGCGAGCTCGTCGTGCCCTGGTCGATGGCGAGGACGTAGTCCGCCATGGTGTGCTCCTTTGCGTCGTGGGGTTCGGTGGTGGTCGCAGGGACGAGGGGTCGTCAGAAGATGACGACGGTGGCGAGCAGGCCGGCGAGCGCACCACCCAGGAGCGGGCCGACGACCGGCACCCACGCGTAGGACCAGTCGCTGGGACCCTTGCCCCGGATGGGCAGCAGTGCGTGGGCGATGCGCGGTCCGAGGTCACGCGCCGGGTTGATGGCGTACCCGGTCGGGCCACCGAGGCTCGCGCCGATACCGACCACGAGCAGGGCGACGGCCAGGGGCCCCATGTCGCCGGGCCAGTTGGCGAAGGACAGCACACCGAAGACGAGCACGAAGGTCGCGAGGATCTCGGTGACCAGGTTCCAGCCGTAGGACCGGATCTCCGGCCCGGTGGAGAAGACGCCGAGCTTGACCGCTGGGTCCGCGTCCTGGTCGAAGTGCTTCTTGTAGGCGAGGTACGTCAGGACGGCACCGAGGAAGGCGCCGACCATCTGGGCGCTGATGTAGATCATCGCGTTGGCGAAGGTCGCGGGGATGCCGGGGCCGAACTCTTCGGCACCGTTGGCCATCAGCCCGACCGTGACCGCCGGGTTGATGTGCGCGCCGGTGGAGAAGGCCACGAACACACCGGTGAACACGCCGAGGCCCCAACCGAAGTTGATGAGCAGCCATCCGCCGTTGAAACCCTTGGTCTTCGGCAGGATGGCGTTCGCCACCACGCCGCCACCGAGGAGGAGCAGCACCATGGTGCCCATCATCTCGGTGACGAAGATCTGGCCTGTTGACATCGTCGTCTCGCTCTCTGGTCTGACTTGGAGGTCCGTCCCGGACATCGGTGTCGGGACGGTCCGGCGCCGGGGCGCTGGGGTCTGTGGTGGTTCGGGTCAGGCGGTCCGCAGCGGCTGCATCGGCGCCACGTCGGGGGCCTGGGAGCGGGCCTCCCCGGCCGAGGCGTCATCCGGCTGCCGGGCTGCGGCGTCCTCGGCGTCGGCGCGGGCGCGATAGGCCTCGATCTCGGCCTGCGTCGCCTCCTCGTCCCAGCCGAGCAGCGGCGCCACGATCTCGGCGATCTCGTCGAGCGCCGCCCGGCCCTTGTCCGCCACCTCGTAGACGAGGCGGGTGCGGCGCAGGAGCAGGTCCTCCAGGTGGAGGGCGCCCTCGTGGCTGACGGCGTAGTGGATCTCCGCGCGCAGGTAGGCCGGCGCGTGCTCCAGCGGCCTGGCGAGCGACAGGTCCTCCTCGCAGAGGGTGACGAGCTCGCGCAGCGCCGAGCCGTAGCGGTGCAGCAGGTGGTCGAGCATGGCGGGGCTCCAGCGGTACCGCTGCGACCAGGCGCGCGCCTGGCGACGGACGGCGGAGAGGCCGACGGCGCCGACGAGCGGGATCTGGTGCGTCACCGACGGCAGGGCGTGCGCGCGCTGGCCGATCGCGAAGTCGACGGCGTCCTTGGCCATCACCCGGTAGGTGGTCAGCTTGCCGCCCGCGATGACGGTCAGGCCGGGAGCGGGGGAGGCGACGGTGTGCTCGCGGGAGACCTTGGAGGAGCCGGTGCCCTCCTTGGTGCCGGGCTGCAGCAGGGGGCGCAGGCCGGCATAGGTGCCGATGATGTCCTCGCGCGTCAGCGGGTGGGCCAGCACGGCGTTGGCGTGGTCCAGCACGTAGTCGATGTCGGCGGCGGTGGCCACCGGGTGCACTGGGTCCTGCTCCCACGGTGTGTCCGTGGTGCCGATGATCCAGTAGCGCGACCACGGGATGATGAACAGCACCGACTTCTCGGTCTGCAGGATCAGGCCGACCTTGCCCTTGACGCGCTCACGCGGCACGACGATGTGGATGCCCTTGGAGGCGAGGACCCGCAGGCCGCCCTCGTCGCCGGCGAGCGCCTCGGTGTCCTCGGTCCACACGCCGGTCGCGTTGATGACGTGGCGCGCACGGACGGGGATCTCGCGCCCCGTCTCGAGGTCGACGACGACGGCGCCGTTGACCGCGCCGGTCGCGCTCTTCGTGAGGCTCACCACCTGCGTGCGCGACGCGGCGTGCGCGCCGTAGTCGACGGCGGTACGCACCAACGTGCTGACGAGGCGCGAGTCGTCGACGGAGGCGTCCCAGTACTGGATGGCGCCGATGGCGGCCTCGTGCGCCAGGTCGGGGAACTTCTGCGCGATCTGGCGGCGGCTGACGTGCCGGTGGATGGGCATCGCGCGCCGGCCCGGCGCGATCGCGGCCAGGGTGTCGTACAGGGCGATGCCCGCGCCGACGTAGGCCCGCTCCCACACGCGGTGCTCGAGCGGGTAGAGGAACGGCACGGGCTTGACCAGGTGCGGCGCGATCTCCTTCAGGAGCAGGTCGCGCTCGGTCAGCGCCTCGTGCACCAGCGAGAAGTCGAGCATCTGCAGGTAGCGCAGGCCGCCGTGGACGAGCTTGCTGGACCAGCTCGAGGTTCCTGCCGACCAGTCCTGGGCCTCGACGATCGCGGTGGACAGCCCGCGGGTGACGGCGTCGAGCGCGATGCCGGCACCGGTGACCCCACCGCCGATGACGAGGACGTCGAGCTCGGTGGCGGGCTCCTGGGAGCTCTCCAGGGCGGTCAGGGCCCGGGTGCGGGACTCTGCGGTGAGGCGGGAGGCCATCGGTGGTGCTCCTCTCGGTGGGGACGACACCAGGGCAACACTGCGGGAACGTTCTCGCAACCTAGGTGCACGAACGTGCAAGAAGCGGTGTCATGCGGCACGCTGGCGTCGTGACGATCACCCGGGAGCGCGACATGGTCATGGCCGCGACCATGTACTACCTGCAGGACATGAAGATGGAGTCGATCGCGCGTCACCTGCGCACGTCGCGGTCCACCGTCTCGCGGCTCCTCAAGCGCGCGCGGGACACCGGTGTCGTGGAGATCACGCTGCGCCCGGCCCACTCCCGCGCGCCCGGGCTGGGCCGCGAGCTGGTCTCGCGGTACGGCATCGAGGTCTACGTGGTGCCCGTGGCCGACTCGGCCGACGACGCCGAGCGCCTCGGTCAGGTGGCGCGCACCGCCGCCCGCCTCGTCTCGCGCTGGTTCGACTCCGACATGGTGCTCGGCGTGGCGTGGGGGACGACGCTGGGAGCAGTGGCCGAGCACCTGACGCACAAGGCGACCCGTGGTTCGTCCGTGGTCCAGCTCAACGGGGCGGCCAACACCCGGACCTCCGGCGTGAGCTATGCGGGCGGCCTGATCGACCAGATCGGCTCGGCCTTCGAGGCCAGCGTGCACCACTTCCCGGTGCCGGCCTTCTTCGACTACGCCGAGACCCGCGCCGCGATGTGGCGCGAACGGTCGGTGCGCCGCGTCCTGGACTACCAGTCCCGCACCGACCTGGCGGTCTTCTCCGTCGGGGCGCTCACGGGAGTGCCCTCCCACGTGTACTCGGCCGGCTACCTGGACCCCGAGGACGTCGCCACGCTCGACCGCGCGGGGGTGGCCGGGGACGTCTGCACCGTGTTCCTGCGGCCCGACGGCACCTACCGCGACATCGCGATCAACGCGCGGGCGACCGGGCCGACGCCGGACCAGCTGCGCCGCATCCCGCGCCGGCTCTGCGTCGTCGCCGGCGACAACAAGGTGGTGCCGCTGCGCGCGGCGCTCGCGGCGGGCGTCGTGACCGACCTGGTGATCGACGAGATGACGGCAGTGCTGCTCGCCGACGACGCCGAGGCTATGCCCTGAACATTCGTGCGTGGCGGCCATAAGGTGGGCGGGTGCCCGAGCGCTTCACCGTCCGTCCCGCCCTGCCCGCCGACGTCCGCGTCGTGCGCCGGCTGGTCGAGCCGTACGCCAACGAGCGGATCCTGCTGGCCAAGGAGATGGTCGGCTACTACGAGGCCGTCCAGGAGTTCGTCGTGGCCGACGGCGGACCCGACCACGGGGTGATCGGCTGCGGCGCGCTGCACGTCATGTGGGAGGACGTCGCCGAGATCCGGACGCTCGCGGTCGACCGGTCCTGGACCGGGCGCGGCGTCGGGCACGCGCTGGTCACCGAGCTCGTCGACCGGGCGCGGGCGATGGGGTTGCGCCGGCTGTTCTGCCTCACGTTCGAGGTGAACTTCTTCGCCGCGCACGGCTTCCAGGAGATCCAGGGCACCCCGGTCTCGCACGAGGTGTACGCCGAGCTGTTGCGCTCCCACGACGACGGCGTCGCGGAGTTCCTCGACCTGGCCCGGGTCAAGCCGAACACCCTGGGCAACACGCGGATGCTGCTCGAGCTCTGAGGCTCAGACCGGCAGGAGGTAGCGCCCCGCATCGTCGGTCTCCGCCAGGCCGTCCTCGACGAGCCCGGCAAGGCAGCGGTCGAGCTGCCCGGCCGGCCCGGCGTCGGCGAGCAGCGCCCGCGGCACGGGAGCGTCGGCGCCCCGCAGTGCCGCCATGACGCGGCCCCGCACCTGCCGGTCGGTGCCCTCCCAGGCCTGGGTCCGCCGTCGGGCCGCGTGCTCGTCCGCGGGGAACCCGGCGAGCCGCCAGGCGCACGCCGCCCGCAGCGGGCACGCGTCGCAGCGCGGGGACCTCGCGGTGCAGACGAGCGCGCCGAGCTCCATCGACGCGGCGGCCCACGCGGCGGCGGTCGCGTCGTCGGCGGGCACCAGGGAGGCCGCGAGCGCGCGCTCGGCCGCCGTGTACGACGGCGCGGGCTGCGCGACACCGGTGACGGCCCGGGCCTGTACCCGCCGCACGTTCGTGTCCACGACGACGGAGCGCCGTCCGTACGCGAACGCCCGCACCGCGCCGGCGGTGTACTCGCCGACCCCCGGCAGCGCGCGCAGCGACTCCTCGTCGGCGGGGACCACGCCGTCGTGCCGCTCGACGACCGTGCGGGCGCAGTCCGCGAGACGCAGCGCCCGGCGGGGGTAGCCCAGCCGGCCCCACGCGCGCAGCACGTCGGACGTCGGTGCGGCGGCGAGGTCCGCGGGCGTCGGCCAGCGTCGCATCCACGCACGCCACACCGGCTCGACCCGGACGACGGGCGTCTGCTGCAGCATCACCTCGGAGACGAGCACGCCCCACGGCGTCCGGTCGGTCGCGCGCCACGGCAGGTCTCGGGCGGCGCCCTCATACCACGCGGTGACCCGCTCGACCAGATCGTGCACGGCAGCCATTGTGCCTGGTCCGCGAGCGTGCCGGGCACGCCCGCAGCGCGGCGCGGCTGCGTGTCCCGGCGCACCGGACGCCGTAGCGTGGCGCCGGAAGGGAACTGTCCAGGAGGCGGGGGCGCAGTGGCGGCAGCGAAGGACCGGGGTCGAGGCGACCCCGCTCGCAGAGGACGGCCGACGTCCTCGTCGAGGGCGTCGGGCGGTTCGCGCTCGTCGTCGCGTTCCTCGTCGCAGCGCACGACGGCGGCCCGCGGGTCGTCCGGTGCGGCCTCGGGCGGGCGCCAGCCTGCGGCCAAGAAGCCTGCCGCGAAGAAGCCTGCCGCGAAGAAGCCCGCCGCCAGGAAGCCGGCCCCCAAGGCCGCTCCCAAGGCCTCGACGACCAAGAAGCCCGCCGCGAGAAAGCCTGCCGCGAAGAAGCCCGCCGCGAAGAAGCCCGCCGCGAGGTCGTCGGCCGGTCAGCGGTCGGGCCGGCAGCAGCCGAGGTCGTCGGGGAGCTCGGGCGCGCGAGGATCCACCTCGACCCGGACGGCCCCGCAAGGCTCGGGCACGCGCAGGGCCGCTCCGCAGGGCGGCGCGCGGCGGTCGACCGGCCGGGCGGACGGAGGCTCGTCCGCACGCAAGGTGACGACGAACGGCCTCGTCGCGCCCGGGTCCACGCCCCGGCCCCGCGCGCGGCCCGCACCCCGCAAGGCACCGCAGCGCCGGCCGAGGAAGCCGTCGGCGGCCGAGCTCCGCCGTCGTCGGTCGCGGCGCAACCGAGCGCTCGTGGTGCTGCTCTGCGCCGGGCTCCTCGTCGGGCTCGGGACCGCCGCCGGCTACGGCGTCGGGCGGGCGGTCGACGGCGTGCGCGATCTGTGGCCCGAGCCTCGCCCGGACCTCACCGCCGAGAAAGCGGCCCCCCCAGAGCCTCTGGACCTGTCTGGGCCTGCCGACACCTGCACCGCGGGCGCCGTCGCCCTGGACCTGTCCGCGGGCGCGACCACGCTGGCCGCGGGGGACGTCGTGCCGTTCACCCTGCGCGTCACCAACGAGGGGCGGATGCCCTGCCTGCTCGACGGCCGCGGCTCCAGTATGCAGGTGGTGGTGACCGACGCCGAGGGGGAGCGGGTGTGGTCCTCCGCCGACTGCGGCGGTGGCGGCGGGGCGGACCTCCTGCTGGGCGTCGACTCGCCCTGGGACATGACGGTCCGCTGGAGCGGTTCGACGTCCGCTCCCGACTGCGAGGGGAAGCGCGAGCGCGTCCCGGCCGGGGACTACACGGCCGAGATCGTCCTGGGCGACGTCCCCGACGCGAGCGGTGAGTCAGTGACGGTGGCGGTGGCGGAGCCGCCCTCCCAGGAGCCCGAGCCCGACGACGAGAAGAAGGCCGACGAGAAGGCCGACGACGAGAAGAAGGACTGAGCCTCAGACGTACCGCTCGAGGATGCTGGACTCGGCGAGGCGGGACAGGCCCTCGCGCACCGCGCGGGCACGCTGGTCCCCGACGCCCTCGACGCCCATGAGGTCCTCGGCGCTGGCGGCCAGCAGCTTCTGCAGCCCGCCGAAGTGGGCGACCAGCCGGTCGATGATCGACGTCGGCAGGCGCGGCACCTTGGACAGCAGCCGGTAGCCGTGCGGTGCGACGGCAGCGTCCAGGGCGACCCCGCCGCCCGGCAGCTCGAGCACGCGGCCGATCTGGGACAGGTCCAGGAGCTGGGCGGAGTCGAGCGCGGCGAGGTCGGCGTGGACGTCCTTGGTGGTGCGTCCCGAGCGGTCCACGTCCACGTAGTCGCGCACCACGAAGTCGCGGTCGGCGCCGATACCGCCGAGCAGCTCGTCGAGCTGCAGGGCGAGGAGCCGGCCGTCCGTCCCGAGCTCGACGACGTAGCCGTCGATCTCGTCGGAGATCCGCCGGACCATCTCCAGGCGCTGCACCACGGCGCAGACGTCCCGGATGGTCACCAGATCCTCGATCTCCAGGGCGGACAGCGTGCCGGAGACCTCGTCCAGCCGGGAGCGGTACCGCTCCAGCGTGGCCAGTGCCTGGTTCGCGCGGCCCAGGATCGTGTCCGAGTCCTCCAGGACGTGCCGCATGCCACCGATGTAGATGGCGACGATCCGCATCGACTGGCTCACCGAGACGATCGGCAGGCCGGTCTGCTTCGCCACCCGCTCGGCAGTGCGGTGGCGGGTACCGGACTCGCTCGTCTCGATCGTCGGGTCAGGCAGGAGCTGGACGGCGGCGCGGCGGATGCGCGTGGCGTCGCGGTCGAGCACGCAGGCGCCGTCCATCTTCGACAGCTCGCGCAGGCGCGTCGCGGAGAACTCGACGTCGAGCTCGAACCCGCCGGAGCAGATCCCCTCGACCGTCTTGTCCAACCCGAGCACGATCAGCGCACCGGTGCGCCCTCGCAGGATGCGTTCCAGACCGTCGCGCAGCTCCGTGCCGGGGGCGACGGCGGCGAGGGTCTCCCGCAGCAGGGCGTCGGGGTGCGCGTTGGAGGGAGCCACCTGGGCATTCTACGACGGATGGTCCCGACGGCGAGGGGGCGTCCGCGCCGCGTCGTCCTGGGCGGCGAGCTCCACGGCCTCGGCGATGTGCCGAGCCTCGGCCAACCGGAGCCCGGCCGGTGCTTTGACGGCCGTCCCGGCGGGGACGACGGCGCGGGTGAACCCGAGCCGGGCCGCCTCGGTGAGGCGACGCTCGAGCCCCGTGACCGGGCGGATGTCCCCGGCCAGGCCCACCTCGCCGAGCGCCACGGTGCCGGCCGGCAGTGCGTCGCCCGTGCGGGCCGAGACGATGGCCAGCGCGGTGGCGAGGTCCGCGGCAGGCTCGGTGACCCGGGCACCGCCGATGGTCGAGGCGTACACGTCGGAGTCCGCCAGGCGCAGGCCGGCGTGCCGGTGCAGCACCGCGAGGATCATGGCGAGCCGCTGGGACTCCACGCCGCTGGTCGCCCGGCGCGGGTTGGCCAGGGGGGAGGGTGCCACGAGCGACTGGATCTCCAGGGCCAGCGGCCGGCGTCCCTCCAGCGTCACGGTGACGCAGGTGCCCGGGACCCCCGCGCCCAGGTGGGACAGGAACAGGCCGCTCGGGTCGCTCAGGCCCACGATCCCGGACTCCGAGAGGTCGAAGCACCCGACCTCGTCCGTGGGGCCGAACCGGTTCTTGACCGCGCGGACCATCCGGAGCCGCGAGTGCCGGTCACCCTCGAACTGGCACACCACGTCGACCAGGTGCTCCAGGGTGCGCGGCCCGGCGACCGTGCCGTCCTTCGTGACGTGCCCGACCAGGAGGACCGGCACCTGACGCGCCTTCGCGGCCGCGATGAGCGCGCCCGCCACCTCGCGCACCTGGCTGACGCCGCCCGGCGCCCCGTCGACCTCCGCCGAGGCGATCGTCTGCACCGAGTCGACGACCAGCAGCGCCGGGTCCGCGGCCTCCAGGTGCCCGAGCACCGTGGCGAGGTCCGTCTCGGCAGCCAGCAGCAGGGTGTCCGCCAGGGCGCCGATCCGCTCGGCGCGCAGCCGGACCTGCCCGGCCGACTCCTCGCCCGTGACGTAGAGCACCGGGCGCGCCACGCCGTCGGCCCCCCGCGCCGCGTTCGAGGCGACCGAGAGCAGCAGCGTCGACTTGCCCACCCCCGGCTCCCCGGCGAGCAGCACGACCGCCCCGGGCACGAGCCCGCCACCGAGGACCCGGTCCAGCTCCTCCACGCCGGTGGGGGTGGCGCGGGCCGCGTCGACGTCGATCTCCGCGATCGGCCGGGCGGCCGAGCGCACCGGGTTGACCGCCGTCGTGCGCGGACCTGCCGAGGCCGGCCCCTCCTCGGCGACCGTGCCCCACTCCTGGCACTCGCCGCAGCGGCCCACCCACTTCGCGGTGGTCCACCCGCACGCGTTGCAGCGGAAGGCCGGACGGGAGGACTTGGCGCGCGAGCGCGCGGAGGTCGTGGAGCTCACGGACGTCACGCTAGGCGCTGCTACCGACACCGGGAGGCGCCAGGCCGTAGGCTTCTGCGCGACGCCGCCGTCGGCAGCGCCGGCAGGCGGCGAGAGCAACCAGGAGGACGTCGATGGCCGACCAGAGACCGGGGTACATGTCTCCGGGATTCCGGACCCCGGGAGACAAGGTGCACCAGAACAAGTCGCGGGCCGCCGCCGTCCGCCGCCGCAGGGTCGGGCTCGCCGTCGCACTCGTCGTGATCGCCGTCGTCGCCGTCGTGACCGCCTTCGTGTGGCCCGGGTTCGCGCGCCAGCCGGCGGACCCGCTGCCGGACGTCACCGTCACCGCCGCCCCGCCCACCCCGACGGCCGACCCCGTCGACCTGCCCGAGGACGCCACCGAGCTCCTGTCCTCCATGCCGGGCTCCGTGCTGCAGCTCGTGCGCCTCGACGCCGCCGCAGACTCGGAGCTCGAGGAGGAGACCGAGGCCGTCGAGGCGTGGGGCCTCACCTACGGCGACGGGTCCGACGGCGGCGCGGAGGTCGCGCTGCAGGCCGGTCAGTGGGCGGACGCGGACGCCGCCGAGGAGGTGCACGCCGCCCTGCTGCAGGCAGCGGGCGACCCTGTGGCCGAGGGGGACGTCACCGTCGGCGACGAGACCGTCGGCACCTACGTCGTGACCCCGGGCGCGCAGAGCGGCACGTCCGTCGTCACCTGGCGCAACGGCACCGTCGTCCTCCAGGCCGAAGGCCCAGACCAGCTCGTGCAGGACTTCTACCAGGCCTTCCCGCTGTAGGCCGTCCCGCCGCCACCCATCCCGCCGTCACAGGAGAGCACAGATGACCACGCAGATCGCCGGGACGCGGGTCGCGTTCCTCGGCACCGGCACCATGGCCGAGGCCGTCCTCGTGGGCGCGCTGCGCTCCGGGCTGGCGCCGTCCGACGTCGTGGCCACCGCCCGGCGGCCCGAGCGGGGCGCCGAGCTCGCCGAGCGGTACGGGATCAGCACGACCGCCGACAACGCCGCGGCCGCCACCGGGGCGCGCGTCGTCGTGATCGGCGTCAAGCCGAAGGACGTCGGCGGGATGCTCGACTCCGTCGTGGGGGCGCTGGAGCCGGACACCGTCGTGGTGAGCGTCGCCGTCGGCCTGCCGCTGGCCTTCTACGCCCGCCACCTGCCCGCGACGCAGCCGGTCGTGCGGACCATGCCGAACACGCCGGCGCAGGTCGGTGCCGGGGTGACCGCCGTCGTCCCCGGCCCCACGGCGGCGGAGGCGGACGTCGCGCTCGTCGAGGCGCTGCTCGCCGGCACGGGGGAGACGTTGCGGATCACCGAGAAGGAGATCGACGCCTTCGGGGCGCTCGCCGGCTCCGGGCCCGCATACGTCTTCTACGTCGTCGACGCGATGGCCGAGGCGGGCGTCCTGCTGGGGCTGACCCGCGACGTCGCGCGGCGGCTCGCCGTCCAGACCGTGCTCGGCTCCGGCCGGCTGCTCGCCGAGACGGGAGAGCACCCGGCGATCCTGCGCGAGAAGGTCTCCTCGCCGGGCGGCACCACCATCCAGGCGCTCAAGCGGCTGGACGACGGCGGGGTGCGGGCCGCGTTCCTCACCGCCGTCGAGGCGGCGCGCGACCGTTCCCGCGAGCTCGCCGCCGAGCTGGGCTGACCGGACCGGCCCATGGACGAGACCTGGTCGGGACCGGCCGTGCGGACGCGCGGGCTGGTCGTGGAGCGCGGCGGGCGCCAGGTCGTCGACGGCCTCGACCTGGAGGTGCCCGCCGGGCAGGTCGTCGGTCTGCTGGGTCCGTCCGGCTCCGGCAAGACCACACTCATGCGAGCCCTCGTCGGTGTCCAGGACCACGTCACCGGCGACGCGACCGTGCTGGGCGAGCCCGCCGGCACCGCGGCGCTGCGACGGCGCGTCGGGTACGTGACGCAGGCCTCGTCCGTCTACACCGACCTCACCGTCACCCAGAACCTGCGCTACTTCGCGCGCCTGTCCGGGCTGCCGCCGTCAGGCACCGCGGCCGCCGTGGCCCGGGCGGTGGCCACCGTGGACCTGGGCGGGCACGAGAAACAGTTCGTCGGCACGCTCTCCGGCGGGGAACGGTCCCGCGTCTCCCTCGCCGCCGCCCTCGTGGGCGACCCCGAGCTGCTCGTCCTCGACGAGCCGACCGTCGGGCTCGACCCCGTGCTCCGCCGCGACCTGTGGGCGACGTTCCGCGAGCTCGCCGCGCAGGGACGCACGCTCCTCGTCTCCAGCCACGTCATGGACGAGGCCGTGCAGTGCGACCGCCTGCTGCTCCTGCGCGACGGCAGGCTCGTCGCCGACACCACGCCGGACGAGCTGCTCGCCACCACCGGCGCGCCCGACGCCGAACGGGCGTTCCTCGTGCTCATCGACCGCGCGGACGAGGAGCCCCGATGATGCTCATCACCGCCGCCAGGGTGCTCGGCCAGCTGCGCGGCGACCGCCGCACCGTCGCGCTGATCCTCGCGCTGCCGTGCCTGCTGCTCGGGCTCATCGCCTGGATGTTCGACGGCACGCCCGTGCTCGACCAGCTCGGGCCGCAGCTCGTCGGGATCTTCCCGCTCATCGTCATGTTCCTCGTCACCAGCGTCGCCACGCTGCGCGAGCGCCAGTCCGGCACCCTGGAACGGCTCATGACCACCCCCGCGCGCAAGGGCGACCTCGTGGGCGGCTACGCGCTCGCCTTCGCCGCACTCGCCCTGCTGCAGGCGTTCGTGGTGGTCGCCTTCGCCGTCGCCGTCGGCATGGACGTCTCCGGACCGCTCTGGCTGGTCGTCCTGGTCGCGCTGCTCAACGCGGTCCTGGGGTCGTGCCTCGGCCTCGCCGCGTCCGCGCTCGCCCGCACCGAGTTCCAGGCCGTGCAGCTCATGCCGGCGACGATCTTCCCCCAGCTCATCGTCTGCGGGCTGATCATGCCGCGAGACCAGATGCCCGAGATCCTCGAGTGGGTCTCACGAGCCTTCCCCCTGACCTACGCCGTCGACGCCATGCAGCAGATCGCCGCCGGCGCCGAGTGGGCCGACGTCGCAGGCTCCGCGGGCGTGACGGCCGCGTTCATCGTCGGCGCGGTCGGCCTCGGCGTCGTCACGCTGCGCCGGCGCACCCCGTGAGCCCGTGCGCCGGGGCGCCCGCACCTCGACGCCCCGTGGACGACGGCGTCAGGAACGCGCCGAGAAGCGCTCCAGCAGGTCGGCGTGCCCCGAGCACACCAGCAGGTCGTTGGCGCTGACGCGCGTCTCCGGCGTCGCGTAGGCGAACTCCACGCCCGGGGACTTCACGCCGATGACCGTGATGCCGTACTTCTTGCGGACGTCCGACTGCGCGAGCGTGAAGCCCTGCATCTCGCGGGGAGGGCGCATCTTGACGATCGTGAACCCGTCCTCGACCTCGATGTAGTCCAACATCTGGCCGCTCACCAGGTGCGCCACCCGCGAACCCGCGTCCGACTCCGGGAAGACGACGTGGTGCGCGCCGATGCGCGTCAGGATGCGGCCGTGCTCCGCCGAGACCGCCTTGGCCCAGATCTGCGGCGTTCCCAGGTCGACGAGGTTGCCGGTGATGAGCACCGACGCCTCGAGCTGGGTCCCCACCCCGACGACCACCACGCCGAAGTCCCGCGCCCCGAGCTGCTCGAGAGCCTCCGGGTTCGAGGCGTCCGCCTGCACCACGGGAAGCCGCCCGGACCAGTACGCGACCAGGCGGTCGTCGGACTCGACGGCCAGCACGTCCTGGCCGAGCCGGTCGAGCGTCGTCGCGAGGGACGAGCCGAAGCGGCCGAGCCCGACGACCAGCACCCCGGCATCGCGAGCGGGAGCCTTCTTGTCTGCCACGAGATCTCTCCTCCGGTTCTGCTCCGCCTGACCTGGTGCCCGAGTCGGGTGAGCCTGCGGTTCCGTCTCACCCGGTACCTGTTTCGGGTGAGCCTGCGGTTCCGTTGCGGGCGGTGACCTTGCTTCGCTGCGGTCCCCACCCTGCACTGCACCTCCGTCTCACCCGATCACCGGGCGCTCCTCGGGGAAGCGTATGACGCGCCGACGGTCCCGCAGCGCGATCGCGCCCAACACCGAGATCGTGCCCACGCGGCCGAGGTACATCAGCGCGCAGAGCACGTACTTGCCGCCGTCGGGCAGGCCGCTCGTGATGCCGGTCGTCAGGCCCACCGTCGCGAACGCCGAGATCACCTCGAACAAGATCTCCGACAGCGAGAAGTCGGTGATCCGGAGCAGCGCGATGCAGGAGGCCAGCACCATCGTGGCGCCGATGAACACCACCGCGATGGACAGCCGGAGCGTGTCGCGCGGGATGCGCCGTCCGAAGACGTCGATGTCCCGGTCTCCGCGGGCCTCGGCGACGATCGCGAGGATCATGACCGCCAGGGTGGTGACCTTGATGCCGCCCGCCGTCGACGCCGAGCCGCCGCCCACGAACATCAGGGCGTCGGTGACCAGCCACGTCTCCGGGTTCATGGCTCCCGTGTCGACGGTGCTGAACCCGCCGGAACGCGGCATCACCGAGGCGAAGGACGCGGACAGCAGCTTGGTCGCCAGGTCCTGCCCGCCCAGGGTCCGCGGGTTCGCCCACTCCATCGCGCCGATGATCACGAACCCCGCCACGAACAGCGCGACGCTCGTCGTCACGGTGAGCTTGGTGTGCAGCGTCAGGTGGCGGTACCAGCGCCGGCCGAACCGGCGGGCCTGCAGGACGTTCGCCATCACCGGGAAGCCGAGCGCGCCGACGAACACGCCCAGCCCGATAGGCACGACGACGAGCCAGTCGGAGGCGTACCCCGCCAGCCCGTCCGAGGTCGGCACGAACCCGGCATTGTTGAACGCCGAGACGCCGTAGAAGACGGCGTGCCACAGCGCCGAGCCGAAGCTCTCGCCCAGCGCGAGGAACCGGGGCAGCAGGATCAGTGCCACGGTCGCCTCGATCGTCACCGACACGACGACGATGAGGCGGATGAGGTAACCGACCTCGCCGAGGCTGCTGGTGCGCACCTTCGCCTCGGAGGCCGTGAGCAGCTTCTGGGTGAGACCGATGCGTCGTGAGACCGCCATGCCGAGCAGCGAGGCGAGCGTCATGACGCCGAGCCCGCCGATCTTGATGCCCACGAGGATGACGGCATGCCCGTACTCGGACCAGTAGTCGGCCGTGTCCACCACGACCAGCCCGGTGACGCAGACCGCTGACACCGCCGTGAACAGGGCGTCGACGAACCTCGCACCCTCTCCGGACGCCGTCGCCCACGGGGGCAGCAGCAGCACGGTGAAGAGCGCGATGACGGCGCCGAAGACGGTCATCGCGAGGCGCGCCGGGTACTCCCGGGCGGTGTGGTCCACCCACTCGCGCACCAACGCACCGCGATCGCGCCACCTCGTCGCCACCGACCGGGCCCTCCGTCGTCTCATCCGCCAGCCGTCGGGCCCAGCCTGCCACGGGTTCCGCTACCGTGACGGGATGTCCGTCGCCCGGCTGCTGTGGAGTCCTGAGCTCCTGACCTACGACTTCGGTCCCGGGCACCCCATGGCGCCCGCACGGCTCGACCTGACCATGCGGCTCGTCGAGGCCTTCGGCCTGCCCGACGAGCCCACGCTCGAGGTGGTGCGCATCCCGCCGAGCAGCGACGAGCTCGTGCGCACGGTGCACGACGGCGACTACGTGACGGCGGTGCAGTCCGCGGACCGCACCGGAGAGCCCGACCTGGCGCGAGGGCTCGGCACCGAGGACGACCCGATCTTCTCCGGGATGCACGAGGCGGCCTCGCGGCTCGTCAGTGCGTCCGTCGACGCCGCCGAGGCGATCTGGACCGGCGCGGCGGAGCACGGCCTCAACATCGCCGGCGGGATGCACCACGCGCGGCGCGGGGCCGCCTCGGGCTTCTGCATCTACAACGACGCCGCCGCCGCGGTGCAGCGGCTGCTCGACCTCGGCGCGCAGCGGGTCGCCTACGTGGACCTCGACGCCCATCACGGCGACGGCGTCGAGTCGATCTTCTGGGACGACCCGCGCGTCCTGACGGTCTCGGTGCACCAGGACGGCCACTCGCTGTTCCCCGGGACCGGCAACCCTGCGGACACCGGCGGCAAGGGCGCTGACTGCACGGCGGTGAACGTCGCCCTGCCGCCCCGGACCGATTCGGCGCGCTGGCTGCGTGCCGTGGATGCCGTCCTGCCGCTCGTGCTCCGGGAGTTCCGACCCGACGTGATCGTGTCCCAGCACGGCACCGACGCGCACGGGAACGACCCGATGACAGACCTGAACGTGGGGATCGACGCACAGCTCATGGCAGCCTCGTGGGTGCACGGGCTTGCGCACGAGCTCTGCGAGGGCCGGTGGGTCGCGCTCGGCGGCGGCGGGTACGCCGTCGTCGACGTGGTGCCGCTCGTGTGGACCGCGCTGGTGGCCGAGGCCGCGCACGTGCCGATCGCCCCTGCCGCGCCCCTGCCCGCGGCGTGGCAGACGGCGGTCGAGGAGATGTCGGGACTCTCGCCCGCGACGATGCTCGGCCGGGGCGCGGTGGAGTGGCGGCCGTGGAGCGAGGGGTACGACCCGTCCGACGCCGTGGACCGCGCCGTTCTCGCGACCCGTCGGCACGTGTTCCCCGGCCTCGGCCTGGACCCGTTCCTCGACTGAGCCGGAGGCGCGGGCGCAGGGCCGCGATTCGGGGCAGCCGTCCGTGTCGGGTACTCTGGGAGACGGACTTTTTCGCGTTGGTCGGCACTGCTTGGTCTCAGGACTCTTCCGGGGAACAGGATCGTCGGGACCAACCGGCCTCCACCACCGATCAGCATTGTGAGGACCTCATGGGCTCCGTCATCAAGAAGCGCCGCAAGCGTATGGCGAAGAAGAAGCACCGCAAGCTGCTTCGCAAGACGCGTCACCAGCGTCGCAACAAGAAGTGACGCACGGCCCGCCCGACGGCGGGCCGCACGCACCGAGCCCGGACCTCACCAGAGGTGCCGGGCTCTTTGCGTCCTGGGCGCGGCGGCGGGAGCCCGCGCCCTCGCGCCGCGTCAGCGCCCGTGGAGCCGCTTGCGCACGCTGCGCTGGGCCGCGCGCAGCACGAGGCCGAGCACCCAGGCCGCACCGGCCCACGACGCCGTCCGCACCCCGCGCCCGGCAGCCCGCTGGCCGCGGCCCCGGAACTCGCGGATCGGCCAGCCGACCTCCTTCGCGTGGCGCCGCAGCCGTGCGTCCGGGTTGATCGGGCACGGATGCCCCACGGACCGCATCATCGGCAGGTCGTTGAGCGAGTCGCCGTACGCGTACGACGACTCGAGGTCGAGCCCTTCGCGCTCGGCGAGCTCCCGCACGGCCGCTCCTTTGGCCTCTCCGTGCATGAGGTCGCCCACCAGCGCACCGGTGTAGTAGCCGTCGGCGTGCTCGGCGATGGTGCCCAGGCAGCCCGTGGCCCCGAGCCGGCGTGCGATGAGGCCGCCGATCTCCACGGGCGTCGCCGTGACGAGCCAGACCTCGTTCCCGGCCGCGAGGTGCTCGTCCAGCAGGCGCTTGGTCCCGGGAAAGATGCGCAGCTCCAGGACCGTGTCGTAGACCTCCTCGCCGACGGCGGTGATCTCGGCGACCGAGCGTCCGGCGATGAGCGACAGCGCCCGGGACCTGACCGTCTCGATCTGGGACCGCGACTCGCCGAAGACCAGGTACTTCGCCTGGATCCAGCCGAAGCGCAGCAGGTCCGCCGTGCCGAAGAACTTCCGTTGGTACAACGCTCTGGCCAGGTGGAACGCGCTGGCGCCGCGGATGATGGTGTTGTCGACGTCGAAGAACGCTGCTGCTGTCGGTCCGACCGGGGGCGCAGCATGAGACGACATGCTGCCCACTGTAGTAGCGCCGATACGCTGTGCTCGTGAGCAGGCCCACGATGCGACCAGACGTGACGTCCCGGGTCGTCGTGTACAGCAGGGCGGACTGCCACCTGTGCGACGACGCACGGGCGGTGGTCGCAGCGGTGTGCGCGGAGGCGGGGGAGACCTGGCAGGAGATCGACATCGATGCCGAGCCCGCTCTGGTGGAGCGGTACGGCGAGTACGTGCCCGTCGTCGAGGTGGACGGCGTGCAGCAGGGATTCTGGCGGGTCGACGCGGCACGGCTGGCGCGGCGGCTCGCACGGCCCCCGGGAGGGAAGAAGAAGACGTGATCGAGATCGGTGAGGTGACGGTGCCCGCGGCGACGGTGGCGCGGCTTCCGTTCTACCTGCGCGCGTTGCGTGACCTGACGCGCGAAGGTGTGGCGACGACGTCGTCGTCCGACCTGGCAGTGCGTTCCGGCGTCGGGTCCGCGCAGCTGCGCAAGGACTTGTCCTACCTGGGATCGTTCGGCACCCGCGGCGTCGGGTACGACGTCGAGTCGCTGTCGTCGTACATCGCCGCCGCGCTGGGCCTCGGCTCCGAGCACCGGCTGGCGATCGTAGGCGTCGGCAACCTCGGCCACGCGCTGGCCAACTACTCGGGCTACGCGGCCCGCGGGTTCCAGATGGTGGCGCTGCTCGACGCGGACCCTGCCGTGGTCGGCGGGCAGGCGGCCGGGATCGAGGTCGAGCACGTCGACCGCCTGGAGGAGATCATCGTCGAGCGCAGCGTCTCGATGGTGATGCTCGCGACCCCGGGACCGCCCGCGCAGGAGGTCGCCGAGCGGGTCGTGTCGGCGGGCGTGCGGGAGATCCTGTCCTTCGCTCCGGTGGCTCTGCACCTGCCCGACGACGTCGTCGTGCGCAGCGTGGACGTGGCGGGAGAGCTGCAGATCCTGGCGTTCCACGCGGCGGCCCGTCATGCCAACGGCGTCGCGGCGTCGGACGCCGACGTCCCGGCGCCGTGAGGTGGTACCGCTTGCGGCGAGGTAGTGCGGGTGGTGGTGCCGCGGGGTGTCGGGTCCTGACGATCGTGCACGGGACCCGACACCCCGCTTCGACGCTCCGGCCCGGCGCTACCACCTCGGGGAGAGCGGTCCTACCTCGGTAGGTCAGTTCTGCGCGATCGCCGAGACGTCGAGCGCGATCTTGACCTTGTCGCCGACCAGGAAGCCGCCCGTCTCGAGCGCCGCGTTCCAGGTGAGGTCGAAGTCCTTGCGGTTGATCACGAGCTCGGACTCGAAGCCCGCGCGGTCGTTGCCGAACGGGTCCTTGGCGGTGCCGGCGAACTCGGTGGGGAGCTCGACGGGCTTCGTCACGCCGTTGATGGTCAGGTCGCCGGCGATCACGTACGCGTCGCCGTCCACGGAGATGTTCTTCGAGACGAACGACCAGACGGGCTTCTCCTCGGCGTGCCAGAAGTCGGCGCTCCGGAGGTGGCCGTCGCGGTTCTCGTCACCGGTGTTGACCGACGCGGCGTCGAGCTCGGCGGAGACCGAGGTGGAGTCGAGGTCCTCGCCGACGGCGATCTCGCCGGAGACGATGGCGATGGTGCCGCGCACCTTGGAGATGCCGGCGTGGCGGACGGTGAAGGACGCGGTGGAGTGCGAGGCGTCGATGACGTAGGTGCCGGCGTTCAGTCCGGCGGGCAGCGGCGTGGCCATGGGGATGCTCCTCGTGTGTGGCGGTGATGTGCGGTGCGGACGCCCCTGAGGCGATCCATCGAAATGCATGAACCGCGGCCTCCTGGCAACTATTCCCGGGGGGTCGCATGCGATCTGCTGCGACAGTGAGTCCTGTCACCACCGTACTGGGACGCTCCCGGAGGGCATCTGGAGACGCCTGCGATCTGGGACACTGGTGGCCATGGCCACCACCACCGTCCATCTCATGCGGCACGGCGAGGTCCACAATCCCGACGGCGTCCTGTACGGACGCATCGCGGGGTACCGCCTGTCGGAGCTCGGCCAGCAGATGGCCCGCCACGTCGCCGAGCACCTGTCCGACGGCGGCAGGGACGTCGTCGCGGTCGTCGCGAGCCCGCTGCAACGTGCCCAGGAGACGGCCACGCCCGTCGCCGCCGCGTTCGGCCTCGAGCTGGCCACCGACGACCGTCTCGTCGAGGCGGGCAACAGCTTCGAGGGCACCACGATCGGCAAGCAGCCCGGCCAGCTCGCGCACCCGCGGTACTGGAAGCGGCTGTGGAACCCGCTGCGACCGTCGTGGGGCGAGAGCTACGCCGAGCAGGTGACCCGCATGCGTGCCGCCGTCGACGACGCGCGCCGCGCCCACACCGGCCACGAGGTCGTGCTGGTCAGCCACCAGCTCCCCGTCTGGGTGACGCGTCGGGCGTTCGAGGGCCGCCGGCTGGCGCACGACCCGCGCCGGCGCGAGTGCGCTCTCGCCTCCCTGACGTCGCTGACCTTCGACGACGACCGGTTCGTCTCGCTGCACTACAGCGAGCCGGCCGGTCCGCTGCTCGCCGGTGCCGACCCCGTGCCAGGCGCCTGATGGGACGTCGCAACCGCGGACGTCTCGCGCGCACAGCCGCCGTCAGCAGCGCCCTCGCCGCCACCGTCGGGCTGCTCGCCGCGTGCGGTGCGGCCGAATCCGGTGCGGGCGACGTCGTCGGCCAGGGCTTCGTCTCGGGTGACGGTTCGGTGCAGCAGTGGGAGCCGGACGAGCGCGGGGACACCGTCGTCGTCGAGGGCACGTCCTTCGAGGGCGACGAGGTCTCGACCACCGACTGGAGCGGCGACATCGTCGTGCTCAACACCTGGTACGCGGGATGCGCCCCGTGCCGCGCCGAGGCGCCCGACCTCGTGACGCTCGCCGAGGACCGGGAAGCCGACGGCGTGCACCTGCTCGGCATCAACACCGAGGACGACGCCGGCACCGCGCTCGCCTTCCAGCGCACCTTCGAGGTGCCCTACCCCTCGATCGAGGACCGCAGCGGCCAGGTCGTCGCCGGGCTCTCCGGCGTCGTCCCGCTGCAGGCCGTGCCGTCCACCGTGGTGCTCGACGGCGAGGGGCGCGTGGCTGCGCGGATCGTCGGCCAGGTCGCGGGCTCGACCCTGGAGGGAGTCGTCGACGACGTGCTCGCCGAGGACGGCGGGGACGAGGCGCAGGCCTCGTCCGTGACCGGGTCCGGGAGCGCCTGACGTGGGTGAGGCCTTCGCCACCACGGCCGCGAGCGGCTCGCTGCTGCTCGCGGTCCTCGTCGCGCTGCTCGCCGGCCTGGTCTCCTTCGCCTCGCCGTGCGTGCTGCCCCTAGTACCGGGCTACGTCGGCTACGTCGGCGGGCTGGCCGCGGCGAACGCCGGGCCTTCGGGCGCGATGGACCCCGGAGGAGCGGGGCGCCAGGGTCGCGGGACGACGGCGGCACCCCCGCGCGCACCCGGCCGCGGCCGCGTGGTGCTCGGGGTCTCGCTGTTCGTGCTGGGCTTCACGGCGGTGTTCGTGGCGCTCATGGCGGCGGCCGGCGCCGTCGGCTCGTACCTGGTGCGCTACGAGGACGTGCTGGTCCGGGTGCTGGGCCTCGTCGTGATCGTCATGGGTGTGGCGTTCCTCGGCGGCATCGGGTTCCTCCAGCGCGAGCGGCGGCTGCACGTGAGCCCGCGGGCCGGTCTGTGGGGCGCGCCCCTGCTGGGTGTCGTCTTCGGGCTGGGCTGGACGCCGTGCCTCGGCCCGACGCTCGCCGCGGTGCAGTCCCTCGCGCTGAACGAGGCGTCCGCAGGGCGCGGCGTGGTGCTCGGGATCGCGTACTGCATCGGGCTCGGTGTGCCGTTCCTGCTGGTGGCTCTAGGGCTGCAGTCGTCCGAGCGCATGCTCGGGTTCCTGCGCCGCCACCGGCTCGCCATCATGCGGTGCGGCGGCGGCCTCCTGGTCCTCATCGGCCTGGCGATGGTCACGGGCCTGTGGGGCACGTTGACGAGCACCCTGCAGAGCTGGATCAGCGGATACGTGACGGTGGTGTGATGAGCGAACGGAGCTACCGTCCCGAGGGCATCGCGGACGAGTTCACCCAGGGCACGCGCGGCGGCGAGAGCGAGGCCGGTGCGACGCCGTCGGGCGGGCCGTCGTCCGCGACCCGGCAGGCGCCGCGGACCGGCTGGCGCGGCATGCTGCGCTGGACGTGGCGCCAGCTCACCAGCATGCGGGTCGCGCTCCTGCTGCTGATGCTGCTCGCCGTCGCGGCCGTGCCCGGGTCGATCCTGCCGCAGCGCAGCCAGGACCCGGCGGCGGTGGTGGAGTACCTCGGCGAGAACCCGGCCACGGGGGAGTGGCTCGACCGGTTCGGGTTCTTCGAGGTCTTCTCCTCGCCCTGGTTCTCGGCGATCTACCTGCTGCTGTTCGTCTCCCTGGTGGGCTGCATCGTGCCGCGCACCGTCGCGCACGCCCGGGCGGTCCGGAACCGGCCGCCGCGCACGCCTGCGCGCTTCGAGCGCTTCCCGGCGCGGGCGACCGGCACCACCTCGGCCACACCGCGGGAGGTGACGGACGCCGTCGCCGAGCACCTGCGTGGCCGGATGCGGTGGCTGCCGACGTTCCGCGTCGACGCCGGCTCGGAGGAGGCGCGCGGGGCGCGCGGCAAGATCCCCGCGCGTCCCGCGGCTGCCACCGTCGCGGCGGAGCGCGGCTACCTGCGCGAGACCGGCAACCTGCTGTTCCACCTCGCGCTGCTGGGCCTCATCGTCGCGGTCGGTGTGGGGCAGCTGCTCCACTACCGCGGCCAGGCGATCATCACCGAGGGCCGCGGGTTCGCCAACGCCGTCGTGGACTACGACACGTTCGAGAGCGGGTCGTGGTTCCAGCCCGAGTCGCTGGTGCCGTTCTCGATGACGCTCGACTCGTTCACCTCGGAGTTCGCGACGGACACGGTCGCGTTCGCCCAGTCGCGCGACTTCACCGCGGACGTGACGGTGACCGAGCCGGACGGCTCGTCCTCCGCCGAGACGATCAAGGTCAACCATCCCCTCGTCATCGACGGTTCGAAGGTGTACCTGCAGGGCAACGGCTACGCGCCGGACATCACGGTGCACGACGGCGAGGGTGCGGTCGCGTTCGCCGGTCGCGTGCCGTTCCTGCCGGAGGACCAGGTGTACACCTCGCGCGGCGTCGTGAAGGTGCCGGACGTCTCGCCGGGGCTCGAGCAGGTGGGTCTCATCGGGTACTTCCTGCCGACGGCCGTCATCGAGCCCGACGGCTCGGCCCGCTCCGTCTTCCCGCTCCCGGAGGACCCGCTGCTCGTGCTCGAGGTGTACCGCGGCGACCTCGGGCTCGACGACGGCGTGCCGCAGAACGTGTACCGGCTCGACACCGCGAACCTCACGCCGTCGGTGGACGCCGACGGCGAGCGGGTGAAGCTCCTGCTGGAGCCCGGCGACACCGTCGACCTTCCCGACGGGCTCGGGACCGTGTCGCTCGCCGAGGAGGTGCCGCGGTTCGTCGCGCTCGACCTGCGCCACGACCCGTCGCTCGCGTGGGTGCTGGCCTTCTCGCTCGCCGCCCTCGTCGGGCTGACCGGTTCGCTGTTCCTGCCGCGCCGCCGCGTCTGGGTGCGATCATGGACGCACGACGGCGTCACGCACGTCGAGGTCGCGGGTCTCGCCCGCGGGGACGACGTGGGGCTGCAGCCCCAGGTGGACCGGACGCTGGCGGCCGTCCCCGGGCTGGACGCCGACCACGCTGATGCTGATGGTGACCCGGACGTCGGCCCTGACGCCGCGCCGACGCACAACCCTGAGAGAGGCTGACCATGGAGATCGCCGAGCTGAGCGACCTGCTCGTCTGGGCTGCGGCGACCGCGCTCGCGGTCGCGATGATCGCGTTCGCCGTCGACCTGGGCCGACGCACCGACGAGCGTGTCGGCGCCCGTGCCACGGCTGAGGCCCGCGCCACGGTCGGTGCCGGGTCGAGCGACACCAGCGCGCCTGCGGCTGAGGCGAGCGGACCTGGCCCGGACGGCGCCGTCGAGGCCCGCCGTCGGGCCGCGGGCATCGCGATGTCGACGACGTGGCTCGGCACCGCGATGCTGCTCGTCGCGATCGTGCTGCGCGGGCTGGCCGCGGGCCGGACGCCCTGGGCCAACATGTACGAGTTCACGATGGTCGGCTCGTTCATCGCGCTCGTGGTCTTCCTCGTGCTCAACCTGCGCCGCGACGTGCGGTTCCTGGGAGCGTTCGTCACCGGGCTGGTCACGCTCTTCCTGGTGCTCGGCCTCAACGCGTTCCACGTGGCGGCGACCGGGGTGCAGCCCGCCCTGCAGAACTACTGGCTGGTGCTGCACGTCGGGGTCGCGATCACCGCGACCGGTATCTTCACCGTGTCGTTCGTCGTCTCGGCGCTGCAGCTGTTGCGCGACTCCCGCGACGCGGGGTCGCCGTTCCTGACGCGGCCCGGCTTCCGCTGGCTGGACCGCACGCCGGGGCCGACGGCGCTGGAGTCGATGTCGTTCCGCCTGAACGCGGTGGGCTTCGTCCTGTGGACCTTCACCCTCATCGGCGGGGCCATCTGGGCCGAGGACGCCTGGGGCCGCTACTGGGGCTGGGACCCCAAGGAGGTCTGGACGTTCGTCATCTGGGTCGTCTACGCGGCCTACCTGCACGCCCGCACCACGCGCGGCTGGTCGGGACGCCGGGCCGCGTGGTTCGTCGTCGTCGGCTACGCCTGCGTGCTGTTCAACTTCACCGGCGTGAACCTCATCTTCAACGGCAAGCACTCCTACTCGGGCATCAGCTGACCCACCGCCGAGGCGGCACCACCACCCGACCTACCTCGCCGCGAGCCCTACTACCTCGGCGCGAGCCGCGCTACCGCGGCGGGTCGGTGTCGCCGCGGTCGCGGCGCTCCTGGCGGCGCTTCTCCTGCTCGAGCCGCCACAGGAAGTCCGGGTCGTCGTCGGGCGCGACCGGACCGGACGGACGTCGCGGACCTCGGCCGGGCCGCGCTCCGCGGCCGCCGGAACCACCACTGCGGCGGGACTGCTTCGTCGCGATCCAGGTGACCGGCCCGAAGACGGGCAGCAGCACGATGATGACCACCCAGAGCCACCGGGGCAGGCCGGCGCGGTCTTCCTCCTCCGACCCCGAGAGATCGGCAAGGCTGTAGACCAACAGGCCGACGACGACGAGGCCCACCAGGACGCGGAACATTCCTCCAGCCTAGTTCGCCCCGCGGCCGTGACCGAATCGCGAGGCGTGCGGGACCGGGATCGAGCGGCCGTATCCTGGATCCGTGCCTCTCGTGACCTACACCGTGCTCCGCCTCCTGCTCTTCGCCGCCGCCCTCGGGGTCGGCTACGTGGCAGGGCTGCGCAGCTGGCTGCTGCTCCTGGTGGCGATCGTGGTGGCGTTCGCGGTGTCGTACGTCCTGCTGGCGAAGCAGAAGGATGCGGCCGCGAGCTGGATCGCGGAGCGGGCGGAGCGTCGTCGCTCGGGTGACGAGGGCCTGGCGAAGGTCATCGGCGAGGACGCGGCGGCCGAGGACTCGGCGTTCGACGCCGACGAGCCCGCCGGCACGGAGCACCCGGACGGCGGACGCCCCACCGCCGAGCGGTAGGGGTCGGGGCGCTCAGAGCGCCAGGCCGAGCCCGAGCAGCACGCCGTAGGCGAGCTCGAACATCCCGGTGCCGGCGAGCACCGGGACGAGTGCGCGGCCCCGTGCGCCCGCCACGACCGGGATCGCCAGCAGGACGGCGGGCAGCAGGAGCAGAGCGACGAGGAACGCCCACGGGTTCCAGACCGCGCAGGCGAGCCCGAGGAGCACGGGCAGCACCACCCACAGCGCGTAGAGGCGCCGTGCTCGGTGGTCCCCGAGCCGCACCGCGAGCGTCCGCTTGCCCGCCACGACGTCGGTGGGGATGTCGCGGACGTTGTTGACCATGAGCAGCGCGCACGCGATCAGGCCCACGCCCACGGCGCCCAGCACGGCGGGCCACGTGATCCGGTCCGCCTGCGTGTAGGTGGTGCCGAGCGTAGCCACCAGCCCGAAGAACACGAACACGCCGACCTCGCCGAGGCCCGCGTACCCGTACGGCCGCTTGCCGCCCGTGTAGTACCAGGCGGCGAGCATGGCGACGGCGCCGACGGCGATCAGCCACCAGTGCCCGCTCACCGCGCACAGCGCGAGCCCGAGCACCCCCGCGACGCCGAACGCCCCGAACGCGGCGCCCTTGACCTGCCCCGGCCGCGCGATGCCGGAGGCGGTGAGGCGCAGCGGCCCCACCCGGTCCAGGTCGGTGCCGCGCACGCCGTCGGAGTAGTCGTTGGCGTAGTTGACGCCGATCTGCAGCGCGAGCGCGACACCGAGGGCGAGCACGGCGGGCAGCCACGCGAATGCGTCGACCTGCGCGGCGGCGCCCGTGCCGATGATGACGGGCGCGGCGGCGGCGGGCAGGGTGCGGGGCCGGGCTCCGGTGACCCACTCGGCCGTGGTGGCCATGCGTGCTCCTCTCAGTCGTGCGCCGGGCGGGCGCGCACCAGGTCGACGACGGCGGCACGGTCGACCTTGCCGGGCCCGCGCAACGGCAGGTTCTCCACCCGCAGGATGCGACGGGGCGCGGCGGCCGGGCCGAGTCTAGCGGCGACGGCGGAACGCACCCGCGCGAGCTCCGCCCCCTCCCCCCACCCTGTGGGTGCACGACGCGCCGCTGGGCGGGTCGGCTCGTCGGCGTGTCGTGCACCCACAGGGCCTGAGGCGACGGCGACGAGCTCCTGGCCCCATTCGTCGTGGGGCACGCCGACGACGCACACCTCGACACCGAGCAGCTCGCCCAGCACCGACTCCACGGCCGCGGGGGCGACGTTCACCCCGCCGGTGACGACGACGTCGTCCGCGCGGCCGATCACCCGGAGCACCTCGCGGTCCAGCGCACCGAGGTCGCTGGTGCGGAACCACCGCCCGTCCGGGCCGTCGACGAACGCGGTCGCCGTGGCGTCGTCGTCCCCGAGGTAGCCGCTCGCGAGCACGGGCCCGGCGATCTCCACGATCCCGGCGTCGCCCCCGGCCGGATCGAGGCGGACCCGCACCCCGGGCAGCGGCACGCCGTCGTAGACGCAGCCGCCGGCCGTCTCCGACATGCCGTAGGTGCGCACCACCGGCACGCCCGCGTCGCGGGCACGCACCAGCAGCCGGGGCGGGGTGGCGGCACCGCCGAGCAGGACGGCGCCGCACCGGGCGAGCGCGTCGAGCGCGGCCGGGGCTCCGCCGTCGGCCGCCTCGACGACGCGGTGGAGCTGGGTGGGCACGAGCGAGACGTGCACGGGGTCGTCACCGGCGAGCGGTGCGGCCAGCAGGTCGGCGAGCCCGTCGGGGGTGAACGGGCCACCGCCGGCGGCGGTCAGGGGCGTACCGGCCAGCAGCGACCGGACGATCACCTGCATGCCGGCCACGTGCGTGGGCGGCAGCGTCAGCACCCAGCGGCCGGGCGCGTTGAGCCGGTCCGCCGTCGCGGCGGCCGAGGCGCGCAGCGCCGCCGCGCTCAGCGCGACCTCCCGCGGCGTCCCCGTCGAGCCGGACGTCCGCACCACCAGCGCGGTGCCCGACGGCGGCACGTGCGTCGTGAGGCGGGGCAGCGGCGCGACGGGTGGGCCGCCGTCCAGCGCACGGCGCACGCCGTCCACGAGCGCGGCGAGGTCGGGGGTGCTCACGGCCTCACGATAGGCGGCGCGGGGCCGTCCACGGGCGCCCTGGTCAGACCGGTTCCGACGGACCCCGCTGCCGAGATCCCGGCATCACGGTGATCGCTGGTGCATCCTGTGGGGGGACGAGGAGGTGCCATGACGCTCAGGAGCACGGCGTCCGCGGTGCTGGCGACGTCGTTGGTGCTCGCCGTCGGCGGGTGCGGGACGGCGACGGACCCGCAGAGCGCACCACGGGTCACGGTGGCCCCGGACATGTCGCGCGCGAAGATCGCCCCGCCCGCCGTCGTCGTGCCCGAGCCGGAGCCCGAGCCGGCGCGCTGGCCGTTGACCGGCGTCCGGACCGGCACGAAGAAGGTCCCGGAGCGGCCCGCCGTCGCCGTCAAGATCGAGAACTCCGCCGCGTCGCGGCCGCACACGGGGCTGCACCGGGCGGACGTGGTGTGGGAGCAGGTGGTCGAGGGCGGCATCAGCCGATTCGTCGCGGTGTACCACTCGACCTACCCGCGGCAGGTCGGACCGGTGCGCTCGGTGCGTCCGATGGATCCCGCGACGGTGGCGCCCCTGCGCGGGATCCTCGCGGCGTCCGGTGGGCAGCCGCCGTTCCTGCGGGCCGTCGAGAGGTCCGGCACCCAGCTGCTGACCAACGACGACGGCGACCGGGGGTTCTGGCGCAGCGGCTCCCGTGCCGCGCCGCACGACGTCTACGGGAACGTGAAGGCGTTCGCACGGCAGGCGGACAAGAAGCGCACCGAACCCCCGAAGGCGGAGCTGAGGCACGCGACGAAGCGCAAGGACGCCACGGCCCGGGCGCAGGGCAAGAAGGGCAGGACGGCGGACGTGCGGCTCTCCCCGGCGCAGCGCACCACGTGGGGCTGGGCCAAGGGCTCCTACCGGCGCAGCGACGACGGCCGGGCGTCGATGTCCTCGGGTAAGCGTGTCACGGCGCGCAACGTCCTGCTGCTGCGCGTCGATGTCACGAACACCGGCTACCGGGATCCGAGCGGCGCTCCGGTGCCGAAGGCCGAGCTCGTCGGCCGCGGCAAGGGGATGCTGCTCGGTGGCGGCCGGGCCGTGAACGTCAAGTGGTCCAAGAAGGGGACCAAGGCGCCGCTACGGCTGAAACGGCCGGGTGGCGGCAAGGTGCTGCTCGAGCCGGGGAACACGTGGGTCGAGCTGGTGCCGGAGCGCTCCGGCTCGTGGGACGTGTCATGACGTACCGTGTGCGCCAGCACACACCCTCGGAGGACTGATGACCGCACGGTTCGCGCGGCTGGCGGCGCCGGGCGCGCTCGCCGCGGCCGCCCTGCTCGTCGCCGCGTGCGGCGGCGGCCCGGACCCGACCCCGACGACGACGGTCCCGGCCGCCGTCGACGCGCAGAAGGGCTCGCCGCCCGCCCCCGACGTGCGGGCCGTGTGGCCCCTGACGGGGGTCGAGGCGGACGAGGTCGCGGACCGCCCGGCGCTGGCGGTCAAGATCGAGAACTCTCGCGAGGCGCGGCCGCAGACCGGTCTGGAGCAGGCGGACATGGTGTGGGAGGAGGTCGTCGAGGGCGGGATCACGCGCTACGTCGCCGTGTTCCACTCGTCGGTCCCGGACGCCGTCGAGCCCGTGCGTTCCGTCCGCCCGATGGACCCTGCGATCGTCGCGCCGTTGGGCGGCATCCTCGCCTACTCCGGCGCCCAGCGGCCGTTCATCGACGCGGTGGACGCCAGCGGCGCCCAGTCGGTGATCATGGATGCGGGCGACGCGGGCTTTCGGCGGAATCCGGCCCGGCCCGCGCCGCACAACGTGATCGGCGACCCCGCGGCGTTCCTGGCGCAGGCCGACGGCGAGCGCAGCGTGCCGCCGCCGGCACAGTTCGCGATCGCGGACGACCCGGGTGAGGGGACCGCCGCGAGCGACGGGACGCCGGCGTCGTCGCTGGAGGTCGTGATGTCCCGGATGCAGACGACGGGTTGGCAGTGGGACGAGGACACGGGAGCGTGGCTGCGCAGCGAGGGCACGAGCCCGTCGATGTCGACCTCAGGGGACCAGCACTCCGCGACGAACGTGGTGGTGCTCGAGGTCGAGGTGGTGAACACCGAGTTCCGGGACGCCTCGGGCGCGGCGGTGCCGGAGACCCGGCTCGTCGGCGCGTCGGGCACGGGGGTCGTCGCGAGCGGCGGTCGCACGCTCGAGGTGGAGTGGTCCAAGGGCGAGCTCGCCGACGCGGTCGAGCTGACGGCCGGCGGCGAGACCGTCGAGCTGGAGCCGGGCAGCACGTGGGTCGAGCTGATGCCGGCGACGACCGGCTCCCTCACCGTCGCCGATCAGGCCGCCGGCTCGTCGCCGGATCAGTAGGCGTACGGGAATCCGGACCAGTCGGGGTCGCGCTTCGCCAGGAACGCGTCCCGGCCCTCGACGGCCTCGTCGGTCATGTACGCGAGCCGCGTCGCCTCCCCGGCGAACACCTGCTGGCCCATGAGGCCGTCGTCGGCCAGATTGAAGGAGAACTTGAGCATGCGGACCGCCTGCGGGGACTTCCCCGCGATGGTGCGGGCGTACTCGACCGCCAGCCCTTCGAGGTCGTCGTGCTCGGCGACCTCGTTGACCGCCCCCCAGCGTTCGGCGTCGTCCGCGGAGTACTCCCGCGCGAGGAAGAAGATCTCCCGCGCGCGCTTCTGCCCCACCTGGCGTGCCAGGTAGGCCGACCCGTACCCGCCGTCGAACGACCCGACGTCGGCGTCGGTCTGCTTGAACTTCCCGTGCTGGCGGCAGGCGATCGACAGGTCGGCGACCACGTGCAGCGAGTGCCCGCCCCCGGCGGCCCAGCCGTCGACGACGGCGATCACCACCTTGGGCATGGTGCGGATGAGGCGCTGCACCTCCAGGATGTGCAGGCGCCCGGCGCGGGCGGGGTCGATGTGGTCGGCGGTGTCGGCGCCACTGACGGGCCGGCCCGCACCGTCGGCCGTCGTGTACTGGTAGCCGGAGCGACCACGGATGCGCTGGTCCCCGCCGGAGCAGAACGCCCAGCCGCCGTCCTTGGGGCTCGGGCCGTTGCCGGTGAGGAGCACGGTCCCGACGTCGGAGGTCATGCGGGCGTGGTCCAGCACCCGGTAGAGCTCGTCGACGGTGTGCGGGCGGAACGCGTTGCGCACCTCGGGCCGGTCGAAGGCGACCCGCACGACGGGCAGGTCACGCACCTGCGCGGACCCGTCGTCGCCGGTGGAGCGCTCCACCCCGCGGTGGTACGTCAGGTCGGTCAGGTCCTCGAACCCGACGACGGTGCGCCAGCGGTCGGTGTCGAAGGTCTCGGAGACGGGTGCGGGGAGGTCGCTGTTGCTCACGCGGGCCAGCGTAGTGCGCGCCACCGGTCGACGGTCCGCGCTGGCTGTTCTGCAAAGTAAAGTCCAGATCGGCCGCAAAGTGTAGCCTGGAAAACCTGCAAACTGTAGTATTGCCTGATGGCGTACATCAAGAGGATCGCCGACAGGCTGGTGGCAGAGCGGCTCCGCTCAGCGGGAGCCGTGCTCATCGAAGGGCCGCGTGCGTGCGGCAAGACGTCCACCGCTCGGCAGCACGCCGCGAGCGCCGTGTACTTCCAGAACGATGACGCGGCGCGTGCGGCTCTCGATGTGGACCCGCAGCTCGTCCTGGCCGGCGCGACGCCGCGTCTCGTGGACGAGTGGCAGGTCGACGCGACCCGTCTCTGGAACGGGGTGCGCGCAACCGTCGACGACCGAGGGAAGCCGGGGCAGTTCATCTTGACCGGGTCGGCGGTGCCGGACGATGATGCCCGGCGCCACACCGGCGCGGGACGGTTCGCGCGTGTGGAGATGCGGCCGATGTCACTCGCCGAGTCCGGCGAGTCGAGCGGTGCGATGTCGTTGCGAGCACTCCTCGACGGGGACCCACCGATACCTGGGCGTTCCGACCTGTCAGTTCCTGACCTGGCACGGCTCGTGGTCCGGGGTGGGTGGCCCCTGCACCTCAGCATGGACGAGGTCGCTGCTGCCCAGGCGTCGTCGGACTACCTGGCCTCGATCGCCGATACGGACCTCGGACGCCTCGACACGTCGCGGCGGGATCCCGCACGTGCTGGACGGTTGCTGCACGCGTTGGCCCGGAACACCGCGATGGAGCTCGTCGTCGACCGGCTGACGCGTGAGGTCGACGGCCCAGACGGCGCGATGGCCCGCACCACGGTCTACGACTATCTCGCTGATCTCCGCCGGCTCATGGTTCTTCAGGAGCAGCCCGCCTGGTCGCCACACCTGCGGTCGAGGGCTCGGTTGCGTACGCGGCCGCGCGTCCACCTCGTCGATCCCTCGCTCGCGGCGGCAGCGTTGCAGGCCGACGCCGATCGGCTCCTCGCGGACCTGAACACCTTCGGCCTCCTCTTCGAGTCGTTGGTGGTCCGAGACCTACGCGCCTATGCCGATGCCCTGGACGCACGGGTCTTCCACTACCGCGACTCCGACAACCTCGAGATCGACGCCGTGGTTCAACGACGGGACGGCGTGTTCGGCGCGTTCGAGGTCAAGCTCGGTGCGGGCCAGGTCGACGCGGCGGCGGCGGCCCTGCTGCGCTTCGCGGCAAAGCTGGACGCAGAGCACACCGGTGGTCCTGCGGTGCTCGGCGTGATCACCGGCAGCGAGTACGGCTACGTGCGACCGGACGGGGTGGTGGTCGTCCCGCTGGGGATGCTGGGTGCCTGACGTGCCGAAGACCGCTACAGCGTGTCTCCCATTTCCGGTGCGGGATTGAGGAACTTCCTCGTCCTGAGCGACGACGGCCCCGAGTGCTGGGCGGTCACAGATCACCCGGAGTGGGGATCGCGAGCTGGCCAACAGGTCCTCGCCGTGGACACCTACTGGGAACGGCTCGAGGTGGGCGCCGCTCGTTCCGCGGACGGGCGGGAAGGGGAGCCTGCCCGGACGGTCGAGCTGCCGGTAGCTCTCCGGCTCGACTTTGCTGCTGGCCCGTGTAGGCGGCCGCGTCCAAGTGGGGCACCCGCCCGCCGAGGGAGCCCTTGCGTTGACGGGCGGCGATCTCGTCCTTCTTCTGCGGGACCACCGCCTTGATCCCGCGGGCAGCGAGCATCCGACGAGTGACGCCCGAGGAGTACGCGCGGTCGGCGATGACCGCGGCGGGCCTGGTGCGCGGACGTCCGGCACCGAGCCGTAGAACACGGATGTCGGCCAGCACGCTGGCGGGCATGGCCCCGTCGTTGCGCTGCCCACCCGTGACGACCGCGGCCAGCGGCCGCCCGTGGCCGTCGACCGCGGCATGGATCTTGGTCGTCAGACCGCCTCGGGAACGCCCGATCAGGAGCCGAACTCCTCGCGCGGCAGATCCTGCACGGGATCCCGGTCGTGAAGGCCGGGCGGGGCGGTGCGGCGTCGTTCGCTGCAGAGCCATGCGCGCCCGGCCCCGCGTCCGCTCACAGGTGGATGGTCACGTCGCCCTCGTCGCGCAGCGTGGACACGATCTCGTCGATCGCGGCGCCCTGCTGCTGGCTGGTCGCCTGCTGGGCGAGCTGGTCGCGGACCTCCTCGAAGGGCGGGATCTCGGCCTGCGAGGCGCCCTCGCCGCCCTGGGCCTCCATCTGCTCGACGAGGGTGTCGTACTGGTCGCGCAGCTCGTCCTCGGTGGGCTCCTCGATGTCCGCCTCGGCCTCGACGTAGGCGTTGACCTGGAACTGCGACGCCGCGTCCGAGCGCACCTCGTCCTCCGACATGCCCTGCTCGCCGAGCGCGGCGACGACCTCGTCGGCGGACTGCATCCCGTTCTGGGCCGCCACGTCCTCGAGCGTCGCGTCGATGTCCTTCTCGGTGACCTCGATGCCGGCCTCGGACGCAGCCTGCGTCAGCAGGCGGTTGCCCACGAGCTGCTCGACGACCTGCTGCTTGAGGGCGTCCTGGTCGACCTCCTGGCCGGTGGTCTGCTGCGACATCGCTGCCTGCTGCAGCTGGCCCTGGTAGCTGGAGACGAACTCGTCGCGGCCGAGCTCCTCGCCGTTGACCTCGGCGACGACGTCGGGCACGTCGTCCAGGTCGGCCTCGGGCACCTCCGGGCCGGCACCCGGGGACTGCTCGGCGCTCGGGGTGGACTCGGGGCTCTCGTCGGTCTCGGACGTGCAGCCGGCGAGCGCGACGACCGCGGCCACCGAGAGCGCGACGAACGGGCGCTTGATCGACATGGTCACTCCTCGTGAAGAAAGCTGGTCGACCGACCGTACCCACACGAACCTGAGTGTCCGCCGACCAGGTGATCAGGTGGCGTTCAGGAACGGCCCGGCGAACGGTCGTGCACAGGGCTCTTGCACGGCGTGGCGAGCATCCGCGCGCGTCGACCGCACATTCTGCACAAGGGTGTCGCACCATGGAGACATGAACACGATGCCACCTCGAGACACCGAGGTCGCCGACCCGGACGAGGTCGTCGACGAGCTCATCGCCTACGACGCCGCCGCCCTGCGCCGGGCGACGGCCACGACGCAGGCCGTACCGGTCGTGACGGTCCGCGCCCCCGGGCGCTGGTCCTACGGCAAGGTGCCGGAGGAGTTCACCGACTGACGTCCCGGGCCGCGCGACCCCGCTCGACCGTCCTACCCTGAGGTCGTGCCTGACCACCTCACCGCGACGAGTCAGCGCCGGTTCGCCTGGTCGAGCCCGCTGCGCACCCGGTTCCGCGACCTCGACGTCCGCGACGGCCTGCTCCTGCGCGGCGAGGCCGGGTGGGGCGAGCTCAGCCCGTTCTGGGAGTACGACGACGGCGAGTCGGCCGCGTGGTTGCGCGCGGCCCGGGAGGCGGCGGACCACCCGTTCCCGGCTCCGGTCCGTGACCGGGTCCCGGTGAACGTCACCGTGCCGGCCGTCGGGCCGGAGCGTGCCCGCGAGATCGTGCTGGCCTCCGGCGGTTGCCGCACGGCCAAGGTCAAGGTCGCGCAGCGCCCGGGCGTCGGCGGCACGGGAGGACCCGTCGAACCGGTCGACGCCGAGATCGCGCGCGTCGAGGCGGTGCGCGCCGCGTTCGACGACGCCGGGATGCCCGACGCCGCGATCCGCGTGGACGCGAACGGTGCCTGGACGGTCGACGAGGCGCTGCGCCGCATCCCGCTCCTGGACGCCGCCGCCCGCGGCCTGGAGTACGTCGAGCAGCCGTGCGCCACCGTCCCCGAGCTCGCGGCGGTGCGCCGTGGGGTGGCGGTACCGGTCGCGGCCGACGAGTCGATCCGGCGCGCCGACGACCCCCTGCGCGTCGTCCGCGAGGAGGCGGCCGACGTCGTCGTCCTCAAGGTGCAGCCGCTCGGCGGGGTGCGGGCCTGCCTGGAGCTGACGGAGCAGGTCGGCCTGCCGGTCGTGGTGTCCTCCGCGCTCGAGTCGTCCGTGGGGCTGGCCGCCGGGGTGGCGCTCGCGGCCGCCCTGCCCGAGCTGCCCTACGCCTGCGGGCTGGCGACGTCCCAGCTCCTCGTGCGCGACGTCACCGACGCGCCCCTGCTCCCCGTCGACGGCGCGCTCCCGGTCGGCCGGGTCGCCCCGGGCCCGGACCGGCTGGCGGCCGCGGCCGCACCCCCGGACCTGCGGGACCGCTGGTTCGCGCGCCACGACCGGCTGGCCGCCCTGCTCGCCGCGGGGCGTGCCGCGTGACCGGGGTGCCGCCGTCGGGCAGCGCGAGCCCCGCGGTGGACGCCGCGCGTGCCCTGGTCGCGGACCTCGTCGCCCAGGGCGTGCGCGACGCCGTCCTGGCGCCCGGCTCCCGCTCGGCGCCCCTCGCCTACGCGCTCGCCGAGGCCGACGTGCGGGGCGACCTGGTGCTGCACGTGCGGGTCGACGAGCGTTCGGCCGGCTTCCTGGCGCTCGGCCTGTCGCGCGGGTCGGTCCTCGGTGCGGCGGCCGACGGCGGCACCCGGGCCGCGCCGCGTCCCGTCGTCGTGGTCACGACGTCGGGCACCGCCGTGGCGAACCTGCACCCCGCGGTGCTCGAGGCGCACCACTCCGGGCTGCCGCTCGTCCTGCTGACCGCCGACCGCCCGCACGAGCTGCGCGGCACCGGCGCCTCCCAGACCACCGACCAGGTCGGGATCTTCGGGACCGCGGTGCGTGCCGCCGTCGACGTCCCGGCGCCGGACGGCCGCGACGGGGAGGTCCGTGACCTGCTCGCCACCGCTCGCCGGGTGGTCGCTGCGGCCCTCGGCTCGCGGGACAGGTATCCGGGGCCGGTCCACCTCGACCTGGCCTACCGCGACCCGCTGCACCCGGCGCCGGACGGGTCCGACCGCTCCGCCGCCGGGCCGCCTGGTCCCCGCCGTGCGGTGGAGGTGGTGCCGCCCGCGCCGGGACCGGGCGCCGACCCGGCGCTGCCTGGCGACCGGGCGCGCACGCTGGTCGTGGCGGGTGACGGCGCCGGCCCGGCGGCACGGCACCTGAGCGAGGCGCAGGGCTGGCCGCTGCTCGCCGAGCCCTCGGCCGGAGCCGGGCGTGGCGACCTCGCGGTGACCGCCTACCGGTCGGTGCTGGGTGTGGACGGCGTGGCCGACGGCGTCGACCAGGTCGTGGTCCTCGGGCACCCCACCCTGTCCCGCCCGGTGCAGCGGCTGCTCGCCCGACCCGACGTGGCCGTCACCGTCGTCGCGCCCGGTGGTGGCCCGTGGCCGGACGCCGCCCGCAACGCGACCCGGGTGGTCGACGCCCTGCACGAGCGGTGGTTCGAACCGTCGGCACCGGCCGACGGCGGGGCCTTCGCGGCGCGGTGGCGTGCGGCGAGCGACGCTGCGGCCGGGGTCGTGGCGGCCGTGACGTCCGACGAGGCGGTGCGGGCCGGACTGCGCGGCGCTCCGCACGCGGCGCTCGCCGTCGCCCGCGCCGTCGTCGCCGCCAGCGGCGGGGACGACGTCCTGGTCGTGGGCGCCTCGAACCCGGTGCGCGACCTCGACCTCGTGCTCGGTCTCGAGCCGGGCCCGATCCCGACGGTGCTCGCGAACCGTGGTCTGGCGGGGATCGACGGCACCGTCTCCACCGCGACGGGCATCGCCGTCGGGGCCGGTCGTGCGGGCCGTCGGACCCGCGTGCTCGTCGGCGACCTGACGTTCCTGCACGACGTGGGCGGGCTGCTGCGCGGCCCCGGCGAGCCCGCCGTCGACCTCGACGTGGTCGTGGTGAACGACGACGGCGGCTCGATCTTCGCGACCCTCGAGCACGGGGCGCTGGCGGCCACCGGTCCGGACGCGGCGTCGACGTTCGAGCGGGTCTTCGGCACGCCGCACGGCGCGCACCTCGCCCAGCTGTGTGCCGGTTACGGCGTGGACCACCAGCTCGTCGAGGACGTCCCGTCCCTGCGGCACGTGCTCGCCGGGCCGTCGCACGGGGTCCGGGTGATCGAGGTGCCGGTGGCGCGTGCCGCGCGGCTGGCGGAGTCCCGCGACCTCACGGCCCGCATCCACGCCGAGGTAGTGGCCCGCCTGGCGAGGTAGTGCATCGCTGACCTGCGCTGATACCGATTGCCAGGGGTTTCACAGGTTCAGCCAAGGGCCGCTCCAGGATCACGGTGTTTCCTGTACCCAGGACATCGAGGGAGAGGGCACATGAGCACCGACGACACGTCACCGCAGCAGCCGTCCGCAGGCGAGCACCCCGTCACCCAGCCGACCGAGCCGCAGCACGCGGGTTCGCGGGAGCAGCAGCACGGCCCGGCCGAGCCGCACCGCCCGGCGCAGTTCGCGCACCCTTGGGCGACCCAGCAGCAGCCATATCGCACCGCCGACCCGCGCGCGCCCTACGGTGGCGGTGCGCCGTCGTACCAGCCCGGCTACCAGCAGCACATGCAGTACCAGCAGCACCCGGCGGCGGCCACGCGCCAGCGCTCGGTGTGGGTCCCGGTCGTGGCCGCGGCGGCCGGAGCCGCGGTGCTCGCGAGCGGCGCGACGTACGCGATCACCGGCCCGCTGGCCGACGACCCCGCCGCGTCGCTCGCCGAGGTCGGCGCGCCGGAGCAGTCCGAGGCGGCGCCCGTGGCGAGCTCGAGCGACCAGAACCCCGACTGGCAGGCCGTCACCTCCGCCGTCGCGCCGTCGGTCGTGGCGATCCAGGTCTCCGGGCAGGCCGGCGGGTCGGAGGGGTCCGGCGTCGTCCTGGACGCCGAGGGTCACGTCCTGACGAACAACCACGTGGTCGCGTCCGCCTCGGAGGGGACCGTGCAGGTCACCCTCAGCGACGGCCGGCTGTACGAGGCGACGATCGTGGGCACCGACCCGACCACAGACCTCGCCGTCGTGCAGCTCGACGACGCGCCGGACGACCTGCAGCCGGCCACCTTCGGTGACTCGGAGGCCGTGCAGGTCGGCGACTCGGTCCTCGCCGTCGGCAACCCGCTGGGTCTGGCGAACACTGCCACGACGGGCATCGTCTCGGCCCTGGACCGGCCCGTGGCCGCGTCGGGCGAGGACTCGAACGAGGTCGTCGTCACCAACGCGATCCAGATCGACGCCGCGATCAACCCTGGGAACTCGGGTGGTCCGCTGTTCGACGCGCAGGGCCGGGTCGTGGGCATCACGTCGTCGATCGCCACCCTGTCCGGCGGGGGGAACCGCTCCGGCTCGATCGGCCTGGGCTTCGCCATCCCGGTGAACCTGGGCACGAGCGTCGCCGACCAGCTCATCGAGGGCGGCACCGCCGAGCACGCGTTCCTGGGCGTCTCGCTCCGGGACGCCACGGCGACCGCCGACGGCGTCACGCGGCGCGGCGCGGAGGTCGGCGAGATCACCGAGGGCTCGCCCGCGGCCGAGGCCGGTCTGCGGGCCGGTGACGTGATCGTCGCGGTGGACGAGGACTCGGTGAACGGCGCGGAGTCGCTCACGGCGCACGTCCGGGAGCGCACGGCCGGCGAGCAGGCCACGCTCACCTATGTCCGCGACGGTCGGTCGCAGACGGTGGACGTCACGTTCGCGGTGCGGGAGGACACCACGGGCTCCGGTGCGCCGGGCGGGCAGAGCCCTGGCTCGGGCGAGGGTCAGGGGTCCGACGACGGCGGGGCCGACCAGGGCGGCGAGTCCTCCGACCCGACGCAGCCCGAGAACATCCCCGGCTGGCTGCGCGAGATGTTCGGCGGCTGACCCCCGCCGAGCCCCTGCGCGGGGCGACCGACGCCCCCCTTTCGTCCGTCGGTCGCCCCGGGGTCTTTCGTGTCAGGCTTCCGGCCGCAGGGCCGGGTCGAGCGCCCCGGCGACCCCGATGGCGCTGCGCTCGAGGAACACCGTCAGCTCCGCGGCCGGGACGGCGGGATCGCCCGCGGCTTCGATGAGTGCCTGCTCGGCGAACGAGATCCAGGAGTGCAGCGCGGTGTCGAGCAGCGGCCCGGGTGCGACGCCGATCTCCTGGAAGACGTCGCGCAGGTATCCGGCGAGGACGTCGCGCGCGTGCTGCACCGTGGCGCGCACGCTCTCGTCGCCGCTCGCGGTGCCGCGCACGAGCGAGTAGAAGGTGGCCTCGTGCTCGCGCACGAACTCGACGAAGCGGTCGAGGGTGTCGCGCAGGCGCGCCCGTGGCGGCAGGTCTTCGCGGGGTTCGGTGGCGTGCAGCATGGCGTCGCGGGCGGTGCGCACGATCGCGGAGTGCAGCCCTTGGCGGCTGCCGAAGTAGTGGTGCACGAGCCCGGGGGAGACGCCGGCGGCGGCGGCGAGGTCCTCGACGGTCACGGCTTCGAGGGGCCGGTCGGCCAGGGCTGCCACGCCCAGCGCGAGGAGCTGTTGGCGTCGTTCGTCGGGACTCATCCGGGTGCGTGGCGCCATGTGCTGATCCTAGGGCCGGATACGGTCGACACTATTGACGCTGCCTCAATAGAGTCGTAGTGTCACGCCGTCGGGCGACATCGGCGTCGCCCATCCGTGAGTGGGAGGAACGATGAAGATCAGCTCTCTGACCCGCACCCGGCGCGGGCGCGCCCTGCTGGCCACCGTGCCGACAGTGGCACTGATCGGCGCACTGTCCGTCGGTGTCGCCCAGGGTTCGGTCCCCGTCTCGATGGCGGTCTCCGGCCAGCAGTTCAAGATCTCGGCGGACAAGCTCGACGGGACCGGCTTCTCGCAGTACGCCGGAGTGGCCAAGGACGCCAAGGGCGCCAAGCACCCGGTGGCGATCGCCAACATCAAGGACGCCACGCTCGACAACCTCTGCCAGTCGGTGAAGGTCCCCGGCATGCCGCTGGGCCTGATGATCTCCGCGGGCACCGATCCGAAGAACCCGGTCGAGGCCACCGACCTGCAGATCGGCATGAGCGACCTGCGCGGCACCGCGACCTTCGGGGAGATCCGCATCGGCGTGGACGCCTCCACGGTCACGACGAAGGCCAAGGGCAGCAAGGGCGACTTCGCCATGGACTCGGACTCCATCAGGATCGACGGACTCCAGCAGGTCTCCATGAGCACGTCGGCAGCCGTCTTCAAGCTCGCGGACCTGCACCTGCGCCTGACCGACGGTAAAGAGTGCTTCTGAGAGGGGGCGGGGGGCGTGCCGCGCAGGCTCCCGCCGTCCCGGCGAGCCGCCGCGTGCGGTTCGCCGGGTGGCGGCGCACGCGGCCCTTCGCCGGCGGGGTGCTCGCGGTGCTGGCCGGCGTGGTCCTCTGGTTCTCCGGCCGGCTGCGGATCGACGGGTTCGAGATCCAGCTCGGCATCGAGGGCATGCAGACGACCTTGCTGCCGCTCGTGCTCGTCCTGCTCGGCGCGCTGCTCCTGGCCCAGCCGCAGTTCCGGGTGTTCTACGGCATCCTGACGATCGGGATCGCCGTGTACTCGCTGCTCGGGGTCAACCTCGGAGGCTTCGGCATCGGCATGGTGCTGGGCGTCGTCGGTGGGATCCTCGCCGTGTCCTGGCTGCCCCGCGACGTGGCCCCGGACGCCCCGGGAGCCACAGCGGCCCCGGAAACCCCGGAGGCGACAGAAGCAACCGGGTCCCGGGAGGCCCCGGACGACGGCGCCGCCCCGGAGCCCGTCGAGGTGCCCGACGGCGGCCCGCGCCACTCCGCGGCGGTGGGCGCCCTCGCGGCGCTCGCCCTCGCGGTGGCGCCGCTCCCGGCCGAGCCGGCGGCGTCCGGCGCGGTGCGCGGGCCGGTCCTGTGCGACTGGTTCGGCGTCACCTGCCCGGACGATCCTGAGGGCGACGGGGACGCCGAGCCGTCCCCGTCGCCCTCAGCGGGCGACAACGCCGCGGACGACGACCCGGACGACGGCGACCCGGACGACGGCGCCGCGGACGACGGCCCGGACGAAGGTGCCGCGGACGGCGGCCCGGACGACGGCGCGGGATCCGACGGGGCGGAGGGCGCCTCCGACGAGCCGCAGGACGGCGACGACGAACCCGCACCGCCAAAGGAGGACGGGCCACCGGTGACGCAGGGCGGCCGCGAGGATGCGGACGTCTTCTCCGTCCCGGGCGAGCTGAAGTCCGAGGACCTGCGCATGGAGGGTCTGCAGTCCGTCTCGGTCGTCTCGGTGCCCGCGGCGACGCCGAGCGGGCGCCGTCTGGCGCTGAAGATCGTGGCGGACCGCGTCGAGCTCGACGGTTTCCGGCTCAAGACGTACGCCGACGCCGGCACCGGCGACGGGGGGACGATCACGGAGGCCGGCCGGGTGACCCTGGAGGGCGACGCCACGATGTACCTCACCTCGTTGCGGGCCGGCCTGCCGGACGGTGAGCGCCTCGTCGTCGACCCGGAGGACCCACCGACGCTCACCGGGTGGCTGCTGGCCCTGGCGAACCCGGCGATCGGGTTCCTCGGTGCCGTCTCCGAGGAGCAGGTGTGGAGCAGCTTCCGCGAGCAGGTCTGGGAGGACTGACCGGGTCCGTCGGTCAGGCGGCGCCGAGCGCCCAGGACATCGGCACCAGCTTGGCCTCGGACTCGGCCAGCTCGGACTGCGGGTCGGACGCCGCCACGATCCCGCAGCCGGCGAAAAGCCGCACGTGCCGCGGGTCGTCGCCGAGCTCCGCCGAGCGGAGCGCGATGCCCCACTCGCCGTCGCCGTCGGCCCCGACCCAGCCGACCGGCCCGGCGTACCGGGCGCGGTCCATGCCCTCGATCTCGCGGATGAGGTCGCGGGCGGCGACGGTCGGGGTGCCGCAGACGGCGGCGGAGGGGTGCAGCGCCGCCGCGAGCGTCAGCGAGCTGGCCCGGGAGCCCGGGTCGAGCACGGCCGTGACGTCGGAGGCCAGGTGCATGACGTTGGGCAGGTGCAGCACGAACGGCGCGTCCGGCACGTTCATCGAGGAGCAGAACGGCTCGAGGGCACCCGCGACGGAGCTGACGGCGAACTCGTGCTCCTCGAGGTCCTTCGAGGAGCGGGCGAGCTGGGCCGCGTGCAGCAGGGCGTCGTCGTCGCTCATGCCCGGCTCGCGACGGATGGTGCCCGCCAGCACGCGGGACGTCACGAGGCCCTTCTCGCTGCGCACGAGCAGCTCGGGCGTGGCACCCACCATCCCGGCCACGGAGAACGTCCAGCAGGAGGAGTAGCCGTCGGCGAGCCGGCGCAGCACCCAGCGCGGGTCGACCGGGCGTTCCGCGGTGGCGAGCACCTCGCGGGCCAGGACGACCTTCTCGAGCTCGCCGGCCTGGATCCGTTCGACACCTTCGGCGACGACGGCGGGCCAGTCGCGGGCGGCGACGGCACCGTCGGCGAGGGTCACCCGCCCGGGGTCGGTGACCGGTTCGCGCACGGTCCGGGCGAGGGCGTCGGGACCGGGGGCCTCCAGCTGGTCCCCGGGCGCGATCGTCGTCATCCACGACACGTCCCCGCGCCGTCCGACGACCACGCGGGGCACGACGAGCGAGCCCTCCGGGCGGGCGCCGTCGAAGTGGTCGCCGTTTCCGCCGTCGTCGAACGCGAAGGTGCCGAACGCGACCGGTCCGGTGCCGGGCAGGCCGACCTCGTCGCGCACGACGGCGCGGGCGAGCGTGGAGCGCCAGGCGGCCTCGGCGTCGGCGAACCGGCCCGGCCCGAACGTGTCGAGCCGCAGCGCCTCTCCCCAGCCGACGAGGCCGTCGCCCCGGCGCACCCACGTCAGCGGTTGCGTGTCCGGGAGCAGGTCCACCAGGGCCGTCAGGTCTGCCGGCAGGGGGTCGATGCGCGTGGTGCGCACGACGAGCGGCTGGGGCTCGGTGGCGTACGTGCGACTGCCGGAGGACGCGCCCGACGGCGGTACCGGCGCCGGGTGGGGCGTGGCGGACATCGCGTCCAGGATACGCCGCCGACGCACCGTGACGCCCGCGTGGCAGGGTCCCGGCGGCCGGTCCGGGGCAGACGTGGCACGATGTGCGACGTGTCCCGCGCCAGCCTGGAGAAGAACCCCGCCGAGGTCGCGTCGATGTTCGACGGGATCGCTCGGCGGTACGACCTGACGAACGACCTGATCTCGCTCGGGCAGGACCGCCGGTGGCGACGGATCACCGTCGCGGCGGTCGACGCGAGCCCCGGGGAACGGGTGCTCGACCTGGCGGCCGGGACGGGGACGTCCAGCGAGCCGTTCGCGGACGCCGGTGCCGTCGTCGTGCCCTCGGACTTCTCGTTCGGCATGCTCCAGGTGGGCAAGTCGCGTCGGGGGGACCTGCCGTTCGTGGCGGGGGACGCCACCAGGCTGCCGTTCGCGGACGCCGCCTTCGACGTGGTGACGATCAGCTTCGGCCTGCGCAACGTGGTCGACACCTCGGCGGCGCTGGCCGAGATGCTGCGGGTCGTGCGGCCGGGCGGGCGGATCGTCATCAGCGAGTTCTCGCACCCGACGTGGGCGCCGTTCCGGCGGGCCTACCTCGAGTACCTGATGCGGGCGCTGCCCGTCGTGGCGTCCACGGTGACGCGGGAGAAGGACTCCTACGAGTACCTGGCGGAGTCGATCCGCGCCTGGCCGGACCAGGAGGCGCTCGGCCGGCTGATGCTGGACGCCGGGTGGGCGCAGGTGGGCTACCGGAACCTGTCGGGCGGCATCGTCGCCCTGCACCGCGCCGTCCGCCCCTGACCGCCCCCGGTCTCCCTGACCGCCCCCGGTCTCCCTGGCCGCCGAACAACGAGTTCCGGACCGTTCTGGTGAGCCAGAACGGTCCGGAACTCGATGTTCGGCAGGCCGAGGCCGCGGTCAGCTCTTGCTGAACTCCGCGACCTTCTCCTGGACCCGAGGGTCGTGCCAGGTCTCGGTGGCCCACCCCTTGGCCTGGTCGAGGGTCGAGCGACCCTTCTCCGTGCCGAGGAAGTAGCCCAGTGCGGCGCCGATGACGAGCGCGGTCGTTGCCTTCATGGTGCGGTGCCTCCTGATGAGAGGTGCGTGGTCGGTCGGTGCGCGGATGCGGTTCGACCGTATGTCGCGACCTGCCTCGACGCCAGCGTGCGCGCCAGGGAAGGTTTGCCTTCCTACACATCTGCGGAGGATCGTGACTAGAGTGACGCGCAGGTACGTTGTGACTGAGTTCACAAGACGTCCCCGGCAACGGAGTCGGGGTCTCTCTTCGAGGGAGGTGGGGCAGTGCGAGCATCGCATCGCGACGACGCAGACGTGATCGTCGTGGGCGCCGGGCCGGCCGGCGCCTCGACCGCGCACTGGTGCGCCTCCGCCGGTCTCGACGTCCTTCTGCTGGACAAGGCGTCCTTCCCCCGGGACAAGATCTGCGGCGACGGCCTGACGCCGCGCGCCGTGGCGGAGCTCGCCCGGATGGGCGTCGACACCCGCGCCGACGACGGCTGGATCCGCAACGAGGGCCTGCGCGTCGTGGCCGGCGGACGGTCCTGGGAGCTCGCCTGGCCCGAGCTCACCACCTACCCCGGCTACGGGATGGCCCGGTCCCGCATGTCGCTCGACCACCGGCTGGTCCAGCACGCGCAGGCCTCCGGCGCCAAGCTCGTCGAGCGGACCCGGGTCGCCGGGGCGCTCACCGACGAGCGCAGCGGCCGGGTCGTGGGCGTCACGGCCCAGCCGCTCGACGGCCGCGGCCGCGCCGACGGGCCCGCGACCACCTACCGCGCCCCCGTCGTCGTCGCCGCCGACGGCGTGTCCTCACGGTTCGCGACCACGCTCGGCATCACCCGCCGGGACGACCGCCCCATGGGTACCGCTGTCCGCACCTACTTCCGCACCGACCAGGCCGGCGGGACCACATCCCGTCACGAGGACGCCTTCATGGAGTCCCATCTCGAGCTGTGGGACGGCGTGCCGGGGGAGTCGAACCTCCTGCCCGGCTACGGCTGGATCTTCGCGCTCGGCGACGGCACCGCCAACGTCGGCCTCGGCTCCGTGAGCTCGACGCCGGCACGCCAGTCCGCCACCGGGCACGACTACCGCGCGCTGATGGCCGCCTGGATGCGCAACACGCCCGCCGAGTGGGGCTTCACGCCCGACAACCAGGTCGGTCCCGTGCGCGGCGCGGCCCTGCCGATGGGGTTCAACCGGACCCCGATGTACGCCGACGGGGCGCTGCTCGTCGGCGACTCCGCCGGCATGGTCAGCCCGTTCAACGGCGAGGGCATCGCCTACGCGCTGCAGGCCGGCCGCGTGGCCGCCGACGCGATCGCGCAGGCCCGCACCCGCGTCACCGACGACGCCCGCGAACGCACGCTGACCACCTACACCGACCGGATGCGTGACGACCTGGGCGGCTACTACACGCTCGGGCGATGGTTCGTGCGCCTGATCGAGCACCCCGCGGTGATGCGGCTGTGCGTGCGGTACGGGCTGCCACGGCGGGTCGTCATGCAGTTCGTCCTCAAGCTGCTCTCGGACTGCTACGAGCCCCGCGGCGGCGACTGGGTCGACCGGGTGATCGCGGGACTGACGAGGGTGGTGCCCCGTGCATGAGGCCGAGGAGCCCTGGAGGAGCTGGGCATGAGACCCGACGTGGCACGACGGAGTGACGCAAGCGTGGAGGAGATCCGATGAGCAACCCGTACGTCCCGGTGCTGGTCCTCATGGGGATCGCCGCCGTCCTCGCGCTCGGCGGGGTGGCGGCGAGCGCCGTCATCGGGCCCAAGCGCTACAACCGCGCCAAGCTCGACGCCTACGAGTGCGGCATCGAGCCGACGCCGCTCGCGATGGGCGGCGGCCGGCTGCCGATCAAGTACTACCTCGTGGCGATGACGTTCATCGTGTTCGACATCGAGGTCGTCTTCCTCTACCCGTGGGCCGTGGACTTCGTCGTCCTGGCCGGGTTCGGGTTGGCGGCGATGCTCATCTTCCTGGTGCTGATCACCGTGCCGTTCGTCTACGAGTGGCGGCGCGGCGGGTTCGACTGGGTCTGACAGGAAGTTCGGCAAGGGTGCCACCGCGGTGGCACCGACGCTCCGCGAAGGAGGAGACATGGGGCTGGAGGAATCGCCGTCGGGCTTCCTGCTCACGACGATCGAGGACCTCGCGGGCTATCTGCGCAAGGCGTCCGTGTGGCCGGTGACGTTCGGGCTGGCGTGCTGCGCCATCGAGATGATGGCGGCCGGTGCGTCGCGCTTCGACCTGTCCCGGTTCGGCATGGAGGTCTTCCGGGCGTCGCCGCGCCAGGCGGACCTGATGATCGTAGCCGGGCGCGTCAGCCAGAAGATGGCGCCCGTCGTGCGGCAGGTCTACGACCAGATGAGCGAGCCCAAGTGGGTGCTGTCGATGGGCGTGTGCGCGTCCAGCGGCGGCATGTTCAACAACTACGCGATCGTGCAGGGTGTCGACCACGTCCTGCCGGTCGACATCTACCTGCCGGGCTGCCCGCCGCGTCCCGAGATGCTGATCAACGCGATCCTCGCGCTGCACCAGCAGATCCAGGACGCGCCGCTCGGCGTGAACCGGGTCGAGGCGGCGAAGGCTGCCGAGGCGGCGGCGCTCGAGGCGACGCCCACGTCCCAGATGATCGGGCTGCTGCGGTGACGGCCGGCGAGGGGCGCGAGGTCGCCCGCGGAGGTCATGACCTGCCGGAGCCGACGGCGGAGCTCGTCGCCGAGCGGACGGGCATGTTCGGGGCGCACGACACGGGCGACACGTCGGGCTACGGCGGGCTGGTGCGCACGGTCACGATGCCCCCGGCCGCCACGCGCCCCTACGGGAGCTGGTTCGACGAGGCCGTCGACGTCCTCGCGGAGGTCCTCGACGAGCAGGGCGTCGCGTTCGGCGACGCCGTGGAGCGGGTCATGATCACGGACCCGCGCCGGTCCGCCGAGGGCGACGGGCCGAGCCTTGACGCGGAGCTGACGCTGTACGTCGCCCGCGAGCACCTCGTGCGGGTCTGCCAGGTGCTGCGTGACGACCAGGACCTGCGCTTCGAGCTCTCCCTCGGGGTCTCGGGCGTGCACTACCCGGAGGACGCCGGGCGCGAGCTGCACGCCGTCTACCACCTGACGTCGGTGACCCACGCGCGCCGGCTGCGCCTCGAGGTGACCTGCCCGGACGCCGACCCGCACGTCCCCACGACCACCGGCGTCTACCCGACGAACGACTGGCACGAGCGCGAGACCTGGGACTTCTTCGGGATCGTGTTCGACGGCCATCCCGGCCTGGCCCGCATCGAGATGCCGGACGACTGGCCCGGGCACCCCCAGCGCAAGGACTATCCGCTCGGTGGCATCCCCGTGGAGTACAAGGGCGCCACGGTGCCGCCGCCGGACACGAGGAGGCAGTACTCATGACCGCGCCCGCGTATGACAGCCCGCACGCGGCGCGCTCGACCCGCCCGCCGAGCGAGGACTACGGCCCCAGCGTGCCGGGCTTCGAGGCCTCCGGCGGCGACTGGGACGAGATCGCGCGCGAGGCGATCGGCGAGGAGCGGATCGTCGTCAACATGGGTCCCCAGCACCCGTCGACGCACGGCGTGCTGCGGCTGATGCTCGAGATCGACGGCGAGATGGTGACCGAGGCGCGCTGCGGCATCGGCTACCTGCACACGGGCATCGAGAAGAACATGGAGTACCGCACCTGGACGCAGGGCACCACGTTCTGCACCCGGATGGACTACCTCGCGCCGCTGTTCCAGGAGACCGCCTACTGCCTCGGCACGGAGCGGCTGCTGGGCATCACCGACGACATCCCCGAGCGCGCGAGCGTCATCCGGGTGCTGATGATGGAGCTCAACCGCGTCGCCTCGCACCTCGTCTGCCTCGGTACGGGCGGCAACGAGATGGGCGCGACGACGGTCATGACGATCGGCTTCACCGCGCGGGAGGAGATCCTGCGGCTCTTCGAGGCGATCACCGGCCTGCGCATGAACCACGCGTACGTCCGTCCGGGCGGCGTCGCGACGGACGCGCCGGAGGGTTTCACGGACCAGGTCCGCGCGGCGCTGCCCAAGGTGCGCGGGTACCTGGGCCAGCTCGGCGACCTGATGCTGGCCAACCCGATCTTCAAGTCGCGTCTCACGGACGTCGGCGTGCTGAACCTGGCGGGCTGCTTCGCCCTCGGCATCACCGGCCCGGTGCTGCGCTCGGCCGGGCACCCGTACGACGTGCGCAAGGCCTTCCCGTACAGCGGGTACGAGACGTACGACTTCGACGTCCCGACCGACACGGCCGCCGACTCGTACTCGCGCGTGGTGCTGCGCCTCGAGGAGTGCTACCAGTCGCTGAAGATCGTCGAGCAGTGCCTGCAGCGCCTCGACGACACGGAGGGCGCGCGCGTGATGGTCGCGGACAAGAAGATCGCCTGGCCGGCCCAGCTGTCCGTCGGGGCCGACGGCCAGGGCAACTCGCTGGACCACATCCGCCACATCATGGGCAACTCGATGGAGGCCCTCATCCACCACTTCAAGCTGGTGACCGAGGGGTTCGGGGTCCCGGCCGGGCAGACGTGGCAGACGGTCGAGCACCCCCGCGGCGAGCTGGGTGTGCACCTCGTGTCCGACGGCGGCACGAGACCATACCGGGCGCACTTCCGCGACCCGTCGTTCAACAACCTCCAGGCCGTGTCGGTGCTGTGCGAGGGCGGCCAGGTGGCCGACGTCGTCGTCGCCGTCGCGTCCCTGGACCCGGTGCTGGGAGGGGTGGACCGATGACGGCCGAACCGGTGGGCGCACGGTCGCGCACGGGGTACGACGCCGAGACGCTGGCCGCGCTCACGGCCGACGCCGAGCAGATCACGGCACGCTACCCCGACCCGCGGTCCGGGCTGCTGCCGATGCTGCACCTGGTGCAGTCGGTGGACGGCTACGTGAGCCGGGACGGGATCCTGTTCTGCGCCGAGCGGCTGGAGATGACCGCCGCCGAGGTCTCGGCCGTCGCGACGTTCTACACGCAGTACAAGCGCCACCCCAACGGGACGTACACGGTGGGCGTGTGCACCAACACGCTGTGCGCCGTGATGGGCGGGGACACGATCTTCGACCGGTTGTCCGAGCACCTCGACGTCGGTCACGACGAGACCACGCCGGACGGCTCGATCACGCTGGAGCGCGTCGAGTGCAACGCGGCCTGCGACTACGCCCCCGTGATGATGGTCAACTGGGAGTTCTTCGACAACCAGACCCCGCAGTCGGCCACCGAGATCGCCGACCGCCTCCGGGCGGGCGAGGAGGTCGTGCCGACCCGCGGGGCGTCGAGCGTGTGCTCGTTCAAGCAGACGAGCCGGATCCTCGCGGGCTTCCCCGACGGGCGGGCCGACGAGGGCACGGGCGCCGGCGGCCCCACGCTCGAGGGTCTGCGGATCGCGCGCGAGCGGGGCTGGACCGCCCCCGAGCCCGACGGCGCGGACGCGGCGGGCGAGCCGGCGACCGAGGTGCCGCCGGAGACGGGCACGGCGCAGTCCAGCGCCGAGCGCAAACCGACGACGGCGCAGGACGAGAAGCCGGGCATGCCGGACGCGTCGGAGCCGGGCAAGCGAACGGAGGGTTCTGATGACTGACGTGCTCACGCCGGTGCTCAGCGACACCTGGGACGCCGAGCGGTCGTGGACGCTGGAGACCTACCTGGCCCACGGTGGCTACGAGGGTCTGCGTGCCGCGCTGGCGCAGGACCCGGCGGACCTGGTGCAGGCGGTCAAGGACTCGGGGCTGCGCGGACGCGGCGGCGCGGGCTTCCCGACCGGCATGAAGTGGGGCTTCCTCCCCGCGCCCGACGGCGGACCGCGCTACCTGGTGGTCAACGCCGACGAGTCCGAGCCGGGCACCTGCAAGGACATCCCGCTGATGCTCGCCAGCCCGCAGCACCTGATCGAGGGCGTGGCGATCACGAGCTACGCCATCGGGTGCCACCACGCGTTCATCTACGTCCGTGGCGAGGTGCTGCACGTCTACCGCCGCCTCCTGGCCGCCGTGCAGGAGGCCTACGACGCGGGCTATCTCGGCACCGACGTCCAGGGGTCGGGGTTCGACCTCGAGGTGACGGTGCACGCGGGGGCCGGCGCGTACATCTGCGGCGAGGAGACGGCGCTGCTCGACTCCCTCGAGGGCAAGCGGGGCCAGCCGCGCCTCAAGCCGCCGTTCCCTGCCGTCGCCGGCCTGTACGCCCGCCCCACCGTGGTGAACAACGTCGAGTCGATCGCGTCCGTGCCCGGCATCGTGGCCAAGGGTGCCGAGTGGTTCGCGTCGATGGGGACCGAGAAGTCGCAGGGCCACGGCCTGTTCTCCCTGTCGGGGCACGTGACCCGGCCGGGGCAGTACGAGGCGCCGCTCGGCATCACGCTCCGCGAGCTCCTCGACCTCGCCGGCGGGGTCCGCGAGGGCCACGAGCTGAAGTTCTGGACGCCGGGCGGGTCCTCGACGCCGCTGTTCACGGCGGAGCACCTCGACGTCCCCCTCGACTACGAGTCGGTCGGGGCGGCGGGGTCCATGCTCGGCACCCGGGCGCTGCAGATCTTCGACGAGACCACCTGCGTGGTGCGCGCCGTGAGCCGCTGGACGGACTTCTACGCCCACGAGTCCTGCGGCAAGTGCACACCGTGCCGGGAGGGGACCTACTGGCTCAAGCAGGTGCTGCACCGCATCGAGGCCGGCGAGGGCACCGCCCCCGACATCGACCTGCTGCTCGACCTGTGCGACAACATCCTCGGCCGCGCGTTCTGCGCGCTGGGTGACGGGGCGACGTCGCCCATCACCTCGAGCATCCAGTACTTCCGGGACGAGTTCGAGGCGCACCTCGACGGCCGGGGCTGCCCGTTCGACCCGGCCCGGTCCACGCTGTTCGACGACACACCCCAGGCGCCGCCGGCGCTCGCGGGTGCGGGAGGCCACCGATGACCGCCACCACGGACAAGGGGACGCCCGGCGCGGCCGACGCCCCCGTGGAGACCGTGACCTGCACGATCGACGAGGTCGAGGTCACCGTGCCGAAGGGGACGCTGATCATCCGCGCGGCGGAGCAGGTCGGCATCGAGATCCCGCGGTTCTGCGACCACCCGCTGCTGGAGCCGGCCGGGGCGTGCCGCCAGTGCCTCGTCGAGGTCGCCATGCCGGACCGCGAGGGCAACGTGCGCGCCATGCCGAAGCCGCAGGCGTCCTGCACCATGACCGTCACGCCGGGCATGGTCGTCAAGACGCAGCGCACCTCGCCGGTCGCGGACAAGGCGCAGGAGGGCATCATGGAGATGCTCCTCATGAACCACCCCCTCGACTGCCCGGTCTGCGACAAGGGCGGCGAGTGCCCGTTGCAGAACCAGGCCATGAAGAACGGCCGGGCGACGTCACGGTTCGTCGACATCAAGCGCACCTTCCCCAAGCCCATCCACGTCTCCTCCCAGGTGCTCCTCGACCGCGAGCGGTGCGTGCTGTGCCAGCGCTGCACCCGCTTCAGCGAGGAGATCGCCGGCGACGAGTTCATCGCGCTGCAGGAGCGCGGCGCGGAGCAGCAGATCGGCCGCTTCGACGAGCAGGTGCTGGACTTCGCGCCGCCCGGGGACGACCGTTCGAAGGTGGTCGACGTCCCGCTCGGCATCGCGCAGCCCGACGTCTCGGGCCAGCCGTTCGCCTCCTACTTCTCCGGGAACACGGTGCAGATCTGCCCGGTGGGTGCGCTGACCAGCGCTGCCTACCGGTTCCGTTCGCGCCCGTTCGACCTGGTCTCGAGCCCGAGCATCGCCGAGCACGACTCGTGCGGGGCCGCGATCCGCGTCGACCACCGCCGCGGCAAGGTGATGCGCCGGCTGGCCGGCGACGACCCGGCGGTCAACGAGGAGTGGATCACCGACAAGGACCGCTTCGCGTTCACGTGGCAGTCCGCTCCGGACCGGATCGCGACGCCGCTGGTCCGTGAGGACGGCGAGCTGCGGCCGGCGTCGTGGGTCGAGGCCCTGGAGGTCGCGGCGCAGGGCCTGGCCACCGCGCGGGACGACGGCGGGGTCGGCGTCCTGCCGGGCGGCCGGCTCACCGTGGAGGACGCCTTCGCCTGGTCCCGGTTCGCCCGGACGGTGCTGCGGACCGACGACGTCGACCAGCGTGCCCGTGTGCACTCGGTCGAGGAGACGGCGTTCCTCGCGCACCGGGTGGCGGGCACCGGCGTCGGCGTCACGTTCGCCGACCTGGAGGCCGCGCCCGCGGTCCTGCTCGCCGGCCTGGAGGCCGAGGAGGAGGGCGGCATCACGTTCCTGCGCCTGCGCAAGGCCGTGAAGGCCGGCGCGCGCGTGTTCTCGGTGGCGCCGTTCCGCAGCCGCGGCCTGGCCCGGCTGGACGGCACCCTGCTGCCGACGGCGCCCGGCACGGAGGCGGACTGGCTGAGCACCCTCGCCACCCAGGCCGACGGCGGCCTGGTGCCCGCCGGAGCAGACCGCGAGACGATCGAGGACGTGGCCGGTGCGCTCGGCCAGGAGGGCGCCGTCGTGCTCGTCGGCGAACGCCTCGCCGGTGCGCCCGGCGCGTACACGGCGGCGCTGCGCCTCGCGGAGGCGACGGGTGCCCGGATCGCCTGGATCCCGCGGCGCGCCGGTGAGCGTGGCGGCGTCGAGGCCGGCCTGCTGCCGGGCCTGCTGCCGGGTGGCCGCCCGCTGGTCGACGACGCGGCCCGGGCCGAGGTCGCCGCGGCGTGGGGCGTCGACGTCGGGTCGCTGCCCGACACCCCCGGCCTGGACACGGACGGCATCCTCGACGCCCTGAGCGTCGGTCAGCTCACCGGCGCGCTGGTGGGCGGCCTCGAGCTGGCCGACCTGCCCGACCCGGAGCACGCCCGCCGGGCGCTCGGTGCCGCCCGGTTCGTCGTCGCGCTCGAGGTGCGGCACACCGAGGCCACCGCACTGGCCGACGTCGTGCTGCCCGTCGCGCCACCGGTCGAGCGGGCCGGGTCCTACTGGAACTGGGAGGGCCGCGTGCGCTCCTTCGGCCAGGCGCTCGAGTCGTCGGCGCTGCCCGACCACCGGGTGCTCGACGCGCTCGCCGCCCAGCTCGACGTGGACCTCGGCGCCGCCGAACCGCTCGACGCGCACCGCGCGATCGCGGCGTTCGGCGCGTGGACCGGCGGGCGGGCTGCCGCCCCGCGGTCCGGTCCGCCCGAGCCGCCCGCCGTCGCCGCCGGTACCGCCGTCCTCGCGAGCTGGCACCTGATGCTCGACGACGGCGCGCTGCAGGACGGGGAGGAGCACCTGGCGGGGACGGCGAAGCGCCCCGTGGCGCGGGTCAGCGCCGTGACGGCTGCCGGTTTCGACGTGTTCGACGGCGACCTGGTGACGGTCTCCACGGACCGCGGCTCGGTCACCGTGCCGGTGGCGATCACGGAGATGGTCGACCACGTGGTGTGGCTGCCGACGGCCTCCCGGGGCTGCCGGGTCCACGACGACCTGGGTGCCAGGCCCGGCGAGCCGGTGCGGATCGCGCCGGCCGAGAAGGGAGACGACGCATGATCCCCGGAGTCGCCGCCGACTTCAGCGCGGACACGATCGTGACGACCATCGTCAAGGCCGTGCTCATCATCGTGTTCCTGCTGACGAGCGTGCTCTTCGCGATCTGGTTCGAGCGCAAGGTCGTGGCTCGCATGCAGCTGCGTCCCGGGCCGAACTGGCACGGTCCGATCGGTCTGCTGCAGTCGCTGGCCGACGCGATGAAGCTGCTGCTCAAGGAGGACCTGACGGTCACGCGCGCCGACCGGGTCATGTACCTCCTGGCACCGATGATCTCGGTGTTCTGCGCGCTGCTCGTCTTCGCCGTGATCCCGTTCGGGCCGAGCGTCACCATCCCGTTCACGGACTACTCGACCCCGGCACAGCTCACCGACTTCCCGGTGGCGACGCTGTACGTGCTGGCGTGCGCCTCCATCGGCGTCTACGGCATCGTGCTGGGCGGCTGGTCCTCCGGCTCGACGTACCCGCTGCTGGGCGCCGTGCGCTCCACCGCCCAGGTCATCAGCTACGAGCTGGCGATGGGGCTGTCGCTGGTGAGCGTCTTCATCATGGCCGGGTCGATGTCGACCTCGTCGATCGTGGAGTCCCAGACGGCCCTGTGGTGGTTCCTGCCGCTGGCACCGGCGTTCGTGGTCTACATCATCTCGATGGTGGGGGAGACGAACCGGCTCCCCTTCGACCTGCCCGAGGCCGAGGGCGAGCTCGTCTCCGGCTACATGACCGAGTACTCGTCGATGAAGTTCGCCTGGTTCTTCCTGGCCGAGTACATCGCGATGATCAACGTCTCCGCGGTCGCCACGACGCTCTTCCTGGGCGGGTGGCGCGCCCCGTGGCCGCTGTCGATGATCGGCGACGGCGTGCTCAACACCGGCTGGTGGCCGGTGCTGTGGTTCCTGGCCAAGGTGTGGGTGCTGATGTTCTTCTTCGTCTGGGTGCGCGGCACGCTGCTGCGGCTGCGCTACGACCAGTTCATGGTGTTCGGCTGGAAGGTGCTCATCCCGTTCGCCATCGTGTGGCTGGTGGCGCTGGCCTCGTTCCGCTGGGCCGGCCTGTCGGGCGTGACCCGCACGCAGATGATCGTGGCGATCCTCGTGGTGTTCGCCCTGGTGATGGTCATCCTGTGGTTGTGGCCGGACCGGAAGGCACCCGACAGGCGGGCGGTCGGCGGCGCGGGCCCGGACGACGGCGGCGGGTTCGACGCGTTCGCGGACGGCTTCCCCGTGCCACCCCTGCCCGGACAGGCGCTGCCGGCCTCGCCGCGTGCCCGTCGCACGGTGCCGCCGGCACCGCAGGACCCCCCGGCTTCCCCGGCCGACGTCGACGCGGAGGAGACGCGATGACCGACAAGCCGTACGAGCCGCTGCGCCCGACCAAGGGGCCGGTGGGCGAGCTCTTCGCCCCGGTCGCCGGGTTCGGCGTGACGTTCTCGTCGATGTTCCGACCGGCCGTCACCGAGGAGTACCCCCGGAAGAAGACGGCTCCGCAGACCCGCTACCACGGGCGTCACCAGCTCAACCGGTACGCCGACGGGCTGGAGAAGTGCATCGGCTGCGAGCTGTGCGCCTGGGCGTGCCCGGCCGACGCGATCTACGTCGAGGGTGCCGACAACGCGGACCTGCCCGAGGGCGCCCACATGAGCCCGGGCGAGCGGTACGGCCGCGTGTACCAGATCAACTACCTGCGCTGCATCTTCTGCGCGCTGTGCATCGAGGCGTGCCCCACCCGGGCGCTCACGATGAGCAACGACTACGAGATCGCCGGTCCCACGCGCGAGGGCATGATCTACGAGAAGCAGGACATCCTGGCACCGCTGGCCGAGGGCATGCTGGCCGCGCCGCACCCCATGGTCGAGGGCACGACGGACACCGAGTACTACCGCGGTGAGGTGAGCGCACCCACCGCCGCACAGGTCGACTGGGTGCGCGAGCGCCGCCCGGACGACCCGACGCTCGACGCGGCGGCCGCCGTCGTCGCCGGGGACGCGCCGCTGCCGACGCCGGACCAGCACCGGCTGCGTCCGGACCAGGACCGGGCCGCCGCGACGCGTGCCGCGGCCGAGGAGTCCAACATCGACGGGCGGTCGGCTGCTCGTGAGCGCGCGGCCCGCGAGGCGTCGCGGGCGGGCCAGGGGGGCACGCGATGAGCGGCGGTGAGGAGGTCCTCTTCTGGACGCTGGCACCGCTCATGGTGATCGCCGCCGCGGGGCTGCTCGTGGTGCGCCGCGCCGTGCACGCCGCCGTCTGCATCGTGTTCGTGATGATCGGCCTCGCGGTGCTCTACGTGGCGCAGGAGGCGCCGTTCCTCGGGATCGTCCAGGTGGTCGTCTACACGGGCGCCGTGATGATGCTCTTCCTCTTCGTGCTGATGCTCGTGGGGGTCGACGCCGCGGACTCGCTCACGGAGACGATCCGCGGTCAGCGCTGGATC